>NZ_JBEYSU010000026.1:0-86650 GCF_040704235.1 Micromonospora sp. NPDC047707
ATCACCCGCCGCATCACCCGCGGCCGACCAGCCCGGCGTCAAGCCCGCCGCACCTTCACCTGAACCTGATCAACCCCATCTCAAACACGCTCTTAGTGAGCGTTTGAGATCTCGGCTCAGGTGTTGGCCTGGGCCGGGTTCGTGTTTCGGGCCAGGCGGGTGACCATGACGTGGATCATGGCCCAGGTGACGAACGCGGCGTGGCTGGCGGGTAGGTGTTCGTAGTCGCGCACGCATCGGCGTTTCTTGCTGATCCAGGCGAAGGTGCGTTCCACGACCCAGCGTCGGGGCAGCACGACGAAGGTGTGTTGTCCGGGGAGTTTGCGGACCAGCTGCACGGTGAGGTCCAGGGCGTGGCGGGCCCAGGTGGCCAGGGTGCCGATGTAACCGCCGTCGGCCCAGACCAGGCGCAGGCCGGGGTGAAACAGGCGGGTGCGCCACAGCAGGTGCCGGGCGACGCTGCGGTCGTTGACGTGTGCTGCGGTGACCATGACGGCCAGCAGCAGGCCCAGGGTGTCCACGACGATGTGGCGTTTGCGGCCGTTGACCTTCTTGGCCATGTCGAAGCCGCGGCTGTGTCGGGGCACGGTGTCCGCGGCGCGCACCGATTGGGAGTCGATGATCCCCGCCGTGGCGTGTCGGTGGCGGCCGGCGGCGGTGCGGCACTGCTCCCGCAGCCGGTCGTGCAGACGCATCAACGTGTGATCATCACGCCACCGGGCGAACCACCAGTACACCGTTCCCGGTGGCGGGAACTCCCGGGGCAGGGCCCGCCACGGGCAGCCCGTGCAGGTCACGTACAGAATCGCCGCGACGATCGCCCGCATCGGATGCGCTGGCGGCCGCCCCCGACGAACACCCGGCGCCGGCATGACCAGCGGCGCAATCAACGCCCACTGCGCATCAGTCAGATCACTGGGATACCGCCGCCGCACCGCACGCTCCCGCTCCCGCCGCACCCGCTGCGCGGGATACCGGCGAGGCGACACAGACTGGACACCAGCGATCGGGTACAACGTCATCAGAAGGCCCTCGGCATGGAAACGGTTGGCTCGACACCACCGGACCTACCGAGGGCCTTCTCTCACGTCCAACACGACACGCCGACGGACCCGCCCCACTTCTCAAACGCTCACTAAGCGGTGGCAGCGGGCGCGCGGCCGGCTCGGCCGGGTGCATGCCCGGGTGGCGAACCTGCGCCGCGACGGCCTGCACAAGCTCACCACCCGCCTCGCCGCCACGTACGGCACGATCGTGGTCGAGGACCTCAACGTCGCCGGCATGCTGCGCAACCGCAGACTGTCCCGGCGGATCGCTGATGCCGGCTTCGCCGAGATCCGCCGGCAACTCGTCTACAAGACCCAGTGGTACGGCGGCCGGCTGGTGGTGGCCGATCGCTGGTACCCCTCCTCGAAAACGTGCTCGGGCTGCGGAGCGGTGAGAACCAAGCTGGCCCTGTCCGAGCGCACCTTCACCTGCACCACCTGCGGCCTGGTCGCGGACCGGGACGTCAACGCCGCACGCAACCTGGCGGCCCTGGCGGCCGCCGTCGCCGGGAGTGGCCCGGAGACGCTAAACGGACGCCGAGCCGACTGTAAGACCCCGCCCGCGGGGCCGGTGGCTGTGAAACGTCAACCCGGCACCACGTCTGTGGGCAAGACCGGGACCGTCCCACCGCAAGGCAGGACATCCGATCATGAGCTCACTCCTGCGTCATGAGAGGAACGGAAATCGCTTTCGGCGGGTCGCCGCGCGCCCTACCGTCGGCGTCGAACGCGGCACCGGGAGGTCGGAGGAGGTGGTGATCGTGCCGGTCGGAGCACGCGTGAGCCATCCGAACCCACACCCGTGAGGACGCCATGACGATCGACCTGACCGCCCTCGGCTGGGACGCCGACCGGGCGCGTGACGTACGACGGCGCACCGACCAGCGACCGGGCCGCGTGGCCCGGGTCGACCGCGGCGTGTGCACCGTCCTCGGCGTGGACGGCCCGGTCCGCGCCACGCTCGGCGGGGCGGTGCTGGCCGCCGCCGCCCGGGACCTGACCTGCCTGCCCTGCGCGGGTGACTGGGTGCTGCTCGCCACCTGGCCGGACGGCAACGTCACGGTCGAGGCGGTGCTGCCCCGGCGAACCGCGCTGGTCCGCCGTACCGCCGGCAAGGACGCCAGCGGCCAGGTGCTGGCCGCGAACCTGACCGCCGCGGCGGTGGTCGAGCCGGTGCACCCGGAACCGGACATGGCACGGATCGAGCGCCTGCTCGCGCTCGCCCACGAGTCCGGCGCGCGCCCGGTCGTGGTTCTGACCAAGGCCGATCTGGCCCCCGACCCGGCGGCGTTGGCCCGGCAGATCGCGGCCGTGGCGCCCGGCGTGCCCGTGCTGCCGGTCAGCGCGGAACACGGCAGCGGGCTCGGCCCGCTGCGCGCGGAGGTGGCGCCGGGCCGGACGCTGGGCCTGCTCGGGCCGTCCGGCGCGGGCAAGTCGAGCCTGGTCAACGCCCTGGCCGGGGCGGTGGTGATGCCGACCCAGGCGATCCGCCGGGTCGACGGCAAGGGCCGGCACACCACCACCTGGCGGGCGCTGGTCCCGGTGCCGGGCGGCGGGGCCGTGCTGGACACCCCGGGGGTACGGGCGGTGGGCCTGCTCGACGGCTCCGCCGGTCTGGACCGGGCGTTCGCCGACATCGCCGCGCTGGCCACCGGTTGCCGGTACGCCGACTGCGGGCACGACGGGGAGCCGGCGTGCGCGGTGCGGGAGGCGCTGGAGTCCGGGGAGCTGACCGCCCGGCGGTGGGAGAGCTGGCGACGGCTGCAACGCGAGGTGGGGTACGAGACGCGGCGGCGCGACGCCCGGCTCGCCGCGGAACGGCGCGGCGGCTGGCGTGGCGGGCGCCGGCGGGCGGGCCGGTCCGCCCGACCGCCCGCGGCGGGGGACTTCTGACCCGCCGGCGTCCGACGCCCCGGCGTCCGACGCCCCGGCGGCCGGGTGCCCGGCGGCCGGCGGCCGGGTGCCGGCGGTCCACCGGACCGGGTTGAGCTGGGGGAATGTGCGGGCGAGGGAAAGTGTCGTACCTCAGGACTAGTCTTGCCGAGGCGCCTTTCCCGCGCCCGCACAACCGCTCGGACGGGCCGTCGAGCGGACAGAACCACCCCATCTTCTGCACCCGGGAGTACAGCCACCGTGGCCGACCGACTGATCATCCGTGGCGCGCGCGAGCACAATCTGCGTGACGTCAGTCTCGACCTGCCGCGGGACGCCCTCATCGTGTTCACCGGGCTGTCCGGGTCGGGCAAGTCGAGCCTGGCGTTCGACACGATCTTCGCCGAGGGGCAGCGCCGCTACGTCGAGTCGCTCTCGTCGTACGCCCGGCAGTTCCTCGGCCAGATGGACAAGCCGGACGTGGACTTCATCGAGGGCCTGAGCCCCGCCGTGTCCATCGACCAGAAGTCGACCTCGCGCAACCCCCGGTCGACCGTGGGCACGATCACCGAGGTCTACGACTACCTGCGCCTGCTCTTCGCCCGCATCGGCGAGCCGCACTGCCCGGTCTGCGGGGAGCGGATCTCCCGGCAGAGCCCCCAGCAGATCGTCGACCGGGTCCTCGCGATGGCCGAGGGCACCCGGTTCATGGTGCTCGCCCCGGTCGTGCGCGGCCGCAAGGGCGAGTACGTGGACCTCTTCGCCGAGCTCCAGGCCAAGGGCTACGCGCGGGCCCGCGTCGACGGCGTCGTGCACCCGCTGACCGAGCCGCCGAAGCTCAAGAAGCAGGAGAAGCACACCATCGAGGTGGTCATCGACCGGCTCAGCGTCAAGCCCAGCGCCAAGCAGCGGCTGACCGACTCGGTCGAGGCCGCGCTCGGCCTCTCCGGCGGCATCGTCCTGCTCGACTTCGTCGACCTGCCCGAGGACGACCCGGAGCGGGAGCGCCGCTACTCGGAGCACCTGGCCTGCCCCAACGACCACCCCCTCGCCATCGAGGACCTGGAGCCCCGGGTCTTCTCCTTCAACGCACCGTACGGCGCCTGCCCCGAGTGCACCGGCCTCGGCACCAAGAAGGAGGTCGACCCGGAGCTGGTCGTCCCGGACCCCGAGCGCACCCTGCGCGAGGGCGCGATCCAGCCCTGGTCGACCGGCCACAACCTGGAATACTTCCTGCGCCTGCTGGAGGCGCTGGGCGAGGCGGAGCACTTCGACGTCGACACGCCGTGGCGGGCGCTGCCGTCGCGGGCGCAGAAGACGATCCTGCACGGCTCCGACGACCAGGTGCACGTGCGCTACCGGAACAAGTACGGCCGTGAGCGTTCCTACTACACCGGCTTCGAGGGCGTGGTGCAGTGGATCGAGCGCCGCCACTCGGACACCGAGTCCGAGTGGTCACGCGACAAGTACGAGGGCTACATGCGGGACGTGCCCTGCGCGGCCTGCGGCGGCGCCCGGCTCAAGCCCGAGGTGCTCGCGGTGACCCTCGCCGGCAAGAGCATCGCCGAGGTCTGCAACCTGTCCGTCGGGGAGTGCGCCGACCTGCTGGCCGGCATCGAGCTGACCGACCGGCAGAAGCTGATCGCCGAGCGCGTCCTCAAGGAGATCAACGCCCGGCTGCGGTTCCTCCTCGACGTCGGCCTCGACTACCTCTCCCTGGACCGGCCCGCCGGCACCCTATCCGGGGGCGAGGCCCAGCGCATCCGGCTCGCCACCCAGATCGGCTCCGGTCTGGTCGGCGTGCTGTACGTGCTGGACGAGCCGTCGATCGGCCTGCACCAGCGGGACAACCACCGCCTGATCGAGACGCTGGTCCGCCTGCGCGGGCTGGGCAACACGCTGATCGTGGTCGAGCACGACGAGGACACCATCCGCACCGCGGACTGGATCGTCGACATCGGCCCGGGCGCCGGCGAGCACGGCGGCCGGATCGTGCACAGCGGGTCCGTCCCGGCCCTGCTGGACAATCCGGATTCGGTCACCGGGGCGTACCTGTCCGGCCGCAAGGTGATCCCGACGCCCCGGCAGCGTCGCCCGCAGACGCCGGGGCGGGAGCTGACCGTGCACGGCGCCCGCGAGCACAACCTGCGCAACCTGACGGTGAGCTTCCCGCTCGGCCAGCTGATCGCGGTCACCGGGGTCAGCGGCTCCGGCAAGTCGACCCTGGTCAACGACATCCTGCACGCCGTACTGGCCAACCAGATCAACGGCGCGCGGCTGGTGCCGGGCCGGCACACCCGGGTGGCCGGCCTGGAGCACGTCGACAAGGTCGTCGGTGTGGACCAGTCGCCGATCGGCCGCACCCCGCGCTCCAACCCGGCCACCTACACCGGCGTCTGGGACCACATCCGAAAGCTTTTCGCCGAGACCACGGAGGCGAAGGTCCGGGGGTACGGCCCCGGCCGGTTCTCGTTCAACGTCAAGGGTGGCCGCTGCGAGGCCTGCTCCGGCGACGGCACGATCAAGATCGAGATGAACTTCCTGCCCGACGTGTACGTCCCGTGCGAGGTCTGCAAGGGCGCCCGGTACAACCGGGAGACCCTGGAGGTGCACTACAAGGGCAAGACGGTCGCCGAGGTGCTCGACATGCCGATCGAGGAGGCCGCCGAGTTCTTCTCCGCCATCCCGGCCATTCACCGGCACCTGAAGACCCTGGTCGACGTCGGTCTCGGCTACGTCCGGCTGGGCCAGCCCGCGCCCACCCTCTCCGGCGGCGAGGCGCAGCGCGTGAAGCTCGCCTCCGAGTTGCAGAAGCGTTCTACCGGGCGGACGGTATACGTGCTCGACGAGCCGACGACCGGTCTGCACTTCGAGGACATCCGCAAGCTGCTGATGGTCCTGGAGGGGCTGGTCGACAAGGGCAACACGGTGATCACCATCGAGCACAACCTCGACGTGATCAAGTCGGCTGACTGGATCATCGACATGGGCCCCGAGGGTGGCCACCGGGGCGGCACGGTGCTCGCCACCGGCACCCCGGAGGAGGTCGCCGAGGTGCCCGAGAGCCACACCGGCCAGTTCCTGCGCCAGGTCCTCAAGCTCGACGGCGAGGCGAAGGGCGCCGCCGCGGCCACCTCGCGGGCGGCCAAGGCCAACGGCGCGAAGACCCGGACGACGCGGAAGGTGCCGGCCGGCGCCCGCTGAGCCCCGCCGGGACGTCCGCCCAGGGGCCGGCACTCGGCGTCCGTGCCCGGCGGCGGTTCGGTGACGGAAGCCGGCCCGGGTCCGGAGCCTGGGCGTCCGTTGCCGGCGGCCGGGTCGCCGATCGGGTGAACCGCCGGGCAGAGTGGTCCGTGTACCGGGATAGAGCCGCGGATCATGACGAGCGGCGTGTCGAGGAGAGGGCGAGGCATGAGTGACGATCAGGCGCTGACCGGACCGGGCACCCAGACCCGTCGGGCGCTGCTGACCGGCGCGGGTGCCGTCGGCGCGGCGGTCGTCCTGGCGGCCTGCGGCAGCGACGACTCCGGCGACGGCGCGCCCAGCCCGGGCCCGGCCGTGTCCAACACCGGCGACGCCGGCGGGGGCGACCGGCAGGGCGCCCAGTCCCTGGCCCGGACGACCGACATCCCGGTCGGTGGGGGCGCGGTCTTCGCCGCCCAGGGCGTCGTGATCACGCAGCCGTCGCCGGGCCAGTTCAAGGGCTTCGACCCGATCTGCACCCACCAGGGCTGCCCGGTGTCGAACGTCGACGGCGGCACGATCAACTGCACCTGCCACGGCAGCAAGTTCTCGATCGAGGACGGTTCGGTGAAGGCCGGCCCGGCCACCCAGCCTCTCCCGGCGAAGAACGTCACGGTCGACGGCGACCGGATCTCGCTCGCCTGACCCGGGCCGGGCCCGCCGCGGCGCCCCCGGTGACCCAGGCACCCGGCGCACGGCCGGCGCGGAAACACCCGCGCCGGCCGGGCCTCGTCTCAGCGGGCGTACACCGCCATCTCCCACAGGCTGAACCCGTAGGAGGTGGCCCGGGTCAGCCCGCGCATCCGCACGTACCGGGCCGACCCGGAGGGGAAGGCGGCCACGTCCGTGCCGCCGTCCCCGGCCGTGGTCGACCACGCCGTGCGCCAGCTGGTCCCGTCCGTGGAGACCTCGATCCGGTACGACCGGGCGTACGCCGCCTCCCAGGCGACGACCACCCGGCCGACCTGCCGCGCCGTGCCCAGGTCGACGGTGAGCCACTGGTCGTCGGACCAGGCACTGGCCCAGCGGGTCCGGTCGTCGCCGTCGACCGCCCGGCCGGGCCCGTGGAACCACTGGCTGCTGGACGCCGTCACCGGCCGGCCCGCCGCCAGGTTCGGCAGGTCGTCGCCGCGCCGCGCCGGGAACGACACGACCTGCTGGAAGGTCGGGCGGTTCTGCCAGGCGATCTTCGCGTGGGTGATGCCGCCGAGCGGGGACTGCACGATGGCGTCGGCGCACCACTGGTCGCCGGCGGCGCAGTGCTCGTCGCCCGGGTACACCTGGGCGGCCGGGGTGGTGCTCGCCGCCCGCAGCGTGTCGAGCAGGACCTGCCGGCAGGCGGCCAGGTTTCCGTCGCCGCAGAAGGCCCGCCCGGGGCCGCCGCGTACCGGCTCGCCGAGGAGCGCGCGCAGGTCCTTGTCGACCCAGCCCCACCACCCGTACTGGAAGGCGGAGCCCTTGTGGGTCTGGGCGCTGTTCGCGGAGGTCGGCAGGTCCGAGACGTCGCCGCCGTGGCGGCCGGAAGGCGGCTCGTCGACCTGCATCGTGTTGACCAGCGACTGGTAGAGATCCGCACCGAGCGGTGCCCGGAACACGCCCCGGACCAGCAGCGGCCACCACGCGTCGAGGGTCCGGATCGCGTCGGCGTGCTGGTAGACCTTCGAGCCGGGTGCGGTCTCGACCCGCAGCGACCCCGCCGCCCGCCAGGCCTTGAGCCGGGAGACCTCGGCGGCCAGGGTGGCGTCGGTGACGGGCTGGCTCTCCAGCACCCGGATCAGCTCCCCGAGCACCTCGGCGGCGCGCAGGTCGGTGAGACCGGCCCGCTGCACGAGCGCGGTGAGCGACGCGCGGTCGACCTTCCGCCCGGCCGCGATCTCCGCCCGCACCGGCCGGTCCAGCAGGTCACCCCGGTGTACGGCGGAGAAGCTGAAGTTGCCGTCGGCCGCGCCGAAGTCGTGGGCCTGCTTGTTGTTCCAGCTGACGTAGTAGTCCTGGTCCACGGAGCGGGGGTGGGCCACCAGCGGCGCGTACCTGGCGGTGTTCGTGGCCGGGTCGTAGCCCTGCCACTCGAAGCGCTGCTCGGCCCGCATCGGCAGGTTCGGGTTGGACCCGTCGGCGCGTACCGGGTTGCGTCCCGAGTTGAAGTACGCCGCCTGGGTGGAGTTGACGTAGAACCAGTTGAAGGCGTACTCGACGTGGTTCGCCGAGGTGGTGAAGGCGTCGGCGGTGCCCATCTGCCCGGGGTCGTTGAACATCTGGAAGCCGATCGCCGAGGTCGCCTCGTGGCGGTAGGTGGAGCGCAGTTGGGTGAAGGCGTGGGGTCGTCCGTCGACCGTGCCCCGCCACGCCACCAGGCCGAGGTTGGTCCGCCGGGCGACCAGCTTGTACGACCCGGCGGGGGTGCCGTCCGCGACCGTCGGGCTCCACCGGTTGACCTGGGTGATCTCCTCCATCGGCAGGCACCGGCCACGGAACAGGTAGTGGTTGCTCGCCAGGGTGGGCGTCGCGCCGTCGGGGGTGCACAGCGGGACGGCGTACGTGTCGGTGATGTCGTGGGCCGAGGAGGTGGCGCTCCACGCGTAGTCGCGGCCCCGGCCGAGCAGCACGTACAGGTTCAGGCCGGCGAACGCGGCGCCGCGGGCGCTGATGCCCGGGCCCTGCAGCTCCTGCACCATGAGCAGCTGCGGCGCGAAGTAGCCGGTCTGCGGCCCGAACACGGCGATCGGGTGGCCGGTGGCCGAGTGGGCGGCGGAGACGACCGCCGCGTTGGACATGCCCCGGTGGGCCGCGCCGACGGTGAGCCCGGACAGCGCCGCCGCCAGCTCCGACGAGCGGGTCGACGTCGCCGCCGCCGTGCCGGCGGCCGAGCCGGTCGCATCGGCCACCACGGGTTCCACCCGCGCCGACCCGGCGTCGGGCAGCACCACGCTGGGGGCGTCGTCGTCGGCGTCGCCGTACGGGAAGCTCTGCCCGTCGTGCAGGGTCAGCACCGTCTCCGGGTCGTTCCGGCCGCGGAACCCGTTCCACACCCGGTCGCCCTCGACCGGGCCGTACCGGGCGCGGGCGGCGATGCGGACCAGCGCGGACTGCATCTCGATCCCGCCACCGCCGCCGAACAGGCCACCGACGACACCGGCGATGGCGATCAGGTCGGTCATCCGGAACGGTTCCGGACCGCCGGCGTTGGTTATCGCGTCGAGGTGGCCGGTGAGCACGTACTCGCCGGGGCAGTTGCGGTTCGCCATGCAGGCGCCGATGTAGGCGTTGATGCCGGCCACGTACTCCTGCACGTCGGCGTGGAGCTGCTCGCCGCGCGCGCCGGCCCTGGTCCGCAGCGCCTCCACCTGGGCCTGGAGGTCGGCCTCGGTGTACGGCGAGGTGCGCCAGACGCTCTGCTCCAATGCCCGGTTGCCGGGTGCGCCGCCCGCGAACGAGGTCAGCCTGCCCCGGCCGACGCGGCGCAGCAGGTCCATGGTGAACAGCCGGTCCTCGGCACCGGCGTACCCGGCGCCGAACATGGTTCCGCCTCGGGTGGTGCCGGTGACGTGCGGGACGCCGGTCGCCTTGTCGCGGACGATCCGCACGTCGGCACGCGGCGAGTAGTCCCGCTCGACCTGACCGGGTGGGACGCCGAAGGAGGCGTCGTTGAAGAACGTGCCGATCTGGTCCTCGCGCAGGCCGGCGTAGCCGTAGACGAGGTCGGCGTACCGGCCGAGCTGGTCGGCGGAGTGCCGGGGCAGGGTGCCGAGGGCCTGGTGGCCCAGGATCTCGACCAGCGTGGCGTTGCCGTTCTGGCCGGGCGGCAGGATGTCGCCGCACTCGCCGAGACAGTGGTCGTCGGGGGTGAAGGTGGTGACGCTCGGGCGGGCGCCCGTAGCGGCGGCGGCGGTCGCCGTCGCGGTGGCGCTCGCCGTCGCGGTGGTGGCGTCGGCTGCGACGGGGGTGGTGGCCAGCAGGGCGGCGACCCCGGCGAGGGCGGTGACGCCGGCGAGCAGGGGGTGGGGGGTACGCGGCATGGTGATCTCCCGGGGGATGGGGATCATTCACGAATAACATTCGGAAACCGGATGGTAACCTTTCCCGCCTTGCATCGGAAGACGTCAATCAGTTATCCGGGGTGCGCCGACGACCCGGGGCTGTCGGGGGCGCGGACTAGGCTTGCTGCCGTGGCTGACCCCTCGACCTACCGTCCCGCGCCCGGCACGATCCCGGAGTCGCCGGGGGTCTACCGCTTCCGCGACGGCACCGGTCGGGTGATCTACGTCGGCAAGGCGAAGAACCTGCGCAGCCGACTCAACTCGTACTTCGCCGACCCGGTCAACCTGCACCAGCGCACCCGGCAGATGGTGTTCACGGCCGAGTCGGTGGACTGGATCTCCGTCGCCACCGAGGTGGAGGCGCTCCAGCAGGAGTTCACCTGGATCAAGCAGTACGACCCGAGGTTCAACGTCCGCTACCGGGACGACAAGTCCTACCCCTACCTCGCCGTCACGCTCGACGAGGAGTTCCCGCGCCTGCAGGTGATGCGGGGCGCGAAGCGCAAGGGGGTGCGCTACTTCGGGCCGTACTCGCACGCCTGGGCGATCCGCGAGACGCTCGACCTGCTGCTGCGGGTCTTCCCCGCGCGCACCTGCTCCTCCGGCGTGTTCAAGCGGGCCGGCCAGGTCGGCCGGCCCTGCCTGCTGGGTTACATCGGCAAGTGCTCCGCCCCGTGCGTCGGCAGCGTCTCCGCCGACGAGCACCGGGCCATCGTCGACGGCTTCTGCGACTTCATGGGCGGTCGCACCGACACCATGGTCCGCAAGCTGGAACGCGAGATGAGCGAGGCCAGCGCGCAGTTGGAGTTCGAGCGGGCCGCCCGGCTGCGCGACGACCTGGCCGCCCTGCGCCGGGCGCTGGAGAAGCAGACCGTGGTGTTCGGTGACGGCACCGACGCCGACGTGGTCGCGTTCGCCGACGACCCCCTGGAGGCCGCCGTCCAGGTGTTCCACGTCCGCGACGGGCGGGTGCGCGGCCAGCGCGGCTGGGTGGTGGAGAAGACCGAGGAGCTGACCACCGGCGACCTGGTGCACCACTTCTGCACCCAGGTCTACGGGGGAGAGCACGGCGAGGCCGACGTCCCCCGGGAGCTGCTCGTCCCCGAGCTGCCCGCCGACGCCGACGCGCTCGCCGACTGGCTCTCCACCCACCGGGGCAGCCGGGTGACACTGCGCGTGCCGCAGCGCGGCGACAAGCGCGCCCTGCTGGAGACGGTGGAACGCAACGCCAGGGACGCGCTCGCCCGGCACAAGCTCAAGCGGGCCGGCGACCTCACCACCCGCAGCAAGGCCCTCGACGAAATCGCCGACGCGCTGGGCATGCGGACGTCGCCGCTGCGCATCGAGTGCTTCGACATCTCCCAGATCCAGGGCACCGACGTCGTCGCCAGCATGGTCGTCTTCGAGGACGGGCTGCCCCGCAAGAGCGAGTACCGGCGGTTCATCATCCGGGGCGCCACCGACGACCTCTCCGCGATGTCCGAGGTGCTGCGGCGGCGCTTCGCCCGCTACCTCGACGCCCGGGCCGAGACCGGTGAGGCGGGCGTCGAGTCGGCCGACGACCCGGAGGCCCCGGCCGGGCACGGAGTCCCCGACGAGCCGCGGGTCGGCACGTTGATCGACCCGACGACGGGGCGGCCACGCAAGTTCGCGTACCCGCCGCAGCTGGTGGTGGTGGACGGCGGCGCGCCGCAGGTCGCGGCGGCCGCCCAGGCCCTCGCGGAGCTCGGCGTCGACGACGTGGCGCTGTGCGGGCTGGCCAAGCGGCTGGAGGAGGTGTGGCTGCCCGACGACGACTTCCCGGTCATCCTGCCGCGCACCTCCGAGGGGCTCTACCTGCTACAACGCGTCCGTGACGAGGCCCACCGGTTCGCGATCACGTTCCACCGGCAGCGGCGCTCGAAGCGGATGACCGAGTCGGCGCTGGACAGGGTGCCCGGCCTGGGGGAGGTGCGGCGCAAGGCGTTGCTGCGGCACTTCGGCTCGCTCAAGCGACTCTCCGCCGCCAGCGTGGAGGAGATCACCGAGGTGCCGGGCGTCGGCCGGCGGACAGCCGAGGCGATCCTCGCCGCGCTCGGCGGCGAGTCGAAGCCTCAGGCCGCCGACTGACCGCCGCGCCCGCAGGCGACGAGACGGCAACGTCGGGGAAGTCGCTGCCTCCCGCGCGGCTGAGGCAGCAACTTCCCCGATGTTGCTTGGAGTTTGGAACGGGTGCGACGCGGCGCGGTGTGACGGGGGTCGGGTCAGGTCTCGGCGAGGACGGTGAGGATCTGCTCGCCGTACTTCGCGAGCTTCGCCTCACCGACCCCGCTGACCCGGGACAGGTCCGCGAGGGAGGCCGGCGCGTCGTTGGCGATCTGGCGGAGGGTGGCGTCGTGGAAGATCACGTACGCCGGGACGCCCTGCTCCTTCGCGGTGGCGGCCCGCCAGGCGCGCAGCCGCTCGAAGACGCCGGCGGCGGTCGGGGTGAGCTCGGCGACCACGGTCGCCGCGCCGCGTGGTTTCGCCGACCGGCCCGACGGCGCGCGGGCCGGCTCGCGGCGCAGCATGACCGTGCGGCGCCGCCCCAGCACCTCGCCGCTGGTCCCGGTGAGGGCCAGGGTGCCGTAGTCGCCCTCGACCGCCAGCAACCCCTCGGCCAGCAGTTGGCGGATCACGCCCCGCCACTCCGCCTCGCTCAGCTCCGCGCCGACGCCGAACACGGTCAGCGAGTCGTGCCCGTACTGCGTGATCTTGTCGGTGGTGCGGCCGAGCAGGATGTCGACGCAGTGCCCGGCGCCGAACCGCTGGTTGCGCTCGCGGTCGAGCCGGTACACCGTGGAGAGCAGCTTCTGCGCGGGAACCGTGCCGTCCCAGGACTCCGGGGGCTCAAGGCAGGTGTCGCAGTTGCCGCAGGCGGCGGAGGTCTCACCGAAGTACTCCAGCAACTGCATCCGCCGGCAGCGGACCGTCTCGCAGAGCGCGAGCATCGCGTCCAGGTGGGCGGCCAGGTTGCGCCGGTGCGCCAGGTCGCCCTCCGACGTCTCGATCATCCGGCGCTGCTGCACCACGTCCTGGAGGCCGTACGCGAGCCACGCCGTCGACGGCAGCCCGTCGCGGCCGGCGCGACCGGTCTCCTGGTAGTAGCCCTCCACCGACTTCGGCAGGTCCAGGTGGGCGACGAAGCGGACGTCCGGCTTGTCGATGCCCATGCCGAACGCGATCGTCGCGACCATGACCAGCCCGTCCTCGCGCAGGAAGCGCTGCTGGTTCGCCGCCCGGGTCGCCGCGTCCAGCCCGGCGTGGTACGGCAGGGCGGGAATCCCGTTCCCGACGAGGAACTCGGCCGTCTTCTCCACCGAGGCCCGGGACAGGCAGTAGACGATGCCCGCGTCGCCCGCGTGCTCGTCGCGCAGCAGGCCGAGCAACTGCTTGCGTGGCTCCCGCTTGGGCACGATGCGGTACTGGATGTTGGGCCGGTCGAAGCTCGCCACGAAGTGCCGGGCCTCGGTGAGGCGCAACCGGGTCGCGATCTCGGCGCGGGTGGCGCTGGTGGCCGTGGCGGTGAGCGCGATGCGGGGGACGCCCGGCCAGCGCTCGTGCAGCATCGACAGGTTGAGGTAGTCGGGGCGGAAGTCGTGCCCCCACTGCGACACGCAGTGCGCCTCGTCGATCGCGAACAGCGCGATCCGCCCCTGCTCCAGCAGGTGGACCGTGCCGCGGCCGGCGAGGGCCTCCGGGGCGAGGTAGAGCAGGTCCAGCTCGCCGGCGAGGAACGCCGCCTCCACCCGGCGCCGGGCCTGCGGGTCCTGCGTCGAGTTGAGGAAGCCGGCCCGGACGCCGACCGCGGTCAGGGCGTCGACCTGGTCCTGCATGAGGGCGATCAGCGGCGAGACCACCACGCCCACGCCGTCGCGGACCAGCGCCGG
This sequence comes from Micromonospora sp. NPDC047707, assembly GCF_040704235.1. NCBI lineage: Bacteria > Bacillati > Actinomycetota > Actinomycetes > Micromonosporales > Micromonosporaceae > Micromonospora > Micromonospora sp. NPDC047707. The sequence continues at coordinate 14,107 of NZ_JBEYSU010000026.1, forward strand.
GATCTGGTAGCAGAGCGACTTCCCGCCACCGGTCGGCATCAGCACCAGCGCGTCGCCGCCGGCCACCACGTGGTCGACGACCTCCTGCTGGAAGCCCCGGAACGCGTCGTAGCCGAAGACCCGGCGCAGCGCCTCCAGCGCGCCGGGCCGCTGATCCGTGGGGGAGGACATTGGCGCAGTCTACGAGCGACCCCCGACGCGCGGCCGAACGCGCGGCTGACGCGCGGCCGAACACCCGGCTGGTGCCATCGCGAGCGCCGGATATCAAGCGCGGCCGAGCGCCACGGCCGACGCCACCGCTGACGGGCGGTCGGCCGGGTGGAACACGACGTATCCGGACAATCAGGTGTTCCGGGCGCCACCCCGTGGAATCCCGGGTGGGGTCGGAGCCGTTAGAGTCGCTGACTGACCATGCGCGGCCGGGCCGGCCGCGACGTCACGGGTGGGGGTTTTCTGGTGAGCGAGGCGCGGACCGCGGAGCAGGCCGCCACGGCGGCTGCGGAGATCATGGGCCAGCCGGTGCCGGCGGAGGCGGACACCACCCTCGTGGTGGTGACCGGCGTCTCCGGCGGCGGTCGCAGCACCGTCGCCCGGGCTCTCGAGAACGTCGGCTACTACGTGGTGGACAACCTGCCCCAGGCGCTCATGCTCGACATGGCCGAGCTGGCCATGAAGGCCGGCGGCGCCGCCCGGCGTACGGCGATGGTGCTGGACGTGCGCTCGCGGGCGTTCTCCACCGACCTGGTGGGGGCGATCCGTGAGCTCAAGGAACGCGGCTTCTCGCCCCGGGTGGTCTTCGTCGACGCCGACGACGAGGTGCTGATCCGGCGGTTCGAGAGCGTCCGCCGCTCGCACCCCCTCCAGGGAGAGGGCCGGCTCGCCGACGGCATCGCGGTGGAGCGTGGGCTCCTGGCGGAGGCCCGCGACCAGGCCGACGTGATCATCGACACCAGTCACCTGAACGTCAACCAGCTGCGGCGGCGCATCGAGGAGCTGTTCGGCGGGGAGGACGCCCGCCGGCTGCGGGTCACCGTGCTCTCCTTCGGCTTCAAGTACGGGCTCCCGCCGGACGCCGACTTCGTGTGCGACGCCCGGTTCCTGCCGAACCCGTACTGGGTGCCGGAGTTGCGCGAGCACACCGGGCGGGAGCAGGCGGTCAGCTCGTACGTGCTGGGCCAGGAGGGCGCGGACGCCTTCGTGGCCACGTACGCCGACCTGGTCAACGCCACCACCGCCGGCTTCGAGCGGGAGGGCAAGCGCTACCTGACCGTCGCGGTGGGCTGCACCGGCGGCAAGCACCGCAGCGTCGCCATCGCCGAGGAACTGGCCGCGCGGCTGCGCCAGTCCGGTATCGCCGCCAACGCCCAGCACCGCGACCTGGGGCGCGAATGACGGCCACCCGCGTGGTCGCCTTCGGGGGAGGGCACGGCCTCTCCGCCTCGCTGCGTGCGCTGCGGCGCTGCGCACCCGAGCTCGACCTGGACATCACCGCCGTGGTCACCGTCGGCGACGACGGCGGATCGAGCGGCCGGCTGCGCGCCGAGCGGGGTGGCCTGCCGCCGGGCGACCTGCGCCAGGCCCTCGTCGCGCTGGCCGGAGACCACCCGTCGACCCGGCGCAGCGCCGGGCTGTTCCAGCACCGCTTCGCCGAGGTGTCGGCGGCGGGGGCCGGTCCGGGCACCCGGACCGGGGCCGCCGGCCGGCACACCGTGCCGCAGGGCGACGGGCTGGCCGGGCACGCGGTGGGCAACCTCGTCCTCTGCGGCCTGATGGAGCTGCTCGGCGACCCGGTGGCCGCCCTGGAGCACGCCGGCGCCATGCTCGGCGCGGTCGGCCGGGTGCTGCCGATGTCCTGCGAGCCGGTGGGGATCGAGGCGCGGGTCCGGGGCGTCGACCCGGCCCGTCCCGACGACGTCGACACCGTCACCGGCCAGCACCAGGTGGCCGTCACCACGGGGCGGGTCGAGTCGCTGCGGCTCAACCCGGAGGCACCGGAGGCCTGCCCGCAGGCGCTGGACGCGATCGGCGCGGCCGACTGGCTGATCTTCGGGCCGGGCAGCTGGTACACCAGCGTGCTGCCGCACCTGCTGGTGCCGGAGCTGGCCGCCGCCATCGTCGGGAGCCCGGCCCGCCGGCTGGTCACGCTCAACCTGGCGGCGGAGAAGGAGACGTTCGGGTTGTCCCTCGCCGACCACCTGGCTGAGCTGCGCTGGTACCTACCGGAGTTGAAGGTGGACTACGTGCTCGGGGATTCCAAGGCGGTGGGTGATCCCGAACCGGTCGGGCGTGCGGCAGAATCGCTTGGTGCCCGGCTGGTCCTCGCCCCTGTCGCGGTCACCGACGGCACTCCCCGTCATGATCCGGCGGCCCTCGGTGCCGCTCTGGTGCCGGTCCTGGGCGCCGCTCGTTAGACACGTACGTAATCTCCGGCGACACGCCGGAACCGGTCCGTGAGGGGACGCACAATGGCGATGACGGCGGCGGTCAAGGACGAGCTGAGCCGGGTCGACGTGCCCAAGCCCTGTTGTCGGCGGGCGGAGATGGCGGCGCTGCTGCGCTTCGCCGGCGGTTTGCACATCGTCTCCGGCCGGGTGGTCGTGGAGGCCGAGCTGGACACCGGCGCGGTGGCCCGGCGGCTGCGGCGGGAGATCGCCGAGGTGTACGGGTACCCGAGCGAGATCCACGTGCTCGCCTCCGGCGGCCTGCGCAAGGGCAGCCACTTCATCGTCCGGGTCGTCAAGGACGGCGAGTCCCTGGCCCGGCAGACCGGGCTCCTCGACGTCCGCGGCCGGCCGGTGCGGGGCCTGCCGCCGCACGTGGTCGCCGCGAACGTCTGCTGCGCGGTCTCCGCGTGGCGGGGCGCCTTCATGGCGCACGGCTCGTTGACCGAGCCGGGCCGGTCCAGCGCACTGGAGATCACCTGCCCCGGCCCGGAGTCGGCGCTCGCCCTGGTCGGCGCGGCCCGCCGCATCGGCATCACCGCGAAGAACCGGGAGGTGCGCGGGGTGGACCGGGTGGTCGTCAAGGACGGCGACGCGATCGCCGCCCTGCTCACCCGCATCGGCGCCCACGCCAGCGTCCTCGCCTGGGAGGAGCGTCGGGTGCGGCGCGAGGTGCGCGCCACCGCCAACCGGCTGGCCAACTTCGACGACGCGAACCTGCGCCGCTCGGCACGCGCCGCGGTGGCCGCCGCCGCCCGGGTGACCCGGGCCCTGGAGATCCTCGCCGAGGACGCGCCGAACCACCTGACCTCGGCCGGCCGGCTGCGGCTGGAACACCGTCAGGCCTCGCTGGAGGAGCTGGGCGCGCTCGCCGACCCGCCGCTGACCAAGGACGCCATCGCCGGCCGGATCCGGCGGCTGCTCGCGCTCGCCGACAAGCGGGCGCGTGACCTGGGCATCCCGGATACCGAAGCGGCTGTCACGCCCGACATGCTCGTGGTCTGATAGGACGGTGGCGGGTCCTACGGCGCGGGAAGGATCACCACCCGCCGCAGCGCGACCCCGCGCGCTCGGATATGGTCGCTGCGTACGGCAAGGGGGCCGGCACCGGCACTCCTCGCCGTGCTCACCGCCTCGGGCGGTCAGGTCCGACAGACCGCGGCGGGGCGGCCGAGATGAACTGTCAACGGCCGGCTCCAACGGTCGGCGCACACCACTCCGCCGGCCGCGGGTCACCACGCCGGCGGACCAGAACGCGAGGAGATGGGACCTGTGACCATCCGGGTTGGCATCAACGGCTTCGGCCGGATCGGCCGCAACTTCTTCCGGGCAGTGCTGGCGTCCGGCGCTGACATCGAGGTCGTGGCGGTCAACGACCTGACCGACAACGCGACGCTCGCCCACCTTGTCAAGTACGACAGCATCCTCGGCCGCCTCCCGCAGGAGGTGAAGGCCACCGCGGACGAGATCACCGTTGGCGGCCGGACCATCAAGGCGTACGCCGAGAAGGACCCGGCGGCGCTGCCGTGGGGTGAGGTCGGCGCGGACGTGGTCATCGAGTCGACCGGCTTCTTCACGGACGGCACCAAGGCGAAGGCGCACATCGACGGCGGGGCCAAGAAGGTCATCATCTCGGCGCCGGCGAAGAACGAGGACGTCACGGTCGTCATGGGCGTCAACCAGGACCAGTACGACCCGGCCAAGCACACCATCATCTCCAACGCCTCCTGCACCACCAACTGCCTGGCGCCGATGGCGAAGGTCCTGCACGACACGTTCGGCATCCAGCAGGGCCTGATGACCACCATCCACGCGTACACCCAGGACCAGAACCTGCAGGACGCCCCCCACAAGGACCTGCGCCGCGCCCGGGCCGCCGCGCTGAACATCGTCCCGACCTCCACCGGCGCCGCGAAGGCGATCGGCCTGGTGCTGCCGGACCTGAAGGGCAAGCTCGACGGCTACGCGCTGCGGGTGCCGATCCCGACCGGCTCCACCACCGACCTGACCGTCACGGTCGGCCGGGAGACCTCGGTGGACGAGGTCAACGCCGCCATGAAGGCCGCCGCCGACGGCCCGCTTCGGGGCATCCTGGTCTACAACGAGGACCCGATCGTGTCGACCGACATCGTCACCGACCCGGCGTCGTGCATCTTCGACGCGCCGCTGACCAAGGTCATCGGCAACCAGGTGAAGGTCGTCGGCTGGTACGACAACGAGTGGGGCTACTCGAACCGCCTGGTGGACCTCGTGAAGCTGGTTGGTCAGTCGCTGTGAGCATCCGGACCCTCGACGACCTGCTCGCCGAGGGGGTGTCGGGTCGGCGCGTGCTGGTGCGCGCCGACCTGAACGTCCCGCTCGACAAGCAGACCGGTGACATCACGGACGACGGCCGCATCCGCGCCGTCCTGCCGACCCTGTCGGCGCTGGTCGAGGCTGGTGCGAAGGTGGTCGTCTGCTCGCACCTGGGCCGGCCGAAGGGCAGCCCGGACCCGCAGTTCAGCCTCCGTCCGGTCGGCGGGCGGCTCGGTGAGCTGCTCGGCGCCGAGGTCCGGTTCGCCGAGGACACCGTCGGCGACTCCGCCCGGTCCACCGTGGAGGGCCTGGCCGACGGTCAGGTCGCCCTCCTGGAGAACCTGCGCTTCAACGCCGGCGAGACCAGCAAGGACGACGCCGAGCGGGGTGCCTTCGCCGATCAGCTCGCCGCGTTCGGCGACGCGTACGTCGACGACGCGTTCGGCGCGGTGCACCGCAAGCACGCCAGCGTGTACGACGTCGCGGCGCGGCTGCCGCACTACGCCGGCCGGCTGCTGCTGCGCGAGGTGGAGGTCCTCTCCACGCTGACCGGCGACCCGGCGCGCCCGTACGTGGTGGTGCTCGGCGGTTCCAAGGTCTCCGACAAGCTCGCGGTGATCGAGGCGCTGCTGCCCAAGGTCGACCGGCTGCTCATCGGTGGCGGCATGTGCTTCACCTTCCTCAAGGCCCAGGGCCACGAGGTGGGCTCCTCCCTGCTGGAGGAGGACATGGTGGAGACCTGCCGCAACCTGCTGGAGCGCTCCGAGAACAAGATCCTGCTCCCGGTCGACGTGGTGGCCGCGGACGCGTTCGCCCCCGACTCGCCGCACGACGTGGTCCCCGCGGACGGCATCCCGAGCAAGCGCGTCGGGCTGGACATCGGCCCCGAGACGGTGGCGGGTTTCGCCGCCGCCGTCAAGACGTCCGCCACCGGCGACCCGGCGAACGCCCAGACGATCTTCTGGAACGGCCCGATGGGCGTGTTCGAGATGGCGGCCTTCGCCAACGGCACCCGGGGGGTGGCCGAGGCCATCGCCGGGTCCGACGCGTTCTCCGTGGTCGGCGGCGGTGACTCCGCCGCGGCGGTGCGCGTGCTCGGCCTGGACGAGAAGTCCTTCAGCCACATCTCCACCGGTGGCGGCGCCTCCCTGGAGTACCTCGAGGGCAAGACCCTCCCCGGCATCGCGGCCCTGGAGAACTGAATGGCTAGCACCACCCGCCGGCCGCTGATGGCCGGCAACTGGAAGATGAACCTCAACCACCTCGAGGCGAACCTGCTGGTGCAGAAGCTCGCCGCGAGCCTCACCGAGAAGCAGCTCACCGAGGTCGAGACGGTGGTGCTGCCGCCGTACACCGACCTGCGGACGGTGCAGACTGCCGTGGACGGCGACAAGCTGCTCATCGGCTACGGCGCGCAGGACCTGTCGCCGCACACGTCGGGAGCGTACACCGGGGACATCGCCGGCCCGATGCTGGCGAAGCTGGGCTGCAGCTACGTGGTGGTCGGCCACTCCGAGCGGCGGGCGTACCACCACGAGGACGACGCGCTGGTCAACGCGAAGGTGCAGGCGGCGCTGACCCACGGGCTCACCCCGATCCTCTGCGTGGGGGAGGGGCTGGACGTCCGCGAGCAGGGCACCCACGTGGCGCACTGCAGCGACCAGCTCGACGGCGCCCTCAAGGGGCTCTCCGCCGAGCAGGTGACGAAGGTCGTGGTCGCGTACGAGCCGGTCTGGGCGATCGGCACGGGCAAGACGGCCACCCCGGAGGACGCCCAGGAGGTGTGCGCGGCGGTCCGCCAGCGCCTGGCCGACACCTTCGGCTCGGAGACCGCGGACCAGGTCCGGGTCCTGTACGGCGGGTCGGTCAAGTCCTCCAACGTGGCGGCGATCATGGCCCAGCCGGACGTGGACGGCGCCCTGGTCGGCGGTGCCAGCCTGGACGCCGAGGAGTTCGCGAAGATCTGCCGGTTCCCGGAGCACACCGCCCGCTGATCGCTCGCTATTCTTGACTCCGCCCGTCCGCCGGCCGGTGCCACCGTGCCCGATCTGCCCGGGCGAGGATCGCAACGAGAGGACTGTCCCCAGCCATGCCGATCTGGTTCGCATACACGTTGATCGTGTTGCTGGTCATCACGAGCATCCTGCTCACCATGCTGATCCTGCTGCACCGCGGTAAGGGCGGCGGGCTGTCCAGCATGTTCGGCGGCGGTGTCAGCTCCAGCCTGGCCGGGTCGTCGGTCGCCGAGAAGAACCTGGATCGTTACACCGTGCTGGTGGGCATCGTCTGGTTCGCCTGCATCGTCGGGCTCGGGCTCTGGCTCCGGCTCCAGCAGACCAGCGGCGTCGCCTGAGCAGGCGCGCCAAGTCGTACAATCTGCGCGCGGTCCGTCCCCCGACGGGCCGCGCGCAGTCCGTTTCAATCCCGCTGCACCGCGTCGCCCGCCGCCACCCCTCGACGGCGGTTCCCCTCCGACGAAGGAGCTGGCAGCCGTGCGCAACGGTAACGTCCTCCGGGGCAGCCGGGTGGGCTCCGCCCCGGCCCGCCCCGCCGAACGCTACGAGCCGGCTCCCTGCCGGCCGGTCACCTACTGGTGCCGCAACGGCCACGACGTCGAGATCCGGATCGCCGCCGAGGCGCCGGCACCCGAGGTGTGGGACTGTCCGCGCTGCGGGCTCCCCGCCGGCCGCGACCCCGGGAACCCGCCGGGCCGCGTCCGGTCCGAGCCCTACAAGACCCATCTGGCGTACGTGAAGGAGCGGCGCACCGACGCCGAGGGTGCGGCGATCCTCGCCGAGGCCCTCGACGCCCTGCGCCGCCGCCGCGGCCGGCCGGAGCGTTAAGAAGGGCCCCCTGTACAACGCCAGGCGTTAACAGGGGGCCCTTCCTTATACCTTCAGCGCAGGCTGCGGAAGCGGGCCGGCACGTCGGCCGCCGCGGCCCGGTCCAGCAGCCAGAGGGTACGCCCGGTGCCCTGCACGCCGGCCGCCGGCAGCTGCACCGGACCCGCGCCGGCGAGGGCCATGCCGACCGCGCGGGCCTTGTCCGAACCGCTGGCCACCAGCCACACCTCCTCGGCGGTGTTGATCGCCGGGAGGGTGAGGGTGATGCGGACCGGCGGCGGCTTCGGGCTGCCGCGGACCGCGCTGACCGGCCGGCTCTCGTAGCCCACCGGGTGCTCCGGGAAGACCGACGCCACGTGCCCGTCCTCGCCCACGCCGAGCAGCAGCACGTCGAAGTGGGGGAGCGCGGCGGTGCCCGGGCGGGCCGAGCGGGCCAGTTCGGCGGCGTACCGGGCGGCGGCCTCCTCCGGGTCGTGCCCCGACGGGCCGTCCGAGGCCGGCATCGCGTGCACCCGCGCCGGGTCCAGCGGCACCGCGTCCAGCAGCGCCGCCCGCGCCTGCGTCTCGTTGCGTTCCGGGTCACCGGACGGCAGGAACCGCTCGTCCCCCCACCACACGTCCACCCGGGACCAGTCCACCGCGTCCCGGGCGGGCAGCGCCGCCACCGCCCGGTACACCGCGGCGGCGACCCGGCCGCCGGTGAGCACCACCGACGCCTGGCCGCGTTCGGCCTGCGCGTCGAGGAGCCGGACCACCAGCCGTGCCGCCACCGCCTGCGCCAGCAGCTCCGCGTCGGCGTGGACGGCGACACTCGCCTCACTCATGCCTGTGCCTTCGTTTCTCCGGCCCCGGGGCCGGTGCCGCGTCGGGCCCGTCGCCGGGCGATCAGTGCTGCCCGCTGGTCCCGGAGTGCGCGGTGATCCCCGCCTCGGCCCGCTGGGCCTCCGCCGGATCCTTCCAGACGTGCACCCGCTGGGCGGGGCGCTGGTCCAGCCCGGTGAGCCCGGCCGCGGCGCCCAGCGCCTCCGCGTACACCTGGTCGGCGTCGAGCCGGCGCAGCTCCTCGGCCAGCTCGTCGCCGAGCGGCCGGCGGACCAGCGGCAGGTGCCGGTCCTCCTGGCCGGTCCGCCGGAAGACCGCCATGCTGTCGGTCCGGGTCAGCGTCAACTCGTCGCCGTTGGCGCAGCGCAGCTGCACCTCGTGCATCCGCGGGTGCTGGTCGGTGTGCTGCCACTGCGGGTCGATCCCCAGCCGGGCGGCCAACCAGCCGCGCATCAGAGCGGCCGTCGGGTCGGTGCGCGGCGCGACCACGGTCGCGTCGGTGACCTGCGCCTCGGTGGTGTCGAACGCGCCCGCCACGAGCGTGCGCCACAGCGTGATCCGCGTCCAGGCCAGGTCGGTGTCGCCGGGCACGTAGTCCCAGGCCCGCTGCCGCAGCGCCGCCACCGGGTCGGCCGCCTGCGCCGCGTCGGTGATCCGCCGGTCCGCGACGACACCGAGGAAGTCGGTGGCGATCTCGGCCGGCGGCTCGCCGTGCCACCACGTCACCACCGGAACGTCCGGCACCAGCAGCGGCATCACCACCGACTCGGCGTGCAGGGCCAGCCGCCCGTACATCCGGGTGACCACCGCCTCGCACGGGCCGAGCCGGCCGCCGACGACGATCTCCGCGTCCAGCCGGTTGCGGTCCCGCTCGACGTCGGAGCGGACCACCACCAGCAGCCGGCACGGGTGGGCGGCGGCGGCGATGGTCGCCGCCGCCTCGGCCTCGCGGACCCGCTTCTCGTCCACCACCACGATCAGGGTGAGCGCCATACCGCTGGCCACCCCGCCGGCGCTGCGCCGCTCGGCGGCGAGCGCCTTGACCACCTCGTTGCCGGTGGTGTCCCACAGGCCGATCACAGGAGCCTCCCGGTGTGCTCACGTCGCTCGGTCGTCACGCCCGCCGCCAGGCCCGGCCCTCGCGGGCCAGCATCTCGTCGGCGGCGCGGGGCCCCCACTCGCCGGCCCGGTACGGCTCCGGCGTCGTACCCGCCCAGGCCCGCTCCAACGGGTCCACCGCCGCCCAGCTCTGCTCGACCTCGGCGGCGTCGGGGAAGAGCGTCCGGTCACCGATGAGTACGTCCAGCACCAGCCGTTCGTACGCCTCCGGGCTGGACTCGGTGAACGCCTCGCCGTACTGGAAGTCCATCGCGATGTCGCGGACCTCCATGGCGGTGCCCGGCACCTTCGAGCCGAACTTGAGGACCACGCCCTCGTCCGGCTGGACCCGGATGACGAGCTGGTTGTTGCCCAGCGACTCGACGTCCGTGTCGTCGAACGGCAGGTGCGGCGCCTTCTTGAACATGATGGCGACCTCGGTGACGCGGCGCGGCAGCCGCTTGCCGGCCCGGATGTAGAACGGCACCTCCGCCCAGCGGCGGTTCTGGATGCCCAGCCGCACCGCCACGTACGTCTCCGTCGTGGAGTCCGGCGGCACACCCTCCTCCTCCAGGTAGCCCACGGCGCGTTCGCCGCCCACCCAGCCGGGCAGGTACTGGCCCCGGACGGTGCCCTTGTCGACGTCCTTCGGCAGGGTGATCGCCTTGAGCACCTTCAGCTTCTCGGTGCGGATCTCGTCCGGGGCGAAGCTGGTCGGCTCCTCCATCGCCACCAGCGCCAGCAGCTGGAGCAGGTGGTTCTGGAGGACGTCCCGGGCGGCGCCGGCCGAGTCGTAGAACCCCGCCCGGGTGCCGATGCCGACGTCCTCGGCCATGGTGATCTGCACCGAGTCGACGTACTTCGAGTTCCACAGGGGCTCGAAGAGGTTGTTGGCGAACCGCAGGGCGAGGATGTTCTGGACGGTCTCCTTGCCCAGGTAGTGGTCGATCCGGAAGACGTCCTCGCGGGTGAAGACGTCGTCGACCAGGTCGTTGAGGGCCTTCGCCGAGGGCAGGTCGTTGCCGAACGGCTTCTCCACCACCACCCGGCGCCACCCGCCGGACTTGGCGTTGTCGGCCATGCCGGTGCGGGCGAGTTGCTTGAGCACCACCGGGAACGCCGCCGGGGGGATGGAGAAGTAGAAGGCGGCGTTGCCGGGGATGCCGTGGGTGCTGCGCAGCTCGTCCAGGGTGTCCGCCAGGTGGTCGAACGCGGAGTCGTCGTCGAACGACCCGCCGACGAACTTCATGTTGCCGGCCAGCCGGGCCCACACCTCCTCCCGCCACGGGGTGCGGGCGTGCTTCTTCGCCGACTCGCAGGCCAGCGTCTCGAAGTCGCCGTGGCCCCAGTCGCGGCGGGCGAAGCCGAGCACGACGAAGCCCGGGGGCAGCAGCCCCCGGTTCGCGAGGTCGTACACGGCCGGCAGCAGCTTCTTGCGGGCCAGGTCCCCGGTGACGCCGAAGATCACCAGAGCGCAGGGCTCCGGGATCCTCGGCAGCCGCCGGTCCTGCGGGTCGCGTAGCGGGTTCTTCACGCCGCCTCCTCGCTCCGCCTCGGTCACGTCCGTCATCGTCACGCGCGCGGTGCCCCGACCGCATCGAGCAGCTGGGCCACGCCCGCGGACCGCTCGGTCAGGTGCAGCCGCAGCAGCGGGCGCTTCCGGCCGGCCAGGGCCTGCCGGTCGCCGGCGGCCTGCGCCGCCTGCAGCTCCCCGAAGGTGTACGGCTTGCCGGGCACCTGCAGATCAACGTCGACCGCGCCGGTGATCTGCAGGAAGCTGCCGAGCTGCGGGCCGCCCTTGTGGTACTGGCCGGTGGAGTGCAGGAAGCGCGGCCCCCAGCCGAAGGTCACCGGCCGGTCGGTGCGCCCGGCGAGCAGCGGCCGCAGTCGGGCCGCGTCGGCGTCGGCGAACCGGTCGAGGTACGCCATCACCGCGAGGTACCCGTCGTCCTCCACCCCGTCGAGCAGCCAGCGCAGGACGCCGGCAAGGTCGCCCGGTGCGCCCGCCGGCGCGTACACCTCGATCGCGCCCTCGGTGAACGACGGCGTCTCCGCCGGCGGCCCCGAGGCCAGGATCTTGTTGGTGTTCTCCTTGGACTCGGTGACGTTCGGCTGGTTGAACGGGTCGATGCCGAGCACCACGCCGGCGATCGCGGTGGCGTACTCCCAGGTCAGGAACTGGGCGCCGAGCGGGCCGTTGACCGCCACGTCGGGGTCGGCGCCGCCGCCGGGGACGGTGCCGGCGGGCAGTGCGCCGCCGTAGGTCACGGTGAGCACGTTCCGGCCCGTGGTGCCGGGGCCCTGGGGGGACTCCACCACGACCGGGAGGATGCCGACGCCGGCCTTGCCGGTGGACTCGGCGACCAGTTGCTCGATCCAGTCGCCGAGCCCGTCGATGCCGGTGCCGTCGGAGACCAGCGCGACCTTGTCCCGGCCCATCGTGGCCGCCGCTCCGAGCGCGGCGCCGAGTGCCAGCCCCGGGTTGTCCCGGTCCCGGCCCAGGGACTCGGCGAGCGCGTCGGCCTCGTCGAGGAGGTCGGCCACCTCGACACCGGCCAGCGCCGTCGGGACCAGCCCGAACGCGGTCAGTGCCGAGTAGCGCCCGCCGACGTTGGGATCGGCCAGGACGCAGAACGCGCCCATCTCGGCGGCGGTCTGCTCGAGCGGGGAGCCCGGGTCGGTCACGACGACGAAGTGCCGGCCGGCCTCCTCCTCGGTCATCCCGGCGTCCAGGAACGCCTGCCAGTACGCGCGGCGGTGGCTGTCGGTCTCCACCGTCGAGCCGGACTTGCTGGCGACCACGACCACCGTCCGCTCCAGCCGGTCGGCCAGGGCCGCCCGGACCTGGCCGGGGTCGGTGGTGTCCAGCACGGTCAGCGGCCTGCCGAGGGTGAGCGCGATCACCTCGGGGGCCAGCGACGAGCCGCCCATGCCGGCGAGCACGACGTGGTCCAGGTCGCCCAGCTCCGCCTTCAGCTCGGCGAGCTGGGGGAGCAGTTCGCGGCTGCGGCGGTGGGTGTCCACCCAGCCGAGCCGGATCTTCGCCTCGGCTTCGGCCTCCGGGCCCCACAGGGTCGGGTCCTTGCGGGCCAGCCGGCCCGGGGCCTCGTTCGCCACGAGCGCCTGGCGGGTGGAGGCAGGTGCCGACCGGTCGACGGCGTCCGCCCCGTACACGGCGAGCCCGGCCGCCGCCTCCACCGGCCCGGAAAGCAGGTCACTCACGCCGCCACCTCGCTTCGCTCGGCGGCGGCGCGAGGCGCCACACTGCGGTGCCTGATGGTTCGCTCGCTGCGCTCGCTCACGCGTTACCTCCGGCCTTCCGCGCGGCCTCGGCGCTGTCCTTGGCGGCGCCACCCGGGTGACCGGTGCCCTTGACCGCCGCCTCCAGCGACTTGCGGACGCCGTCGAGCAGCTCGTTCCAGCTCGTCTCGAACTTCTCCACGCCCTCGCGCTCCAGCGTCTCGATCACGTCGGCCATGTCGACGCCGACCGACTCCAGACCCGCGAAGACCTGCCGGGCGTCGTCGTACGCGCCGGTGACGGTGTCGCCCCGGACCTCGCCGTGGTCGGCGAACGCGTGGATCACCGGCTCCGGCATGGTGTTGACGGTGCCGGGCGCGATCAGCTCCTCCACGTAGATCACGTCCCGGTAGTCCGGGTTCTTCGTCGAGGTGGACGCCCACAGCGGGCGCTGCGGGTGCGCCCCGGCGTCGGCGAGGGCCTGCCAGCGATCGGAGGAGAAGACCTCGGTGTAACGCTCGTAGGCGAGCCGCGCGTTGGCGACCGCGGCCTTGCCGCGCAGCGCCCTGGCCTCCGCCGAGCCGATCTTCTCCAGGCGCTTGTCGACCTCCGTGTCGACCCGCGACACGAAGAACGACGCCACCGATCCGATCTTGGACAGGTCGTGGCCGTTGGCCTTCGCCTGCTCCAGACCGGCGAGGAACGCGTCCATGACCTGCGAGTACCGGTCCAGGCCGAAGATCAGGGTGACGTTGACGCTGATGCCCTCGGCCAGGGTGGCGGTGATCGCCGGCAGGCCGGCCTCGGTGGCCGGGATCTTGATGAAGAGGTTCGGCCGGTCGACCAGCCACCAGAGCGCCTTCGCCTCGGCGACGGTCCGCTCCGTCTCGTACGCCAGCCGCGGGTCCACCTCCAGGGAGACCCGGCCGTCGACCCCGGCGGTGGCGTCGTACGCCGGGCGCATCACGTCGCAGGCCCACCGCACGTCGTACGCGGTGAGGTTGCGCACCGCCTCCTCGACGTCCACCCCGCGGATGGCCAGGTCGCGCAGCTGCCAGTCGTACTCGTCGGCGTCGCTCAGCGCCTTGGCGAAGATCGTCGGATTGCTGGTCACGCCGACGAGGTGCTGTTCCCGGCGCAGCTGGTCCAGTCCGCCGGAGCTGAGCCGTACCCGTGAAAGATCATCGAGCCAGACCGCCACGCCCGCGGCGGTGAGCTCACCCAACCTGTCCGTCATGCCGTCCACGCTCCCCTCAGTTGCCGGTGGTGAAACCAGTGATGTCACCGACGCGGGTCAGCGCCGCGTGCGCGGCGGCCACGATCCGGTCGGGGGTGAACCCGAACTGCTCGAAGAGCACCGAGTGCGGGGCGCTCGCCCCGTAGTGCTCCAGGCTGACGGTCTCGCCGCAGTCGCCGACGATCGCGCGCCACGACATCGCGACACCCGCCTCCACGCTGACCCGCGCCCGCACGCTCCGCGGCAGGACCGACTCGCGGTACGCCTCGTCCTGCTCGGCGAACCACTCCTGGCACGGCATCGACACCACGCGGGTGGGGGTGCCGTCGGCCTCCAGCCGCTCCCGGGCGGTGAGGCAGAGCTGCACCTCCGACCCGGTGCCGACGATGATCACCTGCGGCTTGCCGGTGGACGCCTCGGCCAGTACGTACCCGCCCTTCGCCACACCCTCGGCGCCCGCGAGGGTCGACCGGTCGACGGTCGGCAGCGCCTGGCGGCTGAGCGCCAGCGCGGTCGGCCGGTCGGTGTGCTCGAGGGCCCGCCGCCAGGCCCACGCGGTCTCGTTCGCGTCGGCCGGGCGGACCACGTCCAGGCCGGGGATGGCCCGCAGCGCGGTCAGGTGCTCCACCGGCTGGTGGGTCGGGCCGTCCTCGCCGAGGCCGATCGAGTCGTGCGTCCAGACGTAGATCACCGGCAGCTTCATCAGCGCCGCGAGCCGGACGGAGGGGCGCATGTAGTCGCTGAAGACGAGGAACGTGCCGCCGTACGGGCGGGTGCCGCCGTGCAGGGCGATGCCGTTGAGGATCGCGCCCATCGCGTGCTCGCGGATGCCGAAGTGCAGCGTGCGGCCGTACTCGTGGCCGGGGAAGTCCTTGGTCGCGTGCACGGCCGGGACGAACGACGGCTCGCCCTTCATGGTGGTGTTGTTGCTCTCGGCCAGGTCGGCGGAGCCGCCCCACAGCTCCGGCAGCACCGGCGCGAGCGCCTCGAGCACCTTGCCGGACGCGGCGCGGGTGGCGATGCCCTTGGCGTCGGCGGGGAACTCCGGCAGCGCGTCCGTCCAGCCCTGCGGCAGCGTACGGGTGGCCAGCCGGTCCCAGAGCGCCCTGCGCTCGGGGTTGCCCTGCGCCCAGGTTCCGAAGGCGTCGGTCCAGGAGCGCTGTGCCTCCGCACCGCGCTCCATCACCTGCCGCGCGTGCTTGAGGACCTCCTCGTCGACCTCGAAGGTGTTCTGCGGGTCGAAGCCGAGGATCTGCTTGGTGGCGGCGACCTCGTCGGCGCCGAGCGCCGAGCCGTGGATCTTGCCGGTGTTCTGCTTGTTGGGGGCGGGCCAGCCGATGATGGTCCGCAGCGCGATGAAGGAGGGGCGGCCGGTCTCCGCCTTGGCGGCCAGCAGCGCCCGGTACAGGGCCTCCACGTCCTCGTGGTAGTCGCCCTGGTCGGCGTCGCCGCGGCGCCAGTCCACCGTCTGGACGTGCCAGCCGTACGCCTCGTAACGGGCCGCGACGTCCTCGCTCTTGGCGATGCGGGTGTCGTCCTCGATCGAGATCTCGTTGTCGTCGTAGATCAGGCAGAGGTTGCCCAGCTGCTGGTGCCCGGCGAGCGCGCTCGCCTCGTGGGAGATGCCCTCCTCGATGTCGCCGTCGGAGGCGATGCACCAGATGTCGTGGTCGAAGACCGAGGCGCCCGGCTCGGCCTCCGGGTCGAACAGGCCACGCTCCCGGCGGGCCGCCATCGCCATGCCGACCGCGTTGCCGACGCCCTGCCCGAGCGGGCCGGTCGTGGTCTCCACGCCCGGGGTGTGCCCGTGCTCCGGGTGGCCCGGGGTCAGCGAACCCCACTGCCGCAGCGACTTCAGGTCCTCCAGGCCCAGCGGGTAACCGGAGAGGAAGAGCTGGATGTAGAGGGTGAGGCTCGAGTGGCCGGCGGAGAGGACGAACCGGTCCCGGCCCGGCCAGGTCGGGTCCGCGGGGTTGTGCCGCATGACCCGGTTGAAGAGCAGGTAGGCCGCGGGCGCGAGGCTCATCGCGGTGCCGGGGTGACCGTTGCCGGATTTCTCCACGGCGTCCATGGCCAGCACGCGGACCGTGTCGACGGCCCGGCGGTCGAGGTCGGACCAGTTCAGTGCGGGGTGCTCGGGTCGGTTGGCAGCCACGATGGTTGTGCTCCTCGGCAGATGGGCGGAACCCTCACTGGTGACCCTATCGAGCGGTCCTAAACGTCCGCCCAGGGATCTCTGCATGCTGTTCTGTACGTCTCCGCGCGGTTGCACGTTCGATCGAGGGTGTGACGCCCCGCACCGTTGCCGGGTCGCCCGGGCTGCCAAAACGACAGCGCGTAGTGTGTGGGGCGGTGTGTGGACCCCGAGCCGGGTCGCGCCGATCCCGACCTCCCCAGCCGACGCCGGAAGGTGGCAATCCGTGAGCATGATCACCGAGCGCCCCGTCAGCAACCCTGCCGGGCAGCCGGTGCGCACGGTGCCGGCCGACGAGGCCACCTCGCGGCGGGACGTGCGGGCGGTCGTCGCGGCGTACGTGGCGTTGACCAAGCCCCGGATCGTCGAGTTGCTGCTGGTCACCACCGTGCCCGCGATGATGCTCGCGCACGGCGGCATGCCCTCGCTGTGGCTGGTCGCCGTGGTGCTGGTCGGCGGGTCGCTCGCCGCCGGCGCGGCCAGCGTCCTCAACTGCTACATCGACCGGGACATCGACCAGCTCATGCGGCGGACCAAGCGTCGCCCGCTGCCGGCGCACACCGTGACGCCGCGCAACGCGCTGGTCTTCGGCCTGGTGCTGGCCGTGGTGTCGGTGGCGCTGATGGCGGCGTTCACCAACCTCCTGGCGGCCGGCCTCACCCTGGCGGCGATCGTCTACTACGACCTCGTCTACACCGCCTGGCTCAAGCGCACGACCGCGGCGAACACCTTCTGGGGCGGCGCGTGCGGGGCCGCGCCGGTGCTGATCGGCTGGGCGGCGGTGACCGGTTCGCTGGCGCCCGCCGCGTGGGCGCTGTTCGCGGTGGTCTTCTTCTGGCAGATGCCGCACTTCTACCCGCTCGCCATGAAGTACAAGGACGACTACGCGCGAGCCGGCATCCCGATGCTGCCGGTGGTGGCGTCCACCCGCCGGGTCAACGCCGAGATCCTGGTCTTCGCCTGGCTGACCGTGCTCACCTCGCTGGCGGTCTGGCCGCTCGGGATGAGCGCCGTCTACGGCGTGCCGACCCTGGTGGTGGGCGCGATCTTCCTGGTGGAGGCGCACAAGCTGGCGCGCCGGGCGAGCCGGGGCGAGGCGGTCAAGCCGATGCGGCTGTTCCACTGGTCGACGACGTACCTGACCATCGTGTTCGCGGCGGTCGCGCTCGACGCGCTGATCTGATCCACTCCCGAACAGTCCGGACAAGTCATCCTCATGGATGAGTTGTCCGGCTTTTCATTTGGTAGATAGTAATTTCCTCACACCCTCGGGTCCGTCTTTCACGTTCACGTCTATGCAACTTTGCCGCCACCCATTCGTGAGGAAATTACGGGATAAAACCGGTCGAATCACCTGTGGTCTTCCTTAAACCTCGGGGTAATTGGCATCACAAAAGGTTCACGGAACTCGCCCGCATGGGTGCGAGTCTGCTTAGGCTTCGCGTCATGGCAGATGGTTCCGATACGACGCTGACGGCTGAACAGACCGCCAACGACCAGGCTCCCAACGGCCTGGTTGCCGGGATCAAGTCGTTCGCCGCCGGACACGGCGGGGCGAAGGCGGTCATCGAGTACGTCGGCAAGCGCGGCGCACGCATCGTCCTCGTCGGCTCCGACGGGGCCTGGGGCGACCAGTTCGCGGACGACACCGTCGTCGCGCGGCAGGCGTGCGCCAAGGCGGGAGTCACCGTCGAGAACGCTTGGGAGCGTGAACTGATGGACCAGATGCGTCCGAGCAACGACCTCTGGCGGTCGATGGCCCGGCGCACGATGGCCCGTTGACATAAATTGACCAACCACCACCAGTCGACCCGGGGGGAACCCCGGGTCGCTCTCGTCACCTGCGCCGCCCTGCCCGACCTGGAGGACGACGACCGTCTCGTCGTCGCTCCCCTCGCCGCCCGGGGCGTCAGCGCCTACCCGGTCGTCTGGGACGACCCCGCCGTCGACTGGGCCGCCTACGACCTGGCGGTGCTCCGTTCGCCCTGGGACTACATGCCCCGCCGCGACGAGTTCGTCGCCTGGGCGGCGGCCGTGCCGGCCCTGGCGAACCCGGCGGAGATCGTCGCCTGGAACACCGACAAGCGGTACCTCGACGAGCTCTCCGCCGCCGGGGTGCCGACCGTCCCCACCGCGTGGGTCACCCCCGGCGAGGAGTGGGAACCGCCGGGCGAGCACGGCGAGTACGTGCTCAAGCCCTCGGTCAGCGCCGGCAGCCAGGACACCGGCCGGTACGACCTGGCCGACCCCGGGCACCGCGACCTCGCCCGGGAGCACGTACGGCGGCTCGGCGCGGCCGGGCGGGTCACCATGGTCCAGCCGTACCTCTCGGCGGTCGACACCGCCGGCGAGACCGCGCTGCTGTTCGTCGCCGGCCCGGGCGGGCTCACCTACAGCCACGCGATCCGCAAGGGTGCGATGCTGAGCGGTCCCGACCTGGGCGTCGACGGCCTCTACAAGCCCGAGGCGATCACCGCCCGCACCGCCACGGCGGAGCAGCTGGCGGTGGCCGAGAAGACCCTCGCGGCGGTGCCGGGCGGCCCCGACCGGCTGCTCTACGCCCGCGTCGACCTGATCCCGGGCGCCGACGGCAGCCCGGTCCTGGTCGAGCTGGAGCTCACCGAGCCGTCCCTCTTCCTGGCGTACGCCGACGGCGCCCCCGAGCGCCTCGCCGACGCCATCCTCACCCACCTCACCAGCCGCACCTGACGCCCGCGCCACCCGCGGGCGCGGGGCGCGGCAACTTCGGGGAAGTTGCCGTCTCAAGCGGCAGCGAGGGGACATCTTCCCCGACGTTGTCCCCTCACCACAGCAGCGATCGTCAGGCGTGGACCGCGACCGGTACCTCGGTGGCGGGCGTGGTGCCGGTGGGGGCGGTCGGGCGGCGTTCGCGGGTCGACCAGAGCACCGACAGGGTGGCGAGCCACACCAGGCAGGACCCGAGCATGTGCGCGCCGACGAGAAGCACCGGCAGATCCGTGAAGTACTGGACAAAGCCGACGATCCCCTGAGCCAGCTCGACGACGAGCAGCACGCGGGCGGCGCGGATGGCGCTCGCCGGCCCGCCGACCGCCCGCAGCGCCAGCCACAGCGCCAGGCTCAGGCCGACGAGGAGGAACACCAGGTCGGCGTGCACCTGGGAGATCGTCTCGGGGTTCAGCCCGTTGCGCACCGCGTCGGCGTCACCGGCGTGCGGCCCGCTGCCGGTCACTGCCACGCCGACGACGATCACCGCCGCGCTGACCGCGACGACGATCTGCACCAGCGTCCGGAGCGGCGCCGGGACCAGGGGGTGCGTCGGGCCGTCCGGTTCGTCGATTCGGCGCCAGAGGGCGTAGGCGGCCAGCAGCAGCACCATGGAGACCACGAAGTGGATGCCGACGATCGAGGGGTGCAGTTGCATCCGCACCGTGATCCCGCCGATCACCGCCTGCGCCGCGATGCCCAGCACCACCGCCACGGCCAGCAGCACCACGCTGCGCCGGCGGGGGCGGTGTGCCCATGCGGCCAGCAGCGTGGCACCGGCGATCAGCACCAGGACGAAGGTGAGCAGGCGGTTGCCGAACTCGATCACCCCGTGCACGCCCATCTCGGGCGTCGTGATGTACGACTCGTCGGTGCACCGGGGCCACGTGGGGCAGCCCAGGCCGGACGCGGTCAGCCGGACCGCCCCGCCGGTGACGACGATCGCGACGTTCGCGACGATGTTGGCGAACGCCAGACGGCGCAGCAGGGTGGTGGAGACCGGGAACCGGACGGCAGGAGTCACGGCGCAAATCCTACGCACCGTAGTGGAACCCGATCGGGTGACTCCGCCGGTGCGGTGGTTCGGATCACCGGCCCCGGGTTTGCGGGCCCCTGACGAATTACGTAACGTTGGCGTTGTGAAAAACGCGGCGGGGGTCTCCGGGCACCGGCCGGCGCCCGTACCGGCCGCCGGTCAGTCTGCCGCGTCCGATCTCTCGACCCGGGACCGGGTCACCCAGCTGCTGCTGGAGCGGGGTGCCACGACCGCCGCCCAGCTCGGCGACGCGCTCGGGCTCAGCCCGGCCGCCATCCGCCGGCACCTCGACGCGATGCTCGCCGAAGGCGACGTGGTCGCCCGTGAGCAGGCGGTACGCGGTCACCGGGGCCGGGGCCGACCCGCCAAGGTCTTCCTGCTCACCGACGCCGCCCGGATCCGCTGCGGCACCCACCACTACGACAACATGGCGACCGCCGCGCTGCGCTGGATCGCCCGTAGCGGTGGGCCGGAGGCGGTGGAGGCGTTCGCTGCCGACCAGGTGGCCGCCCTGGAGGCCCGGTGCCGGGCCGCCATGGAGGACGCCGGCGACGACCCCCTCGCGCGGGCGGAGGCGCTCGCCGGAGCGCTGACCGCCGAGGGCTACGCTGCCAACGCGTCCACGATCGCCTCCGGCGGCCAGCTGTGCCAGCACCACTGCCCGGTGGCGCACGTGGCCGCCGAGTTTCCCCAGCTGTGCGAGGCCGAGACCGCGGTGATCTCCCGTCTGGTCGGCACCCACGTGCAGCGCCTGGCCACCATCGCGCACGGCGACGGGGTGTGCACCACGCACATCCCGGCCCAGCCGGGGCGTGCCCAGTCCGGTAAGACCGTCACCACTGTGAGGACAGATAGATGACCGAGCAGATCGTCCAGCCCCTGACCCAGGAGGAGCAGCTCGCCGCCCTGGGCAACTACGAGTACGGCTGGGCCGACCCCGACGTCGCCGGGGCGATCGCCCAGCGCGGTCTCAGCGAGGCGGTGGTGCGGGACATCTCGGCCAAGAAGAACGAGCCGGCCTGGATGCTCGACCTGCGCCTGAAGGGCCTGCGGCTGTTCGACCGCAAGCCGATGCCGGCCTGGGGCGCCGACCTCACCGGGATCGACTTCGACAACATCAAGTACTTCGTGCGGTCCACGGAGAAGCAGGCCACCAGCTGGGAGGACCTGCCCGAGGACATCAAGAACACCTACGACAAGCTGGGCATCCCCGAGGCGGAGAAGCAGCGCCTCGTCGCCGGTGTCGCGGCGCAGTACGAGTCCGAGGTCGTCTACCACAAGATCCGTGAGGACCTGGAGGAGCAGGGCGTCGTCTTCCTCGACACCGACACCGCCCTCAAGGAGCACGAGGACCTCTTCAAGGAGTACTTCGGCACGGTGATCCCGGTCGGCGACAACAAGTTCGCCGCCCTGAACACCTCCGTGTGGTCCGGTGGCTCGTTCATCTACGTGCCGAAGGGCGTGCACGTGGAGATCCCGCTGCAGGCCTACTTCCGGATCAACACGGAGAACATGGGCCAGTTCGAGCGGACGCTGATCATCGTCGACGAGGGCGCGTACGTGCACTACGTCGAGGGCTGCACCGCGCCCATCTACTCCTCGGACTCGCTGCACAGCGCAGTGGTGGAGATCATCGTCAAGAAGAACGCCCGCTGCCGCTACACGACCATCCAGAACTGGTCGAACAACGTCTACAACCTGGTCACCAAGCGCGCCGTCTGCCACGAGGGCGCCACCATGGAGTGGATCGACGGCAACATCGGCTCCAAGGTCACCATGAAGTACCCGGCGGTCTACATGACCGGCGAGCACGCCAAGGGCGAGGTGCTCTCGGTGGCCATGGCGGGCGAGGGCCAGCACCAGGACGCCGGCGCCAAGATGGTGCACGCCGCGCCGCACACCAGCAGCACCATCGTCTCCAAGTCGATCGCCCGGGGCGGCGGCCGCACCTCGTACCGGGGCCTGGTCCAGGTGCTGGAGGGTTCGCACAGCAGCAGGAGCACCGTGAAGTGCGACGCGCTGCTGGTCGACACCATCTCCCGCTCGGACACCTACCCGTACGTCGACATCCGCGAGGACGACGTGTCGATGGGGCACGAGGCGACCGTCTCCAAGGTCAGCGAGGACCAGCTCTTCTACCTGATGAGCCGGGGCCTCAGCGAGGACGAGGCGATGGCGATGATCGTCCGCGGCTTCATCGAGCCGATCGCCAAGGAACTCCCGATGGAGTACGCGCTGGAGCTCAACCGCCTGATCGAGCTGCAGATGGAGGGCGCGGTCGGCTGACGCCGGCCGCGAACGCCGACCCGTCGGGCCGGGCCGGGCGAACCCCGGCCCGCCCTCCGATCAATGACACCGTCGTCGCAGAACAACCAAGGAAGAGATGACTACCCAGGCTTCCGCGCCGCCCAGCACCAAGTCGCAGGCGCTCCGCTCGTACGACGTCGCCGACTTCCCGGCCCTCACCGGCCTGGAGGAGGAGTGGCGCTTCACCCCGCTCAAGCGGCTGCGCGGCCTGTCGGGCGGGGTGCAGGCCGCGACCGGCACGGTCGGGCACGAGTACGGCGACCTGCCGGCCGGCGTCACCGTCGAGCGGATCGGCTCGGACGACCCCCGGGTCGGCAGCGTGCTGACCCCGGTCGACCGGATCAGCGCCCTCGCGTACGGCGGTGCGGACGGTGCGCTGCTGGTGCAGGTCGCCCGCGAGGCCGTGGTGGCCGAGCCGGTGACCGTGCGGGTGGTCGGCCAGGGCGCCGACGCCCTGGCCTACGGGCACACCTTCGTGGAGGTGGGCCGGTTCGCCGAGGCGGTCCTGGTGCTGGAGCACGTCGGTTCGGCGACCCTCGCCGACAACGTCGAGGTCTCCGTGGCCGACGGCGCGAAGCTCACCCTGGTCACCGTGTCCGACTGGGCCGACGACGCGGTGCAGGCGCAGCACCTCAAGGTCAAGCTGGGCCGGGACGCGCGCGTGCTGCACGTCCAGGTGACCCTCGGCGGTGACCTGGTCCGCCAGTACACCACCGTCGAGTACACCGAGCGTGGCGGCGAGGCCGAGCTGTACGGCGTGTACTTCGCCGACTCGGGCCAGCACCTGGAGCACCGGCAGCTGGTCGACCACAGCGTGCCGGACTGCCGCAGCTACGTGGGCTACCGGGGCGCGCTGCAGGGCGACAGCGCCCGCACGGTCTGGGTCGGCGACGTGCTGATCCGCGCCGAGGCGACCGGCACCGACACGTACGAGATCAACCGGAACCTGCTGCTCACCGACGGCGCGCGGGCGGACTCCGTACCCAATCTGGAGATCGAGACCGGCGAGATCGCCGGCGCCGGCCACGCGAGCGCGACCGGCCGCTTCGACGACGAGCAGCTGTTCTACCTGATGGCCCGGGGCATCCCGGAGGCCGAGGCCCGCCGCCTGGTGGTCCGCGGCTTCTTCGCCGAGCTGCTGAACAAGATCCCGGTGGACTCCCTGCGCGAGCGCCTCGGCGAGGCGATCGAGGCCCGGCTGGCGAAGGCCGGCGCCTGATGATCCGCATCTGCTCCACCGAGGACGTCCCGAAGGGCACCGCGATCAGCGCCGACGTCGACGGCACGCAGATCGCGCTGGTCCACGGCGAGGACGGCGAGTTCTACGCCGTGTACGACGAGTGCTCGCACGCCGCCGTCGCCCTCTCCGAGGGGGAGGTGGAGGGCTGCACGCTGGAATGCTGGCTGCACGGCTCGCGTTTCGACCTGCGGACCGGCGAGCCGACCGGGCTGCCCGCCACCGAACCCGTACCCGTCTACCCCGTCGAGATCCGCGACGGTGACATCTACGTCGACCTGACGCCGAGCAATGGAGTGACCCGATAATGAGCACCCTGGAGATCCGCGACCTGCAGGTGTCGGTGAAGCTGCCCGAGGGTGAGCTCAAGCCGATCCTGCACGGCGTCAACCTGACCGTGAAGTCGGGGGAGACCCACGCCATCATGGGTCCGAACGGCTCCGGCAAGTCGACCCTGGCGTACTCGATCGCCGGGCACCCGAAGTACGAGATCACCGGCGGCTCGGTGACCCTCGACGGCGAGGACGTCCTGGAGATGTCCGTCGACGAGCGGGCCCGCGCCGGCCTCTTCCTGGCCATGCAGTACCCGGTCGAGGTCCCCGGGGTCTCGGTGGCGAACTTCCTGCGCACCGCCAAGACCGCGATCGACGGCGAGGCGCCGAAGCTGCGCACCTGGGGCGGCGAGCTGCGCGGCGCCATGGAGCGCCTCCAGATGGACCCGGCGTTCGCCCAGCGCAACGTCAACGAGGGCTTCTCCGGCGGTGAGAAGAAGCGGCACGAGATCGTGCAGCTGGAGCTGCTCAAGCCGAAGATGGCGATCCTCGACGAGACCGACTCCGGCCTCGACGTGGACGCGCTGCGCGTGGTCAGCCAGGGCGTCAACCGGGTGCGCGACACCGGTGACACCGGCCTGCTGCTGATCACCCACTACACGCGGATCCTGCGCTACATCAAGCCGGACTTCGTGCACGTGTTCGTCGCCGGCCGGATCGTCGAGGAGGGCGGCCCGGAGCTGGCCGACAAGCTCGAGGAAGAGGGCTACGAGCGGTACGTCGCCGGGGCCGGGTCGGCGCGGGCCTGACCAGGAAGGGCCGGTCACGACGATGACCTCCATCGCGATCCCGTCGGGCATGCCGCAGTACGACGACGTGCCGCGCTACGACGTCGCCGCGGTCCGCGCCGACTTCCCGATCCTCGACCGGGAGGTCAACGGGCACCCGCTGGTCTACCTGGACAGCGCGAACACCTCGCACAAGCCGCGCCAGGTGCTCGACGTGCTGCGCGAGCACTACGAGCGGCACAACGCCAACGTGTCGCGTTCGGTGCACACGCTGGGCACCGAGGCGACCGAGGCGTACGAGGGCGCGCGGGCCAAGGTGGCCGCCTTCATCAACGCCCCGAGCGTGGACGAGGTGGTGTTCACCAAGAACTCCACCGAGGCGATCAACATCGTGGCGTACGCGTTCTCGAACGCCTCGCTGCGTCCGGACGCCGACCCGCGCTTCCGGCTGGGCCCGGGTGACGAGGTGGTGATCTCCGAGATGGAGCACCACTCGAACATCGTCCCCTGGCAGCTGCTGTGCGAGCGCACCGGCGCGACCCTGCGCTGGTTCCCGGTCACCGACCAGGGCCGCCTCGACGAGTCGGGCCTGGAGGACCTGGTCACCGAGCGGACGAAGATCGTCTCGCTGGTGCACATGTCCAACATCCTCGGCACCGTCAACGCCACCTCGCGGATCACCGCGCGGGTCCGCGAGGTGGGTGCGCTGCTGCTGCTCGACTGCTCGCAGTCGGTGCCGCACATGCCGGTGGACGTGGTCGACCACGACGCGGACTTCATCGTCTTCACCGGGCACAAGATGTGCGGCCCGACCGGCATCGGCGTGCTGTGGGGCCGCTCGGAGCTGCTCGCGGCGATGCCGCCGGTGCTCGGCGGTGGCTCGATGATCGAGACCGTGGCGATGTCGGGGTCGACCTTCGCCGCGCCGCCGGCGCGGTTCGAGGCGGGCACCCCGCCGATCGCCGAGGCGGTGGCGCTCGGCGCGGCGGTGGACTACCTGTCCGGCATCGGCATGCGGGCCATCCAGTGGCACGAGAAGCAGCTGACCGCGTACGCGCTGGACGCCCTGGCGACCGTCCCGGGGCTGCGGATCTTCGGCCCGACGGTGCCGGTCGGCCGGGGCGGCACGATCTCGTTCGCGCTCGGCGACATCCACCCGCACGACGTCGGCCAGGTCCTCGACTCGCTCGGCGTGCAGGTGCGGGTGGGCCACCACTGCGCCCGCCCGGTCTGCACCCGGTTCGGGGTGCCGGCCACGACCCGCGCGTCGTTCTACCTCTACACCACCACGGAGGAGATCGACGCCCTGGTGGCGGGCCTGGAGCAGGTGCGGAAGGTGTTCGACTGATGCAGCTCGACCAGCTCTACCAGGAGATCATCCTGGACCACTACAAGCACCCGCACGGCCGCGGCCTGCGCGACGCGGACCACCCGGCGGCGACCGTCGCCGAGGCGCACCACGTCAACCCGACCTGCGGCGACGAGGTCACCGTCCGGGTGGCCACCGACGGCGAGGTGCTGCACGACGTCTCGTACGAGGGCTTGGGCTGCTCGATCAGCCAGGCCTCGGCGAGTGTGCTGCACGAGCTGCTGGCCGGCCGGAAGGCCGGTGAGGCGGCCGTGGTGCACGAGGCGTTCGTGGAGTTGATGTCCGGGCGTGGCCAGGTCACGCCGGACGAGGACGTGCTCGGCGACGGGGTCGCGTTCGCGGGCGTGGCCCGCTACCCCGCCCGGGTCAAGTGCGCGCTGCTGCCGTGGATGGCGTTCAAGGACGCCGCGGCACGCGCCGGTGTGGGCGTCAGCCCGACGGAGGTGAAGGCATGAGCAGCGAGGAAACCGCCACCGCGGCGACGCCGGCGGCCGGCGGCGGCAAGGCCGCCGTCGCCGACATCGAGGAGGCGATGAAGGACGTCGTCGACCCGGAGCTGGGCATCAACGTGGTCGACCTGGGTCTGGTGTACGGCGTCCACGTCGACGACGAGAACGTCGCCACCCTGGACATGACGCTCACCTCGGCGGCCTGCCCGCTGACCGACGTCATCGAGGACCAGGCCCGGTCGGCGCTGACCACCGGGCCCGGCGGCGGCCTGGTCAAGGACATCCGGATCAACTGGGTCTGGCTGCCGCCGTGGGGCCCCGACAAGATCACCGACGAGGGTCGCGACCAGCTGCGCTCCCTCGGCTTCAACGTCTGACCGGTTTCGCACCGGTCCGGAATCGGGCGCGACACCCATCGGGGTGTCGCGCCCGACGCGCTGCCGGGTGGCCCGCTCGGCGGCCCCTGGTTGGGCGGCTCGAGCGCGCCGGGGAGATCCACTCCGTGCCGGCGTCATCGCGGTATCCGACATCGGTGAAGCCGCGATGCCGCCGGCACGGAGACGATCTCGGACGCCCGGCGGGAAATCGCTGGCCGCGCGGTGGCGGGTGGCGCAGGATGACCGCGTGATCGAGACGTACCCGTTGCAGGTTCCTGTCCGCGCGGCCAGCACCGCGCGTCGACAGCGGACCGTGCCCGGGTCCGGCTCGACCCGCCGCCGACCGTCGTGACCGGGGCGTTCCTGGCCGGGCTGGTCGCCGGATACGGCGTCGCGATCCCGGTCGGCGCCATCGCCGTCCTCATCATGGGGCTCGCCGCACGGACCTCGTTCCGGGTGGGTGCCGCCGCCGCGCTCGGCGTCGCCACCGCCGACGGCCTGTACGCCGCTGTCGCCGCCCTCGGCGGAGCGGCCCTGGCCGCCCTGATCGCCCCGATCGCCGGTCCGCTGCGCGTGGCCGCCGCGCTGGTGCTGCTCGGCCTCGCCGCCCACACCGCCTGGCGGGCCCTCCGCCCGCCAGCCAGCACGCCGAGTAAACCCGTACGTCGGGGTCTGGACAGTCCGTCCCGGGCGTTCACCGGGGTGCTCGCGCTGACCCTGCTCAACCCGGCGACCGTGGTCTACTTCGCGGCGCTCGTCCTCGGCCGGCGGGACGCCGCCGACCCCGACCTGACCGTCGCGGGCGCGTTCGTGCTCGGGGCGTTCCTGGCGTCGGCGAGTTGGCAGTTGCTGATCGCCGGCGGCGGCACCCTGGTCGGCCGCGTGCTCGCCGGCCCGCGCGGCCGCCTACTGACGGCCCTAACCTCCAGCGCCATCATCGCCACTCTCGCCGCAGCAACCCTCCTGTCCGGGTAACCCGCCACCCCCTCCCCGCGATCTTGCGGTTTCGGCCTCCTGATTGCGGCTTTCGCCCTGGTTCGACCGGCCCGGAAGTGCAAGATCGCGGGGGAGTGGAGGGCGGGAGGGGCGGGGTGCCGTAGGTTCGGGTGGTGAGCAGCAGGCCCGCAGCCGGTGGCGGTCGCTGGGTCGAGGTGGACCCGGGCCGGGTGGCCCGCTGGGTTGGCGGATTCGGCGACCGGCACGGTTCGCCCGAGGTCAGCCCGCAGGAGTACGGGCTGCTGTTCACCGCCCCGGACGGCGCGACCGCCGAGCTGCACGCCCCGCCCGGGGCGTCGGGCGCCGGGGACCTCGACGGATTCGTCGCTGCGGCCACCGCGCCCCGGCGGATCGGCCTGCTGCTCGCCCGCAAGGGCGCGGTGGCGGTCGGGGTCGCCGAGGGGGAGGCGCTCGTGGTGTCGAAGGTGGACACCCGCTACGTGCAGGGCCGAACCGCCGCGGGCGGCTGGTCGCAGCAGCGCTTCGCACGGCGGCGGGACAACCAGGCGAGGGCGGCGCTGGGCGACGCGGTGGACCTGGCCGTACGGCTGCTCCTGCCGGAGGCGGCGACGCTGGCCGCCCTGGTGTGCGGCGGTGACCGGCGGGCGGTGGACACCGTGCTGGCCGACCGGCGGCTGGCCCCGCTCGCGGCGCTGCGCGCGGACCGGCTGCTCGACGTGCCCGAGCCCCGGCACGCGGTGCTGGTCGCCGCCGTCCCGGCGGCCCGGGCCGTGCACATCCTCATCCGAGACCCGGTGTAGGGAAGGGCCCCTTGTTAACGCCTGGCGTTGTACAAGGGGCCCTTCCTAACGTCCCGACGCTTACACCGCCCCGGAGAACGTGTCGCAGGACTTCGGGTCGCCGGTCTCGTAGCCCTTCGTAAACCACTGGCGGCGCTGCTCGGACGAGCCGTGGGTGAACTCCTCCGGGTTCACCGGCCGGTTCGCCCGCTCCGAGATGGCGTCGTCGCCGATCTTCTCCGCGGTGTCGATGGCCTGGGCGATGTCCTGCTCGCTGATGCTCTTGAAGATCTTCTGCCCGCTCTCGTCGGCGGTGCCGGTGGCGTTGCGCGCCCACGCCCCGGCGTAGCAGTCGGCCTGGAGCTCCAGCTTCACCGACAGCGCGTTGGCGTTGTCCGGGTCACGCTGCTGCTGGCGCCGCACCTGCTCGTTGGTGCCGAGCAGGTTCTGCACGTGGTGGCCGTACTCGTGGGCCAGCACGTACGGCTGGGCGAACTCGCCCTCGGCGCCGAGCTGCCCGGCGAGCACCCGGTAGAAGGTCAGGTCGATGTACACCTGCGCGTCGGCGGGGCAGTAGAACGGGCCCACCCCCGAGTCTGCCTGCCCGCAGGCGGTGTTGACGGCCTGGCTGAAGAAGACGGTGTCGGTCGCGCGGTACTGCTCGCCGAACGCCTGCGGCAGGGCGGTCCGCCAGTACGCCTGGATCGAGTTGACGTACAGGGTGTTGCGGCAGTCCAGCTGCTGGAGGGCGTCGTCCGCCGAGCACTTCTGCTCCAGGGAGGTGTTGTCGCCCTGCTCGCCGCCGCCGTTGGTGGCCGCGTTCAGGCCGAAGCCGCCGCCGACGAGGGCGACCAGCACCGCGATGACGATGCCGACGATGCCGCCCCGCCCGCCCCCGATCGGGATGGGGATCCCGCCGACGCCACCGCCGCCGCCGGACCCTCGCCGGTCGTCCACCTGGCTGGTGTCGATCCGCGCGTTCTCGTTCAGCTCCATGTCTACCCCGATCACCGTCTGATTCCGTGTGGTGGTTGCGGTACCGGACCGGGTCCGGACGTCCGTTCCCGTACCCGATGATCTTGGGCGGTAATCCGGCGGGGTGATCCGGCGACGCCCGGTACACTTGCCGCGTGCTGCTCTGCGAAGGCTGAACCGCCCCGCGCCGACGGGCCTCCCGCCCGCCGGCGCTCTCGCGTGCCCTGAGTCAGCCCTTCCAGACCCCGAGAGCGAGTCCCCCGACATGATCACTGCCACCGGCCTGGAGCTCCGTGCCGGCGCCCGGATCCTGCTGTCCGACACCACGCTGCGGGTGCAGCCCGGCGACCGCATCGGCCTGGTCGGCCGCAACGGCGCGGGCAAGACCACCACGCTGAAGGTCCTGGCCGGCGAGGGCCAGCCGTACGCCGGGCAGATCGACCGGCGCAGCAACATCGGCTACCTGCCGCAGGACCCGCGTACCGGCGACCTGGAGGTCACCGGGCGGGACCGGGTGCTCTCCGCCCGCGGCCTCGACGTGCTCATGACCCAGATGAAGGAGCTGGAGGCGAAGCTCGCCGAGGGGGCCGACGACGAGAAGCTGGTCCGCCGCTACGGCGCGCTGGAAGACCAGTTCGCCTCGCTCGGCGGGTACGCGGCCGAGGCGGAGGCCGCCCGCATCTGCGCCAACCTGGGCCTGCCCGACCGGGCCCTCGCACAGACCATCGGCACCCTCTCCGGCGGCCAGCGCCGCCGCATCGAGCTGGCGCGGATCCTCTTCCGCGACGCGGGCGAGAACGGCGGCGGCATCCTGCTGCTCGACGAGCCGACCAACCACCTGGACGCCGACTCGATCACCTGGCTGCGCGGGTTCCTCGCCAACCACAAGGGCGGCCTCATCGTGATCTCCCACGACGCCGCGCTGCTGGAGGCCGTGGTCAACAAGGTGTGGTTCCTGGACGCCACGCGGTCGGTGGTGGACGCCTACAACCTGGGCTGGAAGGCGTACCTGGAGGCGCGGGAGACCGACGAGCGGCGCCGCCGCCGGGAGCGGGCCAACGCCGAGAAGAAGGCCGGCGCCCTGATGGCGCAGGCCGACAAGATGCGGGCCAAGGCGACCAAGACGGTGGCCGCGCAGAACATGGCCCGCCGCGCCGAGCGCCTGCTGTCCGGCCTGGACGAGGTACGCGTCGCCGACAGGGTGGCGAAGGTGCGCTTCCCGACGCCGGCCCCCTGCGGCAAGACCCCGCTGACCGCGACCGGCCTGTCGAAGTCGTACGGGTCGTTGGAGATCTTCACCGACGTGAACGTGGCGGTGGACCGGGGCTCGCGCGTGGCCATCCTCGGGCTCAACGGCGCCGGCAAGACCACGCTGCTGCGGATGCTGGGTGGCCTGCTGGAGCCGGACACCGGCGACGTGCACGCGGGCCACGGCCTGCGGCTGGGCTACTACGCCCAGGAGCACGAGACGCTGGACGTGGACCGGACCATCCTGGAGCACATGCGGAGCGCCGCCTCCGAGCAGAGCGACACCGACCTGCGCAAGATCCTCGGTGCGTTCCTGTTCTCCGGCGAGGACGTGGACAAGCCGGCCGGGGTGCTGTCCGGCGGCGAGAAGACCCGGCTGGCGCTGGCCACCCTGGTTTGCTCCGGCGCGAACGTGCTGCTGCTCGACGAGCCGACGAACAACCTGGACCCGGTCAGCCGGGAGCAGGTGCTCGACGCCATCGCGCGCTACCCGGGGGCGATCGTGCTGGTCACGCACGACCCCGGCGCGGTGACGGCGCTCAAGCCGGACCGGGCGATCCTGCTGCCCGACGGCGACGAGGACGCCTGGAGCGACGACCTCCTGGAACTGGTCGAGCTGGCCTGACCGCGCCGCCGACGCCGCCCGCCGCGCCGCCGACGCCGCCCGCCGACGCCGGCGGCGGGTCAGCCGGCCAGGTCGAGCAGGTGGCCGACGACGCCGGAGGTGGCCAGGATGGCCACGCCGATGGCGACGAGGACCGCCGGGACGAGCCAACGCCCGGTGCGCTCGACCAACCGGATCACCCGGGGGTGACCGCCCAGCCAGGCCCCGGCGGCGCACCACAGGGCGATGAGCACCACGAAGACCAGCAGGAAGACGGCGCTGTCGGCGGGGCCCAGCGCCCGGAACACCGGTACGTAGACGGCCACGTTGTCGGCGCCGTTGGCGATGGTCACCCCGGCCACGCCGAGCGTCCCGCCGACCACGTCGGGCGCCTCGTCGTCGTCCCGGTCGAGCAGTGCCCGGACGCCCAGCGCGACTGGCAGCAGGCCGAGCAGGCCGGTCCACGGGTCAGGCACCACGAGCAGCCCGGTCGCCACCACCGCGCTGGCCAGGGCGAGCGCCCCGATGCCGAGGTACTGCCCGGCGACGATCTGTCCGGGCCGGGGTCGCCCGGTGGTGCGGGCGGCGACGAAGAAGAGCGTCAGGATGACGATGTCGTCGACGTCGGTGGCGGCGAACACGACCGCCGCGCCCGCCGCGCTGCCGAGGAGATCGAACACGCCAGGGAGGGTACGGCGTCCGTGGCCGCCCGGCGGCCGGCCGTATCGGCGCCCGGCCGGCCGGCCGGGCCGGTGGCCCGGGTCCGCGGGGTCACCCTATCGGGAACCTGACATCGCATAGCGTGTCGGTTGGCGAATAGTTGATATCTGGCGCATGATCGTTCGAGGCGGTCTAATAGGTGGGACCGTATCCGAACCGCACAGTCTGGGACGTGAGGACACAGCATGGCAGCCACTGGCACAGCCACCAGCACTGAGAAGGGTCGCCGGATCGTCGGAGCCGAGCGTCAGACGCTCGCCAAGGACCTGGTCAAGCGGTACACCTCGGGGGAGAGCATCCGCGCGCTCGCGGCCTCGACCGGCCGTTCCTACGGGTTCATCCACCGGGTGCTCACGGAGTCCGGGGTGCAGCTGCGGCAGCGCGGCGGCGCCCGGCGTCGCAAGAAGGCGTGACCCGCCCACCAGCGTCGTCCATCAGCGCCGCGCCCCGGGCCGCCCGGTGACCCCCGAGGCGACCG
This sequence comes from Micromonospora sp. NPDC047707, assembly GCF_040704235.1. Taxonomy (NCBI): domain Bacteria; kingdom Bacillati; phylum Actinomycetota; class Actinomycetes; order Micromonosporales; family Micromonosporaceae; genus Micromonospora; species Micromonospora sp. NPDC047707. Next base: position 46,618 of record NZ_JBEYSU010000026.1, read on the forward strand.
GGGTACGGCTGGAATGCGACGGGCCGATCGCCACGGTCACGTTGTGTCGGCCCGACGTGCTCAACGCCCAGACCCCGGTGATGTGGCGCGCGATGAGCGACTTCTCCCGGGACCTGCCCGGCGACGTGCGCGTCGTGGTCGTACGCGGCGAGGGCCGGGCGTTCTCCGCCGGCCTCGACCTGTCGGTGGCCGGTGCGACCGGGCCGGGCTCGTTCGCCGAGCTGTCCACCCTGCCCGAGCAGGAGTGCGCGGACCGGATCGCCGAGTTCCAGGCCGGTTTCACCTGGCTGCACCGGCCCGATTTGATCTCGGTGGCGGCCGTGCAGGGGCACGCGATCGGCGCCGGTTTCCAGCTGGCGCTCGCCTGCGACCTGCGCGTGCTCGCCGAGGACGCCAAGCTCTCCATGGCCGAGGTGACGCTGGGCCTGGTCCCGGACCTCGCCGGCACCAAACGCCTGGTCGAGTTGGTGGGATATTCGCGCGCGCTGGAGATCTGCGCGACCGGCCGGCGGATGGACGCCGCCGAGGCCGAGCGGATCGGCCTGGCCACCCTGGTGGTGCCGACCGCCGAGCTGGACGGTGCCGTCCGGGACCTGACCGCCGGGCTGCTCGCCGGCAACCGGGACGCGATCGTGGAGATCAAGGCGCTGCTCGCCGGTGCCGCCGGTAGGTCACACGCCGACCAGCAGCGGGCGGAGCGGGAGGCGCAGACCCGCCGGCTGCGCGACCTCGCGGGGCGCGGAGAATAGTCAGTAAGGACCGTTCGGGAAGATCCGGGTTACGACCGAGGTTGTCACAGTCGTCGGGAGAATTGACCTCAGGCGGTGCGGTCGGCCCGACGACCCGGAGGTGAGCGTGTCCAATCCGATGTCCGGCGGTGGCATGGGCGGGTGGAGCATGCTCCGGTCGATGCGCAACCGGGACGAGATCTCCACCCACCGGCTCCAGCGTGGCGTCGCCCGACGGATCGTGGCCTTCGCCCGGCCGTACCGGCGCGACATCGTCGTCTTCCTGGTGACCGTGGTGCTGGCCGCGGTCATCGGCGTCGCCACGCCGGTGCTCGCCGGTGACGTGATCGACGCGATCCACCAGGGCGGCTCGGCGGCTGGCGACCTGGTGGTCCGGCTGGCCCTGATCATCGCCGCGCTCGCCGTGGCGGACGCTCTGCTCTCGCTGGCCCAGCGGTGGTATTCGGCCCGCATCGGCGAGGGCATCATCCTCGACCTGCGCACCCGGGTCTACGACCACGTCCAGCGGATGCCGCTGCAGTTCTTCACACGTACCCAGACCGGCGCGCTGGTCAGCCGGCTCAACAACGACGTGCTCGGCGCGCAGCGCGCCTTCACCTCGACGCTGTCCGGTGTGGTCAGCAACGTCATCCAGCTGGTGCTCACCGCGGCGGTGATGTTCACCCTGTCGTGGCAGATCACCGCGCTGTCGCTGGTGCTGCTGCCGGTGTTCATCATTCCGGCCCGCCGGGTCGGCAAGCGGCTCGCCGAGATCACCCGCGAGTCCTACAACCTCGACGCGAAGATGAACGCGACGATGACCGAGCGCTTCGGCGTCTCGGGTGCGCTGCTGGTCAAGCTCTTCGGCCAGCCCGACGTGGAAGCGGGTCGGTTCGCCGGGCGGGCCGAGCGGGTCCGTGACATCGGCATCCAGTCCGCGATGTACTCGCGGACCTTCTTCGTGGCCATGCTGCTGGTCGCCTCGCTCGCGCAGGCGCTCACGTACGGACTGGGCGGGTGGCTGGCGGTCACCGGCAGCGTCAGCGCCGGCACCGTCGTGACGCTCGCGCTGCTGCTCACCCGCCTCTACGGCCCGCTCACCGCGCTGTCCAACGTCCGGGTGGACGTGATGAGCGCGCTCGTCTCGTTCGACCGCGTCTTCGAGGTGCTCGACCTCCAGCCGGGCATCACGGAGAAGCCGGGTGCCGTGCCGGTGCCGCGGGGCAACGGCCGGGTCGAGTTCCGGGACGTGCGCTTCCGCTACCCCAGCGCCGCCGAGATCTCGCTGGCCTCCCTGGAGGAGGTCGCCACCCTCGACCGCACGGTCACCGAGCCGGTGCTCAAGGGCGTCTCGTTCACCGTCGAGCCGGGGCAGATGGTGGCCCTGGTGGGCCCGTCCGGCGCCGGAAAGTCGACGCTGTCCATGCTGATCTCCCGCATCTACGACGTGACCGACGGCCAGGTGCTGGTCGGCGGCGTAGACGTCCGGGACGCCACCTCCGACTCGCTCCGCGACGAGATCGGCGTGGTCACGCAGGATTCACACCTGTTCCACGAGACCATCGCGGAGAACCTGCGCTACGCCAGGCCCGACGCCACCGACGACGAGCTGTGGGCGGCCCTGGCCGGCGCGCAGGTCGCCGACCTGGTGCGCGCCCTGCCGGACGGCCTCGACACCGTCGTCGGCGAGCGCGGCTACCGCTTCTCCGGCGGCGAGAAGCAGCGCATCGCGATCGCGCGGCTCCTGCTCAAGGCGCCGTCGATCGTGATCCTCGACGAGGCCACCGCCCACCTCGACTCGGAGAGCGAGGCGGCGGTGCAGCGGGCGCTGTCGGTCGCGCTGACCGGGCGGACCGCACTGGTCATCGCGCACCGGCTCTCCACAGTCCGGGACGCCGACCAGATCCTGGTGCTCGACCAGGGGCGCATCGTCGAGCGGGGCCGGCACGAGGAGCTGGTCGCGGTCGGCGGGCTCTACGCCGAGCTGTACCGGACGCAGTTCGCCGTCGCCGACTCGCCGTCGCCGTACCAGGACGCGACCGGGCCGGAGCCGCTGGCGGTGCCGATGCGCTCGTACCTCGCCGACGAGGCACTGCCGCCCGCCGCCGCCAACTAGCCCCACCCGACCACCCACCCCCTCCTCCCACCCCCACCCCTTCCCTCCCGCCCGCCCCGCCGTGTCGATCATGAAGTTGACGGGTGAGTTGATCGCAAAATCACCCGCTAACTTCATGATCGACCCGGGACGGGACGGGACGGGCGGGGCGGGACGGGGCGGGGGCCGGGGGTCAGCTGGGTGTGGCGGCGGTGTGCAGCTCGCCGAACGCGGCACCCAGTGACTCCGGGGTGAAGTGCGCGTTCAACCCGCTGGGGTTGGGCAGCACCCAGAGCCGGGCACCGGCCAGCGACTCCGGCTGCGGGCCGAAGGCCGCCTTCGGCCGGGCGAACCCGATCCGGTACGCGGTCACCCCGACCACCGCCACCCACCGCGGCCGGTACCGGGCGACCTTGCCGGCGAGGATCTCCGCACCGGCGACGAGCTCGGCCGGCGTCAGCTCGTCCGCCCGGGCGCTGGCCCGCGCCACCATGTTGGTGATGCCCAGCCCGTAGCCGGGCAGCTCGTGCTGCTCACTGGGGTGCAGCTGCCGGGGCGTGAACCCGCCCCGGTGCAGCGCCGGCCAGAACCGGTTGCCCGGCCGGGCGAAGTGCCACCCGGTCGCGGCGGACCACAGGCCGGGGTTGATCCCGACGAACAGCACGTCCAGCCCGGACGCGACGACGTCGGGGAGGAGTCGGTCCGCCGCGGCCGCGAGCTCGGCCTTCGACGGGCGCGGGTAGCGGGGTGCGGCCATCACAGGCCCCGCAGGGCGCCGCCGTCCACCGGCAGCGTGATCCCGGTCAGGTAGCTCGCGGCGGGGGAGAGCACGAACGCCGCCACCCGGCCGAACTCGGCCGGATCGCCCAGCCGGCGCAGCGGGATGTCCGCCTCCGCCTCGGCCCTCGCCCGCTCCGGGTCGCCGGTGGCGGCGAAGAGCTGCACGTTCCGGTCGGTCATGATCCGTCCCGGCAACAGCGCCACCACCCGTACGCCCCGGGGCCCGTACTCGTCGGCGACGTCCTTGGCGACGCCGGCCAGACCGGGGCGCAGCCCGTTGGAGATCCCCAGACCGGACAGCGGGCTCCGGGCGGACGTGGACAGCACCAGACCGATCGCTCCGCCTCCGGTCAGCGCGCCGGCGACGGTCCGCACCGTCCGGACCGTGCCGAGGAAGACCGTCTCGAAGGACCGGCGCCACTGCTCGTCGCTCACCGACGCCGCGCTGCCGAGCGGCGGACCGCCGACCGAGACCAGCGCGCCGTCGATCCGCCCGTACGCGTCGAGGGCCGCCGCCACGAGGCGTTCCGGCGTGTCCGGGTCGGCCAGGTCGGCGGCCACGCCGACGGCGTGCCCCGGACCGCCGAGGCGCCGGGCGGCGGCCTCCACCGCGTCGGCGTCCCGGGCGGAGAGGACCACGCGGGCCCCGTCGGCGACGAGGCACTCGGCGGTGGCGTAACCGAGCCCCCGGGAGGCGCCGGTCAGCACGTACACGCGATCGGTCAGTCCGAGATCCATGCCGTCGATCCTTTCGCACCCCGTCGTGACCGGGCGCGGGGTGCCATCCGCCGGAGCGTGAGGGGACAACTTCGGGGACGTTGTCCCCTCATGCCCGCTCGAGTCAGCAACTTCCCCGAAGTTGCTGGCCGCGGGAGGCGCGCGGGGGCGGGGGGCGCGGGGGGCCGGGGAGGGGGGAGGGTCAGCGGCGGGCGGGGCGCAGCAGGCGTACGCGACCGGCGAGCTGGACCGCGACGGCGCCGCCGGCGCGACCCCAGGCCGGCAGCCGGCGCGGACGTGGGGTTCCCCGCCCGTCGTAGCGGTGGCCCGCCTCCCGGGCGGCCAGTTCCTCGGCGCCCAGCGGCGGCAGCGTCCTCTCGTCGCGCAGGTCGCGGGCGAAGTCCCAGCCGTCGCGCAGAGAACCGGCGCTCGGCCGCCCGTCGGCCCAGCGGGCGAAGACCGTCGGCCACTCCGGGCCGAGACCGGCGGCGAGCAGCGGCCAGTGCCGGGCCACCTCGCAGGCCCGCTTGCGCAGCAGGGCGGTACGCGCGGCGGCGAGCGGCTCCGGCGCGAAGCCCGGCGGTGCTGGCGCGTCGGCGACCAGCGCCGCGACCAGGGCGGCCTGACGGGCGGCCAGGGGCTGGCCCGGCGTCCCGGCGGCCTGCGACGTCGACCCCGGCACCCGGTGGTCCGCGCTCACGTGACCACCGGGAACCCGGACGCGGCGGCGAGCGTGTCGAGCTCTTCGCGGAGCACCTCGGCCGGCGGGTAGTGCCCGTCGCGCTCCAGCAGCAGGGCCGGCGGCCGTCGCCGGGCGCACAGCTCGCCGACCAGGTCCAGCACGGGGCGCGGCACCGGGTCGGTGTGCGTGTCGTGGTAGAAGCCGCCGTGTTCCGCCCCGCCGGCCACGTGCGCGTACGCGATCCGCTCCAGCGGGAGCCGGTCCAGCAGGGCGAGCGGGTCGGCACCGCGGTTGCGGGCGTTGGCGTACACGTTGGCGACGTCGAGCAGGAGCAGCGCGCCGGTGCGTTCCAGGATCTCGGTGACGAACGCGGCCTCGTCCAGTTCGTCGTCGGGCCAGTCGAAGAGCGCCGCGATCGGTTCCAGCGCGATCGGCACCGGCAGCTCGGCCTGGGCGCGGGTGACGTTGGCGCAGACCGCCGCGACGGCCTCCCGGGTGCGCGGCAGGGGCAGCAGGTGCCCCGCCTCCAGGCCGCCGGCGCGGACGAAGGCGATGTGTTCGCTGACCAGCGGCGCGCCGGTCAGGTCGGCGACCGCGGCCAGGTGGGCCACCCGTGCCGGGTCGACCGCCTCCGCGCCGCCGAGCGAGAGCCGCACCCCGTGGGGTACGACGGTGACGCCCCGCTCGCGCAGGGCGGCGAGCCCGTCCGGGAGCCGGCCGGTGGCGGGTACCGATTCCGCGACGACCTCGACGAAGCGCAGCGCGGGCAGTTCGGCGGCGAACCCGGCGATCTCCGGTCGCCAGCCGATGCCCACCCCGGCCGGCCCGGTCATCCGCCGCACCCGCCGCCACCGCCGCAGCCGCCCCCGCCCCCGCAGGAGCTGCCGCCTCCGCCGTCGCCGCCCCCGCAGCCGCCACCTCCGGAGGCGCCGCCGTCGCTGAGCGCCTGCCGCTGGATCCCCGCCTGCTCGGCGAAGCCCGGGTCCATGGCCCAGAGGGTGGCCGTGCCGAACAGGGCGACGCCCATCGCGGCCCCGGTCGCACCGTAGGTGGAGTAGGCCGGCGCGGACCGGGGCGCCAGGTGGGTGTGCTCCCGGCGCAGCCGGCGCAGGGCGCGGTCGGCCGCGCGGGTGCGCCACGGCCGCCGGTACAGCAGGACGGTCACCAGGATCAGGGGGATCAGGGTCAGGAGCAGCCAGCCCACCGGGCGGCCGTTTCCCATGCCGGCGAAGAACCGCAGCATGCCGATCCCCAGCAGGGCGGTGAGCAGCGTCGGGCCGACGCGCAGGGCGCCCCGCCGCTCCGCGGTCAGGGCCAGGCCGCGCTGCTCCAGACCGGTGCGCAGCTGGTCGAGCGCCGACCGTACCAACTGGTCCTGGCGCAGCTCCCGAGTGTGGACACCACGGCCCGCGGCGACGTGGATCGCCTGGTCGAGCGGGGTGACGCCGGCCGGCAGCGGGCCGCCGGTGGTGAGCCGACGGCCGGGGCGTCCGCCGATCGCTCCGCTGCTCCGCAGCCCGCCGAGCGACGTCCAGATGGCCAGCTGCTCGCCGCCGTTGAGGTACGCGACCTGTTGGGGCCCGAGCGGGCCGGCGTCGGGCGCCTCGCCGCGGAGCAACCGGGCCCGCTGGACGAGTGTGCCGACGACGAGCACGGCGGCGGCCAGCAGGTAGAGCCGGAGGAAGACCGGGCCGGGGATGCCCCAGGTGTCGCCGGGGGCGGCGAGGACGGTCATGGGCTGCTCCTGTCGCGAGGGGGATCGCGGACCCATTGTGGAGCAGCGCCGCCAGCACCGCCGCGCGCGGCGGTGCGGTTACCGGACCGCAACGTGCCGACGCGGCCGCGCCGGTCACCGGCGGCGGACCGCCTCCTCCACGAGGTCGAGCACCGGGCCGAGGTCACCGGCGGGCCGGCCCATCGCCAGGTGCAGGACCAGGCCGTCGTACGCCAGCTCGAGGAACTGCGCCAGCACGGCGATCGGCACGTCGTCGCGCAGGACGCCCGCTTCCCGCTGCCGCGCCAGGCGGTCGCGGGTCGCCTCGGCGATGGCCGCGGACCGCTCCGCCCACCGCTTGGCGAAGGCCGGATCGGTCCGCAGCCGGCGGGACACCTCCAGCTGGCTGCCCAGCCAGCCGGTCGTGTCCGGCGAGACCGCGCGGGCCAGCAGGTCGCGCATCACCTGGACCAGGCCGTTGCGGGCGACGGTCTCGACCATCGTGGCCGCGTCGTCCTCGGCGACGGCGAGGAAGAGCGAATCCTTGTCGCGGAAGTGGTGGAAGATCGCACCCCGGGACAGGCCGGTGGCCTCCTCCAGGCGGCGCACGGTCGCGCCCTCGTACCCGTGCCGGGCGAAACAGGCCCGCGCCGCGGCGAGGATCTCCTGCCGGCGCGCGTCGAGCTGGTCCTGACTTACTCTGGGCACGGGTCGATCGTGTCAGGTCACCCCGGGTCACGCAAACCGTACGTACGGCTTGTGGCTGGTGGGCCCCGCCGGCCCGCCGGTTAGGATCCGCGCGTGACGCCTCCCCCCACCGCCTCCGCCCTCCCCACCGCCCCGTTGACCGTCGCGGCGGTGCAGTCCCAGCCCGCCCCGGGAGACGTGCCCGGAAACGCGGCCCGCGGCGCGGCTCTCGTGCGCCGGGCAGCCGGTGACGGGGCGCGGGTGGTCGTCCTGCCGGAGCTGTTCCTGCCCGCGTACCACCCGCCGACCCTCGCCGTGGACCCGGCCGGCACCGACGTCGCGGCCGACCCGGCGCGCCGGGTCGCGGACCCCCGCCTGGCGCCGCTGCGCGACGCCGCGCGCGACGGCGGCACCGTCGTCGTGGTCGGCGCGGCGGTCCGGCACCCCGACGGCCGGCGCACCATCTCCGCCCTGGTGGTCGACCGGGCCGGAGAGGTTCACGTCGGGTACGACAAGCAGCAGCTCTGGGGCGGCGAGCGGGAGCTGTTCGATCCCGGCGACCGGGGCGCCACCCTGCTCCTCGACGGCTGGCGGCTCGGCCTCGGCATCTGCTACGACGGCTGCTTCCCCGAGCACGGCCGGGCGGCGGCGGCGGACGGCGCGCACGCCTACCTCTGCCCGAGCGGCTACCTGGCCGGCTCCGCGCACCGCCGCGACCTCTACTACGCCGCGCGCGCCCTGGACAACACCATGTACGTGGTGTTCGCCAACGCCGTCGGTGGCGCCGACCCGTGGCGGTTCAACGGCGGCGCCGCCGTCTACGACCCGGAGGGCCGCCCGCTGGCCCGGGGCGCCGACACCGGGGAGGCGGTGCTGGTCGCCACGCTGGACCCGGACGCGCTGGCCCGCACCCGCGCCGCCCACTCCATGCTCCTCGACCGGCTTCCCGATCAGGGCCTCACCCGTTCGTCGTTGACGGCCTGACGGACGGCGACCGGTCACTCGGCCCTGTCGGCGGGACGGGTCGGTCCCGTAGGGTTCCCGAGTGCCGCTGCTCCTGCTCGATCTGGACAACACCCTGCTCGACCGGGAGGGTCCGTTCCGCGCCTGGGGTGAGCAGTTCCTGGCCGGCATCGGTGCGCCGGCCGCCGACATCGACTGGCTGCTCTCCATCGACGCCGACGGGCTCACGGACCGCTGGGACATCGCCGACGCCATCCGCGACCGGTACGGGCTGCGGATCCCGTCCATCGACCTGGTGGAGGAACTGCACGACGGGGTGGTGGCGTACACCCGCCTGGACCCGCTCGTGGCCTGCGCGCTGCGGATCGCCGACGACGCCGGCTGGGTGCCTGTGGTGGTGACCAACGGTTCGGTGCGCCAGCAGGACGCCAAGATCCGGCGGACCGGATTGGACCGGTACGTCGCCGACTGGGTCATCTCCGAGGAAGCCGGCGTGAGCAAGCCGAACCCGAGGATCTTCGCGCTGGCCGCTCAGCGGGTCCGGATGCCGTTGCGGGGGGCCTGGGTGATCGGCGACGGTCCCGAGGCGGACATCGGCGGTGCGGCCGCCGTCGGCCTGCCGAGCGTCTGGCTGCACCGGGGCCGGCCCTGGATCGACGGCCGGTTCGCCCCGACCTACACCGTGGACGGCCTGATCGCCGCCGTCGCCACGGTCCTCGGCGCCTGACCCGAGCTAAATCGGTTGCCCAGCCGGGCCGCGGGCGGTGAGCATGGTGCCGCATCCGCACCGCCGCGCCGGCCGTCGCCGGCGGTCGTCGGGCGACAGCGTGAACCCGGGCCGGACGCCCGGTCGAGGAGAGGGGGTCGGTCATGGCCGTCTTCGCAGGTCGCTTCCACCTGCCTCCAGCAACCTCGACCAAGGGACTCTCACCGCAGTGCGCGATCACGACCTTCCGGCGCCGCAGCGCCGTACCCGCGGCAAGCGCCGCTTCGACGACGACGAACCACACTTCCTGAAGCGCGGCCGGCCCGCCGAGCCGCTGCTCGCCGACCCCGAAACCGAGCCGGACCCGGAGACGGGGGAGACCTGGTCGTCCTGGGACGACGCGGTCCACGGCCCCGAGCCGCACCCGGACTGGCTGGTCACCGAGTTGGCCGCCAAGGACACCGACCTGGGCGTGCTGAAGACGGGCAAGGAGGCCGACGTCCACCTGGTCCGCCGGGCCGTACCCGGCACCGACCGGTCCTGCCTGCTCGCCGTCAAGCGGTACCGCGACGCCGACCACCGGCTGTTCCACCGGGACTCCGGCTACCTGGAGGGACGCCGCGTCCGCCGGTCGCGGGAGATGCGGGCGATGACCGGCCGGACCTCGTTCGGCCGCCAGATGATCGCCGGGCAGTGGGCGGCGGCCGAGTTCGCCGCGCTGAGCCGGCTCTGGGAGATCGGCTCCCGGTACGGCACGATCGCCGTGCCGTACCCGGTGCAGCTGCGCGGCACCGAGCTGATGCTGGAGTTCCTCGGCGACGCCGACGGCGGGCGCGCCGCCCCGCGACTGGCCCAGCTGCGGCCGGAGGGCGAGGAGCTGCGTGACCTGTGGCGGCAACTCGTGGACGCGCTGGTCGTGCTCGCCCGCGCCGGCCACGCCCACGGCGACCTGTCGCCGTACAACCTGCTGGTGCACGCGGGGCGCCTGGTGCTGATCGACCTGCCGCAGATCGTCGACCTGGTCGCCAACCCGCAGGGCCCCGAGTTCCTGGCCCGGGACGTCCGGGTGGTCGCCACGTGGTTCGCCGCGCGCGGGCTGCCGGCGGCGCAGGCCGACCCGGAGGGCCTGACCGGGCTGCTGCTGCGGGAGGCGGGCCTGCGCTGACCCCGACCGTCCCGGGCGGCCGCCGAGGCCGCCCGGGACCGCGCGGCGGTCCGGCACCGCCCCCGTGGGCGGCGCCGGACCGCCGGTCGCCGAGGCCGTCGGCCGCTCACTGCAGGTAGCGCTCGACCTCCGGCAACGGGCGTACGCCCTGCGCGTCGGGATCGCCGTGGGTGGCCCGGGCGGCGCGCCGCCGGCGCAGCAGGTCCCAGCACTGGTCCAGCGACTCTTCCAGCTCACGCAGGCGGGTGCGGGCCTCCTCGTCGGTGCCCGCCTCGTTGGCCTGGGCGTCGGCGCGGAGCCGGTGCTCCTCGTCGACCAGCTCGGAGATCCGCTTCAGGATGGTCGTGTCGTCCATGACCATGAGCCTGGCACAGGGTGCCCCGGAGCGCCCGCGATCGGTGCCGCCGGGCGTTGCAACCGGCCAACTTGTCTGACGGAGGGACATTTCTCATGTCACAGACCCTGGAGACGAACGCGCGAAAGTGACATGATCTCGTCACTCGACGCGGAAGTTCCACGAGGGACCCCGCGTCGTTCCTGGGCGGCGACGTGGCGAGGAGACGTGGTGGCGATGTCGCAGCTACCGGTGAGCAGCACCCCACCGATCCCCGCGCAGGCCTCGACAATCCCACTGCACCGCGCCCTGCCGGCGCTGCTGCGGGATCCGCTCGGCGCGCTGGTCCGGTTCGCCGACGAGGCCCGCGGTGAGGTCGTCCGCCTGAACCTCGGGACGTTCCGCCCCTACCTCGTCAGCCACCCGGAGCACCTCCAGTACGTGCTGCGCGACAACGTGGCCAACTACATCCGCGACGGCGACGGGCTCCTCTGGCGGCCGGTCCGACGGATCGTCGGCGAGGCGATCCTGGTCGCCGAAGGGGACGTGTGGGAGTCCAGCCGGGGCGCCCTGCAACCGCTGTTCACCGCGAAGCGGGCGGAGACGCTGGTCGACCGGATGGCGGAGGCGATCGGCGAGGCCGTCGACGGCTGGGCCGAGCCGGCCGGCCGCGGGCAGCCGATCGACGCGGGCCGGGAGCTGACGAGGATCGTCCTGCGGACCACCATGCGGGTGCTCTTCGCGGACCGGATATCCGTGCCCGACGCCGAGCGCATCAGCGCCGCCCTGGACACGGTCACGACCGCCATGCTTCCCCGGCTGCTCGTGCCGTTCGTCCCGTACTCGGTGCCGATGCCCGGGGACCGGGCCTTCCGGAACGCGGTCCGGACCATCGACGACGTGGTGCTGCCGATCATCCGGGAGGCGCGGGCCCGGCCGAGCGACGGCGACGACATCATCTCCGTGCTCTGCCGGCCACGCCCGGACGGGCGGCAGCCGGACGAGTACCAGGTGCGGGGCGACGTGGTGGCGATGTTCTCGACCGCCACGGAGACGACGATCGCGCTGCTGTCCTGGCTGTGGCCGGTGCTCGAGGCGTACCCGGAGGTGGCCGGCCGCCTCCGGGAGGAGCTCGACCGGGTGGTCGGCGGCGGTCCGGTCCGGCGGGAGCACCTGCCCGAGCTGCGGTACGGGCGGATGGTGCTGGAGGAACTCCTCCGGCTCTACCCGGCCGGCTGGATGATCCCGCGGACCGCCGTCGCCGACGACGTACTCGGCGGTGTCCGCGTCGACGCGGGCGCCACCGTGCTGGTCAGCCCGTACGTCACGCAGCGGATGGCGATGTTCTGGCCCGAGCCGGACCGCTTCGACCCGGAGCGCTTCGCGCCGGGGCGCCCCCGCCGCCGCTACCGCTACTCCTACTACCCGTTCGGCGGCGGCCCCCACCAGTGCCTCGGCCAGTACCTGTTCCTGTTGGAGGCGCAGCTCATCGTGAGCACGGTGCTCAGCCGCTACCACTTCCGCAGCACTGAACCGGTGGACCTGGCGCCCCGGATCGGAGCCTCCCTCTCGCCGCGGCAGCGGACGCGGCTGACGCTGCGTCCGGTGGAGCACGAGCCCCGGTGACCGGCGTGGACGTCCCGCTCCGGGACATCTGGGCCGCGGTGACCGAGCAGGGGCGCATCTGTGCCCTCGCCACCCGGGGGACGCGCGACCTGCAGGAGGTGACCGCCGCCCATCCCGAGCTGTTCGCCGACGCGACGTTCGACCCCGCGCTGCTCGGGTCCGTGGCCACGGCCATCGCCTTCACGGCGCCCGGGTACGACGCGGCGCGGCTGCGTACGACGACCCGCACGCTGCTGTGGGTGTTCGCCGCGGACTGGCAGGTCGACTACCGGGCGAGGTCGGCCGACGACGTACGCCGGATCGTGACGGACTGCCTGGCGGTCGCGGACGGCGCCACCCCGCCGCCCGGGCGGCACCTCGCCCGGCTCCTCGCGGAGATCCGCGACGACCTGGCGGCGGTTCCGGCGTTCAGCCGCCGCGCCGGCGTCTGGCGCGACGAACTCGCCCGGATGCTGGCCGCCGTGGAGCGGGAGTGGCACTGGAAGAACGACCGGTCGCTGCCGACGTTCCAGGAGTACCTCGACAACGCGGACAACCTCGCCTGCTCGTTCGTCAACGCCACCCACTGGCTCGCCACCGGGGACGACGGGTGCCTGCGGCACCTGGACGAGCTGCTCGCCGCCGGCCGCGGGGTCCAGCGTGTCCTGCGGCTGGTCAACGACCTGGCGACGTACCGGCGGGACGTGCGGTGGGGCGACCTCAACGCCCTGATGCTGGTGCCGGACCCGGCCGAGGTCCGGCAGCGACTGGCCGCCCTGACCGACCGGACCGAGCAGGAGCTGGGCCGGCTCCCCGATCCGGACCAGGCCGACTACCTGCGTCGGCAGATCGCCTACACGAGCGGGTTCTACCAGGTGTCGGACTTCTGGGGAGCAGCATGAGCGACGGCCAGCCGCAGACGGTTATCCCGCCGGCGTCGGCTCTCGCCGCCGACCCCGGTTGCGGGTCCGACGAGTGCGGCTCGCAGGCGCGCGCGCTCGTCGCCGCGATGGCGTTGCGGCCCTGGGGGCAGGTGGCCCCGTCGGTCTACGAGACCGGCCGGCTGGTCGCGCTGGCGCCGTGGCTGGACCGGCACGACGAGCGGATCGCCTTCCTCCTGGGGCGGCAACGGGCCGACGGCGCCTGGGGTCCGCCGGAGGGGTACGCGGTGGTGCCCACGCTGAGCGCCACCGACGCGCTCCTCGCGGTCCTCCCGGACACCGGGTCGCCGGCCGGACGGCGCCCAGCGGTGGAGGCCGCGGTCGGCAGAGCGCTCGCCGCGCTCCCGGCGCTGCTCGCGACCGCCCCGCCGGAGCCCGGCACGCCCGCCTTCGACCTGGTCGTGCCGGCGCTGGTGGAGTCGATCAACAGGCGTCTGGCGGGGCCCGGTGTACCCGCCGCCGCGCCGCGCTCGGTACGCCTGCCGTCGCCCGGCGCCGACGCGCGCCTGACGGCCGTCCGCGCGGCGTACGCCGCCGGTGCGGACCTGCCGCCGAAACTCGCGCACTTCGGGGAGGTGCTCGCCGGGCCGGTGGGCCGGTCCGCGCCGGCCGGTCCGGCCGTCGGGGCCTCACCGGCCGCCACAGTCGCCTGGTTGAACGTCTGCGGCGCGGGGGAGGGCGCGGAGGCGCGGCGCTTCCTCGACGAACTCGTCGGCGAGAGCAGGGGACCGGTGCCCTGCCCGTCGCCGATCACCGTCTTCGAACGGGCCTGGACGCTCAGCACGCTGGTCCGGGCCGGTGTGGACGTGCGGCCGTCCCCGGCGCTGGTGGCCAGCCTGGCCGGCGCCGTGGGCGTCGACGGTGCGGCCACCGGCGCCGGCCTGTTGGCGGACGCGGACACCACCTCCGTGACGCTGTACGCGCTCGGCCGCCTCGGCCACGCGCCGGATCCCGCGAGCCTGTGGCGGTACGAGACGGCGGACGGCTTCTGCACCTGGCCCGGCGAGGACGGATTCTCGGTCACCACGAACGCCCACGTGCTCGACAGCTTCGCCGACCACCTCCGGCGTGAGCCGCACGCGGACCGCTACCGCGCGGCCGTGCGGCGGCTGGTGCGGGTGCTCCTCGACCGGCAGGACGCCGACGGTGCCTGGCGCGACCGATGGCACGCCTCGGCGTACTACGCGACCGCGTGCTGCGTGCTGGCCCTGGCGGCGTCCGGCTGTGCGGAGAGCGCGGCGGCGCTCCGCGCGGCGGCACGCTGGGCCCTGGCCGGGCAACGCGACGACGGGTCCTGGGGCCGCTGGGAGGGCACGCCGGAGGAGACGGCGTACGCGCTCCAGATCATCCTCGCCCTGCCCGGCGACGATCCGGCGGTCGTCGTGGCGGCCCTGCGCGGCCACTCCTACCTGCGGCGGAACCGGGACCGGCGCGACCACCCCCCACTGTGGTACGGCAAGGAGCTCTACTGCCCCACCACCATCGTGCGGGCCACGGTCACCGCGGGGACCCACGTCGTCCACTCCAGGCTGACCCGGGAGTGCGCCGCAGCCGGTTCCGATTTCGGGCCGGAGTCTTGATCACGCACCTTGAGGCGAAATGTGGACACTGCTAGCGTACGCAGGGCCCTCGTCCCGGACGCCGTTCGGCACGGGACGTCTGCCCTTTGTGACCATCCGTTGATGAGCTGAGTCAACCCGGCCTGGGACGGTTCCATGCGATCTCGCGGTACGAGTGTCCGCACCAAGGTTGTCGCACTGCTGCTCTCGCTGGTGGCACTGTGGATGTTCGCGGCCTGGGTGACCCTCCGGGACGGCTTCAACCTGCTCGGCGTGCAGCTGCTGAACACCAAGGTGTACGTGCCCAGCGAGCCGCTGCTGCAGGAACTGCAGGTCGAGCGGCGGCTGACGCAGGAGTACCTCGGCGACCCCGAGCCCGCCCGGCGGGCGGCCCTGGAGGCGGAGCACCGCCGGACCGAGGAGCTCGCGACCGCCTTCGCCGCGTCGGTGCGGAGCTGGCAGGTCGACCTCGCCGGCAGCGACGAGCTCGGGCGCCGCCTGTCAGAATCGGTCAGCCGGTTGGAGAGCCTCAAGGAGACGCGCGCCGCCGTCCTGTCCCGGGGCGTCGACCGGCTCGCGGCCGCCGACCGCTACACCGAGGCCATTCGGTCGATCTTCCTCATCTACGACGTCACCGGAAGCCTGGACGACAAGGAACTGGCGGCGGACGCAGCGGCCCTCATCCAGCTCAACCGGATGAAGGAGCTGATCTCCCAGCAGGACGCGCTGGTCAGCGGCCTCGTCGGCAGCGGCCGGATCAGCGGCCCCGAGTACGCCCGCTTCAGCTCGCTGGTGGGCGCCGAACGGTTCCTCGGCGAGGAGACCCGGCTGAAGCTGTCCGAGGCGGACCAGCGGCGGTACCGGGAGCTGGTCGAGTCGGATGCGTTCCGGCGGCTCCGCGCCGTCCAGGACGGGATCATCCGCGACGGCCGGCCGTCGACGACGCTGCCGGTCAGCGCGGCGGACTGGCGCGACACGGTCGAGCCGGCGGCAGCGGAGATCAACAAGGTCGTCGTGGCCGGCGGCGAGGGCATCGTCGGCCGCGCCGCCAGCATCGCCGCGCTCGTGATCGTCCGGGTGCTGCTCGCGACCGGTCTCGGTCTGGTCGCGGTGATCGCCTCCATCGTCGTGACCGTCACCACCGCGCGTGCCCTGCTCCGTCAGCTGGAGCGGCTGCGCGAGGCCGCGTTCCGTCTCGCCCACGAGCGCCTGCCCGGCGTGGTGGAGCGGCTCGGCCGCGGCGACGAGGTCGACGTCGCCAAGGAGGCCCCGCCGCTCGAGTTCGGCGACGACGAGATCGGCCAGGTGGGCCACGCGTTCAACGCCGTGCAGGAGACCGCGATCCGCACCGCGGTCGAGCAGGCCGAGCTGCGCCGCAACGTGCGGGAGGTGTTCCTCAGCCTGGCCCGGCGTACGCAGGCGCTGGTCCACCGCCAGCTCACGCTCCTCGACGCGATGGAGCGGCGGGAGCAGGACGCGGAGGAGCTGGAGGACCTGTTCCGCGTCGACCACCTCGCCACCCGGATGCGGCGCAACGCCGAGAACCTGATCGTGCTCTCCGGCGCCACGCCCGGCCGGGCCTGGCGGCGCAACGTGCCGATGGTCGACGTGGTGCGCGGCGCGGTGGCCGAGGTGGAGGACTACACCCGGGTCACCGTGCTGCCCCTGGGTTCGGTCTCCCTGGCGGGTCGGGCGGTCGGTGACGTCATCCACCTGCTCGCCGAGCTGATCGAGAACGGTCTGTCGTTCTCGCCGCCGCACACCATCGTCGAGGTGCGGGGGCAGTTGGTCGGCAACGGGTTCGTCATCGAGATCGAGGACCGCGGTCTCGGCATGAGCGAGGAGGACCTCGCCGCCGCCAACCAGCGGATCGTCGACCGCTCCGAGCTGAACCTGGCCAACGCCGCCCGCCTGGGCCTGTACGTCGTGAGCCGGCTGACCGAGCGGCACGGCGTCCGGGTGCAGCTGAAGGAGTCCGCGTACGGCGGCACGACGGCGGTCGTGCTGATCCCGGTCGACCTGGTCACCGCCGACGACGATCCGAGCACCTCGGGTGGCTTCCTGGCCGGTGCGGCGGACTCGCCGGGCGTACGGGGCGGCGGGGCGGCCGACGGACGCCCCGCCCCGGTGGCGATCGCCGAGCCGCTCACCGCGCCCCGACCCCGGCCCGCGCTCGACGCGGCCCTGCCCCGCGACGGAGCCCTGCCCACCGACGGTGCCCTGCCCGTCGACGGTGCCCTGCCCGTCGACGGTGCCCTGCCCGTCGACGGTGCCCTGCCCACCGACGGTGCCCTGCCCAGCGACGACGGCCTGCCGACGCGGTCGCGGGGGCGGTCGCTCGCCGAGGCCATCGGCGGTGCCGCGACGGCCCGCTCCGGCAGCGGCACGGGCGCGCTGGAGGGGCCGACGGTGCCGACCGGCCTGCCGCTCACCACCGGGCCGGCCCGGGACGGCCACGGCGCCGACGGCGACGGGGAACCGCCGACGGCCGCGTCGGCGCGGACCGCCGTACCGTCCGCGCCGGCCGCGCCCGCCGTCTCCACCAGCGCGGCACCGGCCGTGTCCGGCGGGGCCGCGCCCGCCGCGTCCGACGAGGCCGCGCCGGCCGCGTCCAACGGGGCCGTGCCGGTTGACCCGGCACGCGCGTCGGCCGGCCCCGCGGCCGGGACGACGCCCTCGCCGGCCGACCCGGAGCCGGCGTACACCGAGTCCGGGCTGCCGGTCCGCGTCCGGCAGGCCAGCATCGCGCCCGAACTGCGCGACGAGCCGGCCGACGACGACGCCGACACCACCGACACCGACACCGACACGGTGCGCCAGCCGGAGCAGGTGCGCCGGATGATGAGCTCGTACCAGACCGGGACCCGGCGTGGGCGCACCGACGCCGCCAAGCTGCTCGGCGTGGGCGACCCGCCGGACGCGGCCCCGGATCCGGGAGACCAGCAGGCAACCTGATCGGCACCGCCGGGCGAGGCGTCGAGACGCCCCCGGCGTGACAGCCAGCCGAAGACGAGCCGGCGGACAGAGCCGGGAAAGAAGAGGGCGACGAGTGACGCAGAAGACGGCTTCGACGGCCGACCTGACGTGGTTGCTGGACGATCTGGTCGGCCGGGTCAAGCAGGCCGAGCACGCGGTCGCGTTGTCGACAGACGGCCTGCTGATGGCGTCCTCCCGTGGGCTGACCCGGGACGACGCGGAGCACCTGGCGGCGATGGCCGCCGGCATCCAGAGCCTCGCGCGCGGTGCCGGGAAGCGTTTCGGCGGCGGGCAGGTGCAGCAGACGATCATCGAGATGCAGTCGTCGTTCCTGTTCGTCACAGCGGCCGGCCGCAACGCCTGCCTCGCGGTCCTGGCCACCGAGGACGCCGACGTGGGGCTGATCGCGTACGAGATGGCGATGCTGGTCACCCGGGTCGGCAAGTACGTCGCGTCGCCGTCGCGCGCCGAGCAGCCGGCCGGCGGAAAGTAGCGGCGATGACGGTGCAGGGAGAGTCGGCGGAGCACCAATGGGTCGACGACCACGCCGGGCCGGTCGTGCGCCCGTACGCGGTGACGCGCGGCCGGGCCCGCCCGGTCGCCGGCACGTTCGACCTGATCTCCCTCGTGACCGCCACCCGGGTGGACGTGACTCCGGAGATCGGCCTGGGCCCGGAACACCTGGCGATCGTGGCGCTCTGCCAGCGCATGCAGTCCGTCGCGGAGATCGCCGCTCACCTGGACCTACCGGTTGGCACCGTCCGCGTCCTGCTCGGTGACCTGGTGGCCCGCAACCTCGTGCAGGTACGCGAGCCGCGGGTGACGGCCGGCCTTCCCGACAACAGCGTTTTCGAGGCGGTTATCAATGGACTTCGGGCCCTCTGAGCGGTCGGCGGGAGCGACGCCCCTGCCCACCGCGATCAAGATCCTGATCGCGGGTGGCTTCGGCGCGGGCAAGACGACGCTGGTCGGCGCGGTCAGCGAGACCCGCCCGTTGCGCACCGAGGAGGTGCTGACCGAGACCGGGGTCGGCATCGACGACCTGTCCGGTGTGGAGGGCAAGACCACCACCACCGTCGCGATGGACTTCGGCCGCATCACCATCAGCGACGACCTGGTGCTCTACCTGTTCGGCACCCCGGGTCAGGACCGGTTCTGGTTCGTCTGGGACGAACTGTCGCTGGGTGCGATCGGCGCGGTGGTGCTGGCGGACACCCGGCGGCTGGCCGACTGCTTCCCCTCGATCGACTACTTCGAGGGGCGGGGCACCCCGTTCGTGGTGGCGGTGAACTGCTTCGAGGGCGCCCGGGCGTATCAGCTCGACGAGGTGCGGGCCGCGCTCAATCTCGACCCGGACGTGCCCGTCCTGCTCTGCGACGCCCGGCAGCGGAAGTCCGGCAAGGAGGTGCTCATCACCCTGATGGAGCACGCCATGAAGACCCTCGAAGCCCGCCGCGACGCCGGCTGACTCACACCGCCAGGATCGGCACGTCGTACTTCTGGATCCGGACGTCCCGGGTCGCGAGGGTGAGACCGGCGTGCCGAGCCTGGGCGATCAGCATGCGGTCGAACGGGTCGCGGTGGATGGGCGGCAGGGTGGCCGCGGTGACGGCGTGTTCGTGGCGGATCGGCAGGCTAAGAGGTTAGTCCGCTCGGGGGTCGCAGGGCAGTAGCGGGCCGGCCGGTACGGCAACGGGCCCTTCCCCCGAGTCGGGGAAGGGCCCGTTCGCGTGGTGGGTCAGCTGGCGATCATGCGGCGCAGCACGAACTGCAGGATGCCGCCGTGCCGGTAGTAGTCCGCCTCGCCCGGGGTGTCGATGCGGACGACCGCGTCGAACTCCACACCGGTGTCGGTGGTGACCTTGACGGTCCGCGGGGTCTCGCCGTCGTTCAGCGCGGTGACCCCGGCGATCGAGAACGTCTCGGTGCCGGTGAGGCCCAGCGACTCGGCGGTCTCGCCAGCCGGGAACTGGAGCGGGAGGACGCCCATACCGATCAGGTTCGAGCGGTGGATCCGCTCGTACGATTCGGCGATGACGGCCTGCACGCCCAGCAGCATCGTGCCCTTGGCCGCCCAGTCCCGCGACGAGCCGGAGCCGTACTCCTTGCCGGCCAGGACGACCAGCGGAATACCGGCCTCCTGGTAGGCCACCGAGGCGTCGTAGATGGTCGTCTGCTCGCCGGTGAGGTGGTTGACGGTGAAGCCGCCCTCGACGCCGGGCACCAGCTGGTTGCGCAGCCGGATGTTGGCGAACGTGCCCCGGATCATCACCTCGTGGTTGCCCCGCCGGGAGCCGTACGAGTTGAACTCGTGGCGCGGCACGCCGTGCTCGGCGAGGTACCGGCCGGCGGGCGAGTCGGCCTTGATCGAGCCGGCCGGGGAGATGTGGTCGGTGGTCACCGAGTCGCCCAGCTTGGCCAGCACGCGAGCGCCGGTGATGTCACCGACCGCCTTCGGCTCCCGCTCCATGCCCTCGAAGTACGGGGGCTTGCGGACGTACGTCGACTCGCCCTCCCAGGCGAACGTGTCACCGGTCGGCGTCGGCAGCGACTGCCACCGCGCGTCGCCGGCGAAGACGTCCGCGTACGCCGAGCTGAAGCCGGTGGCGCCGATCGCCGAGGCGATGACGTCCTGGATCTCGGCGGTGTTCGGCCAGATGTCCCGCAGGAACACCGGGTTGCCCTGGCTGTCCTCGCCGATCGGCTCGTTGGCCAGGTCGATGTCCATCGTGCCGGCCAGCGCGTACGCGACCACCAGCGGCGGCGACGCCAGGTAGTTCATCTTGACGTCCGGGTTGATCCGGCCCTCGAAGTTCCGGTTGCCGGAGAGCACCGAGACGACCGCGAGGTCGTTCTCGTTGACCGCGGCGGAGATCTCCTCCGGCAGCGGGCCGGAGTTGCCGATGCAGGTGGTGCAGCCGTAGCCGACCAGGTGGAAGCCCAGCTTCTCCAGGTACGGCGTGAGGCCGGCCCGCTCGTAGTAGTCCATGACGACCTTCGAGCCGGGCGCGAGGGTGGTCTTCACCCACGGCTTGCGGCTCAGGCCCTTCTCGACCGCGTTGCGGGCCAGCAGGGCCGCGCCGATCATCACCTGGGGGTTGGAGGTGTTGGTGCAGGAGGTGATCGCGGCGATCACCACCGCGCCGTGGTCCAGCTCGAACTCGGTGCCGTCGGCGCCGGTGACCCGGACCGGGTTGGTCATCCGGCCGCCGGAGCCCACCGCCGCGGTCTCCAGGTCACGCGGGGCGTCGGCCGGGTCGATCACCCCGTTGGCCGGGGAGTCGCTGGCGGGGAAGGACTCGGCGCTGGCCTCGTCGGCGTGGCCCGCCACGCCGAACGGCTTCTCCAGCTGCGGCACGCCCGCCTTGCGGTCCCGGTCGCCGCCGGTCTCGTCGGCCGCCACGTAGTCCGTCAGCGCGGAGCGGAACAGCGTCTTGGCGCTGCCCAGCGGCACTCGGTCCTGCGGGCGCTTCGGGCCGGCGAGGGACGGCTCGATGGTGCTCAGGTCGAGCTCCAGGCGCTCCGAGTACTCCGGCTCGGCGGCCGGGTCGTGCCAGAGGCCCTGCTCCTTGGCGTACGCCTCGACGAGCGCGACCTGCTGCGGGTCCCGGCCGGTCAGCTCGAGGTAGCGGACGGTCTCGGCGTCGATCGGGAAGATCGCGACGGTCGAGCCGTACTCCGGGGACATGTTGCCGATGGTGGCCCGGTTGGCCAGCGGCACCGCGCCCACGCCGGGGCCGTAGAACTCGACGAACTTGCCGACCACGCCGTGCTTGCGCAGCATCTCGGTGATCGTGAGGACCAGGTCGGTGGCGGTGGTGCCGGCCGGCATCTCGCCGGAGAGCTTGAAGCCGACGACCCGCGGGATGAGCATGCTCACCGGCTGCCCGAGCATCGCGGCCTCGGCCTCGATGCCGCCGACGCCCCAGCCGAGCACGCCCAGGCCATTGACCATCGTGGTGTGCGAGTCGGTGCCGACGACCGTGTCCGGGTACGCCTGGCCGCCCCGCTCCATCACCGTACGGGCCAGGTACTCGATGTTGACCTGGTGCACGATGCCGGTGCCCGGCGGCACCACCTTGAACTCGTTGAACGCGGTCTGGCCCCAGCGCAGGAACTGGTAGCGCTCCTTGTTGCGCTCGTACTCCAGCTCGACGTTGCGCTGGAACGCGTCCTCACGGCCGAACAGGTCGGCGATGACCGAGTGGTCGATGACCAGCTCGGCCGGGGCGAGCGGGTTCACCTTGGTGGGGTCGCCGCCGAGGTCGCGGACGGCCTCGCGCATGGTGGCCAGGTCGACGACGCACGGTACGCCGGTGAAGTCCTGCATGAGCACCCGCGCCGGGGTGAACTGGATCTCGACGCTCGGGTCGGCGGTCGGCTCCCACGCGCCGAGCTGGCGGATGTGGTCGGCGGTGATGTTCGCGCCGTCCTCGGTCCGGAGCAGGTTCTCCAGGAGGATCTTCAGGCTGTAGGGGAGCCGTTCGTGGCCCTCCACCTTACTGATCTTGAAAATCTCGTAGCTCGCGTCTCCGACGCGTAGCTGGGTCTTCGCACCGAAGGTGTCGAGGCTCGCCACGTCGTACTCCTTCACACCAGCGACCGTGAGTAGTCCTGAGCAGTCTGTCGCACCGGCCGGGAGGGTGCCGTGCTTAGGCAACACTTACCCGGGGCGGATGCTCAACAAAACCGTACGTCCGTCTTGCTATTCGCGCAACCTCGTGTGATCCACTCGGGTAGCGCTAGGTCGCGGTGCCGGTGCCCGACGACGGCGCGGAGTGCGACCTGCCGTGGGCCTCTGTCACCCAGGACGCGCGCGGCCGGGCGACGGGTGGGTCAGGATTCGTCGCGGGGAGTGACCGTCGCCTCCGCGTGCCGGTCCCGCAGCCGGGCCCGGATCTCCTCGGGCGTGTACGCCCGGCGCCGCCGCTCCGCGCGGGCGATGACCACACCGGACGCCGCCACGCCGGCCAGCCCCGCCAGTCCGAGCACCTTCCACCACCGCATCCTCTTCCGCATCGGCCTAGGGTAGGTGCTCATGAGCGTGCATATCGGCGTCGCGCCCGCGTGTCCGGCGCGGCGGTTCGGATCGGGCCACCCGGGCGAGCGCCGGCCGGCGGGTCACCGGTGCGGCGCGGTGGCGCCGCGGGCCGGCGCGGAGCGGTCGGGAGCGCCGGCATGAGTCTCGACCTGGACGAGGCCGTGGAGCTGACCCGCACCGGTGACGTGTGGGTGTTCCGAGGTCGCAGCGTGCCGGACCGGGCCATCCAGCTCACCACCAACAGCCCGGTCAACCACGTCGGCATGGCGGTGGTCCTGGACGACATGCCGCCGCTGATGTGGCACGCCGAGCTGGGCCGGTCGTTGCCGGACCTGTGGTCGGGCACGCACCAGCGTGGCGTGCAACTGCACGACCTGCGCGACGCGGTCTGCGTCTGGGCCAACCGGTACGGGCAGCGGGGCTGGCTGCGCCAACTGGAGCCGCCGGCCGACGCGGAGATGGAGAAGGCGGTGCTGCGGACGATCGCCCGCCTCGACGGCACCCCGTTCCCGTCCACCGCCCAACTCGCCTGGCGATGGCTGCGGGGGCGGGCGCCGGCGGTCCGGCTACCCGGCCAGCGGGGGCCGCTCGGCCCCGGCCGCGGGGACCCGCCGAACGGCCGGTCGGCGGACGACCGGGGCCGCGCCCCCGTGCCCGAGCACCGGCTGGAGACGGCGTACTGCGCGGAGGTCGTCGCGGTCACCTACGAGGCCATGGGGCTGCTCCCGCCCGGCCGGCGTCCGAACTGGTACGACCCGGGCCGCTTCTGGAGCGGGGACGACCTCGGCCTTGCCGGTGGCGCACGGCTCGGGGCGGAGATCGAGGTGCGCATACCACCGCGTTGAGGTTTGGGTCAGTCCCGCGCAGGCAATTCCCATCCGCGTGACGGCTTCCACCGAACTCGACGCCCTGACCGACTTCTTCGGGCGGTACGGCGCGGCACTGACCGCCGGCGACGTGCCGGCCCTGACCGGCTGCTACGCCCTGCCCGGGCTCGTGGTCGCCGACACGTACAGCTTCTCGTTCACCTCGCCGGCGGCGGTGGCGCTGTCCTTCGTGGGCGCCGCACCCGACTACCAGGAGCGCGAACTCGTCGCGGCGCACGCGACCATCGAGGATGTGCAGCAGGTGTCGGCGCTGCTCACCATGGTCGCCGTCGAGTGGGAGTTCCTCGACAGCCAGGGCCGCCGGGTCCCGGGGGAGCGTTACCGCTACCTGGTGCGCTCCACGGACGACGGGCCGGCCATCTGCACCGTCATCCGCGTGGCCTGACCGCCCGAGCCCGAGGGACCGACGGTCGCCGGGCGACCACCTGTCGTCGGCCGCCCGCTGCCCGGTCGGCCGGTTCCGGGGACGGGCCGTTCCGCCGGTGGCGGTCGGTGGCTACGCTGGCGCGGCGGTTCGATGAGGGGGGCCCGATGTCAGTGCAGCCGGCCGGGGACACCAATGGGCGAACCACATCCAGGGTGCTGGCGTCGGTCCCGTGGATCGTCGTGCTGTCCGGTGTCGTGCTGCTGGTGGTGCTGCTCGTGATGGCGCTGCTGTCGTTCCGCGGGTCCGAACGGCATGCCGCGCCGCCGCCGGCGCCGCCGCTGGTCCTGCCGACGCCGGCCGCCGCGGCGTCGGCGTACCCGTCACCGGCGCCCGCGTCCGCGACGGCGGCCGCGTCCCCCACGGCGTCCGCGTCCGCGACCACCACGGCCACGCGGGTGCCCAGGCCGACCCGGACCAGGTCCACCCCGCCGGCCACGGCGAGCTCCCCGGTCCCGCCCAGCCCGCTCGTGGGGGGCGGCGACGCCTCCGCCGGCCAGGTCACCGCGCGGTACGAGGTGACCGACCGGCACCGCGACTCGTTCGAAGCCGAGCTGGTCGTCCGCAACCGGACGGGCGAGGCTCGGGACTGGCGCGTGGAACTGACGTTCACCGGCGACATCGACAGCTTCCGGGTCTACGGGAGGTCCGGGGTCTCCGTGTCGGCCGAGGGCGGTGGCCGGTACGTGCTGCGCGGCACGGGGCCCGTCGGCGCGGGGGAGGCCGAGCGGTTCCACCTGTGGATCAGCCATGACGGCGCCGACACGGAGCCCGACCGGTGCACGGTCAACGACGCCGACTGCGTCATCGAATGACGGGGTTCCCGGCGGGCGTGGCCGGGCCGGAACCGTCCGACCTGGTCGGTGGCTACGCTTGCCGGACGGCTCGCTGAGGAGGGACATGTCCGGCCTGCGTCGTGCCCCGCGGTCGTCCCGCGCCACCGCCGCCATCGTGTCCTCTCCGTGGATCCTGGTGGCCGCCGGGGTGGTCGTCATGATCGTGCTGCTGGTCATCGCGCTCGGCGCGTACCGAAGCCGCAGCGGCGCCGACACGGCACCGGCCCCGCCCGCGCCGCCGCTGCTCCTGCCGGAGGCGCCGCCGCCGTCGTCGTCGGCCGCCCCGTCTCCGACCGGGGCGGTCCAGCCCGGGCTGTCCCCGCGCACGTCGGTCCAGCCCACCACGGGCGTCGCGAGGCCCCCGCACCCCACGCCGGGTGTCACCAGCCGCGCCGCCCACCCCACGTCGCCACCGCCGCCGGCCGGGACGACCGGCCGCTACCGGGTGGTGAACTCCTTCGACGGCGGGTTCATCGGCGAGATCCTGGTATGCAACGGGTCGGCGGAGCGGCGCGGCTGGACCGTGCGGCTGACGTACGCCGGCGGGCGGTTCGTGACCGCCTGGGTCGAGGGCACCGAGCAGGGCAAGGCGACCCCCACCGAGGGTGGCTTCACCTACCGCAGCGGCGTCGACGTGGCTCCGGGCGGCAGTGCCACGCTGCGCTTCCACATGGAACGGACGGAATCCCGCCCGACCGGCTGCACGGTCGACGGCGTGCCCTGCGTCCTCGGCTGACGATCCACCTCGGACACGTGCACACGGTCGCGGCGGACCGGCTCTTCCGGCCCGCGTGACGGAAAGGTTGCTGCAAGCAGACTGCTTTGTTGCGACTCTGTTTGCAAGGTATTGCAGAATGTTTCGGCAAGGGCTAGCGTGCGGGCGAATCAGCGACCAGAGGAAGGCCGTCGATGAAACCCCCGCCGATACCGCGCAAGGCTCTGCTCGCCCTCGTCTCCCTCCTGACCCTCACCCTCGTCGGCGCTCCGGTCGCCGTACACCAGCTCGGCGCCGACGCCAGCGGTCGCGGCGCGGGCGCACCCGTCGATCCGCTCGCCGCCGCCGGTGCGGCCCAGTGGGGCACCGAGCCCTCCGCCGCGGCCCTGCTCGCCGCCGGTGACCGCGAGGCCCGCGCCGAGCAGTTCTACTTCGTCCTGCCGGACCGCTTCGCCAACGGCGACCCGCGCAACGACCGGGGCGGCCTCACCGGCGACCGGCTGAAGACCGGGCACGACCCGGCGGACAAGGGCTTCTACCACGGCGGCGACCTCAAGGGCGTCATGGACCGGCTGGACTACATCCAGGGGCTCGGCACGACCGCCATCTGGCTGGCGCCGGTGTTCAAGAACCGCCCCGTGCAGGGCGAGGGGAAGGACGCCTCTGCCGGCTACCACGGCTACTGGATCACCGACTTCACCCAGGTCGACCCGCACTTCGGCAGCAACGACGACCTGAAGCGGCTGGTCCGGCTCGCGCACGGGCGCGGCATGAAGGTCTACCTGGACATCATCGTCAACCACACCGCGGACGTCATCCGGTACGCCGAGGACAAGTACGCCTACGTCGACAAGAAGACGTCCCCGTACCGGGACGCGCAGGGCCGGCCCTTCGAGGACCGCCACTACGCCGACGGCACCCGCGACTTCCCCGAGGTGAACACGAAGTCCTTCCCGTACACGCCGGCCTTCGAGACCCCGGCCGACGCGAAGGTCAAGGTCCCGGCGTGGCTGAACGACCCGACCATGTACCACAACCGGGGCGACTCGACCTTCGTCGGGGAGAACAGCGAGTACGGCGACTTCGTCGGCCTCGACGACCTGTGGACCGAGCGCCCCGAGGTCGTGCGCGGCATGACGAAGATCTACTCCGACTGGGTGCGCACCACCGGCGTCGACGGCTACCGGATCGACACCGTCAAGCACTCGAACCTGGAGTTCTGGCCCCAGTTCAGCCAGGGCGTCGAGCAGGCCGCGGACCGGGCGGGCAAGCAGGACTTCTTCATGTTCGGCGAGGTCTACAGCGCCGACCCGGAGATCACCTCGACGTACGTGCGCCGGGGCGGCCTGCCCGCCACCCTCGACTTCCCCTTCCAGGACGCCGCGAAGGGCTTCGTCTCGGGCGCCGGCTCCGCCAAGGCCCTCGCCGACGTGTACGCCCGCGATGACCTCTACCACGCGCGGGACACCGACGCGAACCGGCTCACCACCTTCCTCGGCAACCACGACATGGGCCGCATCGGCGCGTTCATCGCGGGCGGCGGCACGGACGCCGCCACCCACCTGCGCCGCGACCAGCTCGCCCACGAGCTGATGTTCCTCACCCGCGGTCAGCCGGTGATCTACTCCGGCGACGAGCAGGGCTTCACCGGCGCCGGCGGCGACAAGGACGCCCGGCAGGACATGTTCGCCTCGAAGACCGCCGACTACCTCGACGACGACCTGCTCGGCACCGACCGCACCCACGCCGCCGACCAGTTCGACCCGGCGCATCCGATCTACCGGACGATCGCCGAGCTGGGCCGGCTGCGCCAGGAGCACCCGGCGCTGCGCGACGGCGTCCAGGTCACCCGGCACGCCGCCGACGGGCCGGGCGTCTTCGCGGCCTCCCGCGTCGACCGGAAGCAGCGGACCGAGTACGTCGTCGCGGTGAACAACGCGACCACCCCGCAGACTGTCACCGTGGACACCTGGTCGGCCGGCGCCACCTTCGGCGGCGTCTACGGCACCACCACCGCACCGGTGGCCGGCGGGGACGGCAAGCTCACCATCACCGTGCCGGCGCTGTCGGCCGTCGTGCACCGGGCCGGCACGCCGATCGCGCTCCCGTCGGCGGCGCCCACCGTCAGCATCACCGCGCCCGAGGCGGACACGCCGGTCCCCACCCGGGCCGCGGTCACCGCCCAGGTGGCCGGCGACCCGCTGGCCACCGTCACGGTGGCGGCCCGCGTCGCCGGCGGCAAGTGGACACTGCTCGGGTCGGCGGACCGCGCCCCGTACACCGTGCACCACGACCTGGCCGGCCTGGCCGGCGGGACGAAGATCGAGTACAAGGCCGTGGTCCGGGACGGGAAGGGGCGAACCGCCACCGCCCGCACCACCGCCGTCGTCGGCACGCCCACGCAGGCCGCCGCCCGCGACTGGCTGGTGGTGCACTACCAGCGACCGGCCGGCGGGTACGACGACTGGGGCCTCTACGCCTGGGGCGACATCGACCCCGCGTACCTGACCGAGTGGCCCAAGGGGCAGCCGTTCGCCGGTGCGGACTCCTACGGTCGGTTCGCCTGGGTGAAACTCAAGCCCGGCGCGAAGTCGGTGGGTTTCCTCGTGGTCGACAGGAACGGCACCAAGGACGTCGAGCAGGACCGCACGGTCGACGTGACGAAGACCGGCGAGGTCTGGCTGAAGGCCGGCGACCCGACGATCCACCCCACCCGGCAGGCGGCCACCGGTGAGCCGGACCCGGTCGTCGAGGAGGGCACGGCCGTCCTCCACTACCGGCGGGCCGACGGCAACTACGACGGCTGGGGCCTGCACCTGTGGGACGGCGCGGCCAGCCCGACCGACTGGGCGAACCCGATGCCGCCGACCCGCGTCGACTCGTTCGGGGCCGAGTTCCGGGTGCCGCTCGCGGCCGGGGCCACCGGGCTGAGCTACATCATCCACAAGGGAGACGAGAAGGACCTGCCCGAGGACCAGCGCCTGGACTTCGCCAGCGCGGGACGCGAGGTGTGGCTGCTCGCCGGCACGCGCGGCCGGCTGCTGCCGGCCGCCACCACCGGCACCGCGAAGGACATCGACCTGACCAAGCAGAAGGCGCACTGGATCGACCGCGCCACCCTCGCCTGGCCGACCGGCCCCACCGACGGCAAGACGTACGCCCTGGTGGCCGCGGCAACCGGCGGGGTGACCGTCGCCGACGGCGAGCTGGCCGGGACGTACACGACGATCCCGCTACGGGCACAGCGCAACGGGCTGACCGAGGCGCAGCGGGACCGGTTCCCGCACCTGTGGGCGTACCAGACGTTCACGCTGGACCGGCGGGACCTGGCCAAGGTGCCGGCGGCGCTACGCGGGCAGCTCGTGCTGACCGAACGGGACGCCGAGGGCGCGCTGCTCGCCGCCACCGGCGTGCAGATCCCGGGTGTGCTCGACGACGTCTACTCCCGGTCGACCGGGGCGCGTCTCGGCCCGACCTTCACCGGCAACGTCCCGACGCTCGCACTGTGGGCGCCGACCGCCCGGACGGTGTCGTTGCAGCTGTTCGACGCGCCGACGGCGCAGCCGCGTACCCTCGCGATGCGCCGGGACGACCGGACCGGCGTGTGGTCGGTGCGCGGGTCCCGCTCGTGGGCCGGGAAGTACTACCGCTACCAGGTGGAGGCGTGGCAGCCGGCGGCGCAGAAGGTGGTCACCGCGTCGGTGACCGATCCGTACTCGCTGGCGCTCGCACCGAACTCCACGCACAGCCAGATCGTCGACCTGGCCGACCCGCGGCTCGCGCCGGCGGGCTGGGCCGGCCTGCGCAAGCCGGCGGCGGTGCCGTCGACGAAGGTGCAGATCTCCGAGCTGTCGGTACGGGACTTCTCCATCGCCGACAGCACCGTCCCGGCCGAGCGTCGCGGCACCTTCCTCGCCTTCACCGACCCGGCGACCGCCGGCATGAAGCACCTGACGGCGCTCGGCGACGCCGGAGTCACCCACCTGCACCTGCTGCCGGCGTTCGACTTCGCCACGATCCCCGAGCGCCGCGCCGACCAGAAACAGCCGCCCTGCGACCTGGCGAAGCTGCCGCCGGACTCGGACGAGCAGCAGAAGTGCATCGCCGCGGTGGCCGACACCGACGGCTACAACTGGGGGTACGACCCGCTGCACTACACCGTGCCCGAGGGTGGCTACGCCGTCGACCCGGCCGGCGCGGCGCGCACCACCGAGTTCCGGCAGATGGTCGCCGGGGTGAACGCGGCCGGGCTGCGTGTGGTGATGGACGTGGTCTACAACCACACCTCCGCGGCGGGCACCGACCCGAAGTCGGTGCTGGACCAGATCGTGCCCGGCTACTACCACCGGCTGCTGGAGGACGGCACCGTCGCCAACTCGACCTGCTGCGCCAACACCGCCCCGGAACACGCCATGATGGGCAAGCTCGTGGTGGACTCGGTGGTCACCTGGGCGAAGGCGTACAAGGTGGACGGCTTCCGGTTCGACCTGATGGGTCACCACCCCAAGGCGAACATGCTGGCCGTGCGGGCGGCGCTGGACGAGCTGACCGTCGCGCGGGACGGCGTGGACGGGCGGAAGATCCTGCTCTACGGCGAGGGCTGGAACTTCGGCGAGGTCGCCAACGACGTCCGGTTCGTCCAGGCCACCCAGGTCAACATGGCCGGCACCGGGATCGGCACGTTCAACGACCGGCTCCGCGACGCGGTGCGCGGCGGCGGTCCGTTCGACGCCAACCCGCGCCAGCAGGGCTTCGCCTCCGGGCTGTTCACCGACCCCAACGGGGATCCGGTCAACGGGTCGGCGGCCGACCAGCGGGCCCGGCTGCTGCACCAGCACGACCTGATCAAGGTGGGCCTCGCCGGCAACCTGCGCGGCTACCGGTTCACCGACTCCGCCGGGCGGCAGGTCACCGGCGCCCAGGTGGACTACAACGGGTCGCCCGCCGGGTACACCGCCGCGCCCGGGGAGGCCGTCACGTACGTCGACGCGCACGACAACGAGATCCTGTACGACGCGCTGGCGTACAAGCTGCCGCAGGACACGGCGGCGGTGGACCGCGCCCGGATGCAGGTGCTGGCGCTCAGCACCGTCGTGATGGGCCAGGGCACCGGCTTCGTCACCACCGGCACCGAGCGCCTGCGGTCGAAGTCGCTGGACCGCAACTCGTACAACTCCGGGGACTGGTTCAACCAAGTCCGCTGGGACTGCAGCCAGGGCAACGGGTTCGGCGCCGGCCTCCCGCCGGAGCAGGACAACAAGGACAAGTGGCCGTACGCGAAGCCCCTGCTGGCGGACCCGAAGCTGGTGCCGGACTGCGCGGCGATCGACCTGACCGACGCCCGGTACGCGGAGCTGCTGGCGATCCGGGCGTCGTCGCCGGTCTTCGGGCTGGCCACGGCCGAGCAGGTGCAGAAGCGGGTGGCGTTCCCGCTGTCCGGCACGGCGGAGACCCCCGGTGTGCTGACCATGACGCTGGACGGTCGCGGCCTCGACGGGCGCTGGAAGTCGGTCACGGTGGTCTTCAACGCCACCACGGTGACGGCGACCCAGCAGGTCACCGGCCTGCGCGGGGCGGACGTGGCGCTGCACCCGGTGCTGCGGACCTCCGCCGACGAGGCGCTGCGGACGGCCTCGTTCGACCGGTCGAGCGGCACCTTCACGGTGCCCGCCCGCAGCGTGGCGGTCTTCGTGCAGCGCTAGTTCGCATGGTGCGGCCCCCTGCCACCTCCGGTGGCAGGGGGCCGACCTTTTCCGTCCGGCTGTTCCCCAGAGCGCTTCGACGCGCTCAGTTGAAGCAGTCTTCGACGGTCTTGGCGCAGTTGGTGGGGTCGTTGTCGGTGATGGTGGACTCGTCGTCGAGCTTGACCTTGCCATCGTTGTTGAAGACACCACCGGCGATCTTGTTGTGCTCGTCGCCGTTGTCGGCCTTGTTCTTCGTGACCTTGGTCTCGGAGAGCGTGACCTTGCCCTTGTTGTTGTAGATGCCGCCGCCGTTCTTGCCGGCGAAGTTCTCCTTGACCTTGCTGTCGCGCAGGACCAGGGAGGCCCCGAAGTCGTCGTGGTCCTTGTTCTTGTCGTTGGACCAGTTGCTCGGGGACGGCTGGCCGTTGTGCTCTTCGATCGGCTTGCCGTTGAAGATGCCACCGCCGAAGCGGCCGGCGCTGTTCTCGAGGATCTCGCTGTCGGTGACGGTGGCGCTGCCCCGCTTCTCCTCGTCCTTGTCGTTCTTGTCGTCCTTGTTCCAGGACGTGGTGCGGTTGCGGTCCTTCTCGTCGCTGTTGACGTTGTAGATGCCGCCGCCGTCCTTGTGGGCCTTGTTCTTCTCGATCTTGCTTTCCTTGACCGTCAGGACGGTGTCGACGGCGTAGATGCCGCCGCCGTTCTCGCCGGCGGTGTTGTTCTTGACGAAGCTCCAGCGGACCTCGACGAAGCCGTCGTTGCTGAACAGGCCGCCGCCGTTCTTCTTGGCGGTGTTGCCCTCGATGAGGGTCTTCTCGATCTCGACGGTGCCGGCCTTGCCGTCCTTGCCGTCCTTGTCGTCCTTGTCGTCGTGACGGTCGTGGCCGTTGCCGTTCCAGTCGTGCTTCTTCTTGTCGTCGTGCTTCTTCTTGTCCTCCTCACCGTGACCGTTGGCCACGCCGCCGCCGTTCTTGCCGGCGGTGTTGTTGGTGATGCGGGACTCGCCGCCCTTGCCGTCGTGGGACCCCGAGACCTTGAGGACACCGGCGTTGAAGATGGCGCCGCCGTCCTTGCCGGCGTGGTTGTTGTCGAAGATGCTGCTCTCGACCTTGAGCCGGCCGAAGTTGGCGACCGCGCCGCCGTTGTTCTCGGCGCTGTTGAGGAAGAACTTGGTGTTCACGAGGTGGGCGCTGCCGCCCCGCTCGATCAGCAGACCGCCGCCGTCGCCCTCGTGCTCCTTGTCGTCCTTGTCGTTCCAGTCCTTGCGGTCCTTGCCCTGCCGGTCGCCGGAGTCCTTGCCGTTGCCGCCGTTCCAGCCGTTGCCGCCCGACGACTGACCGCCCTGCGCCGGCACCGCGGCGGCCTTCTTGGCGGCCGCCTTCTGGACAGCCTCCTTCAGGGCAGCCGCCAGCTTGGCCTCCGCCAGCTGGGCAGCCGTCGGCTTCGCGGTCGCCGGAGCGGGCGCCGGGGCCGGAGCGCCGCCACCGGTACCGCCCTGGTAGCCGTTGGCCCGCGGCGACTCGTGCTTGCCCTTGTCGTCGTGCTTGCCCTTGTCGTCGTGCCTGCCCTTGTCGTCGTGCCTGCCCTTGTCGTCGTGCCTGCCGTTGTCGTGGTGCCGGGGCTTCTCGTCGCCGGCGGCGCCGTTCTTGACCGCGACGTCCTTCAGGGTCAGGTCACCACCGTCGGCCACCCGGAAGATCCGGAACCCGTCCTTCGAGTCGCGCTTGATCGTCGCGCCGTTGCCCTCGATCTTGATGTCCTGCTTGATCGTCGGCAGGCCCGCCTCGTCCTTCTTGTCGAACTCGTCGAGCTCGTAGGTGCAGTCCTTGGCCAACTTCAGCGTGCCGCCGTCGTCACGGTTGGCCAGGTCCAGGGCCTCGATCAACTCGTCGTCGTCGCAGGCCACCTCCCGCACCTTGCCGTGGTCGCCCTTGCCGTCCTTGCCCTTGTCCTTGTCCTTGTCCCAGTCCTTGTCCCAGTCCTTGTCGTCCTTGCCCTTGTCCTCGTGGCCCTTGCCCTTGTCGTCGTGGCCCTTGTCGTCCTTGCCCTTGTCGTCCTTGCCCTTGTCCTTGTCGTTGTCGCTGACCACCTGGGCGGTGGACCACTTGACGTCGGTCACCCGGTGCGAGCCGGTCACGCCCGTCGTGGCGTACGCGACGCTGGCGAGACTCACCGCCCCGGTGAGGCTGGCGACGCCGGTGACGAACCAGAGCCCGCGCCGGCGGAACGGTGAGTTCTTGTCGCGGGTCGGGTCATCGTTATTGCGAAGGTTGTTGGACATCGGAGCTCTCTGTCCTCTCCTTGTACCGACAAGGTCGCTTCGCCGTGGCGAGGCAACCTCCGCTACAAATCGGTTGTAGCTGGCAAACAACACCGTATGGGAGAGTTCTTCACTATGAGCGCGTATCTGAAAAAACCCCACATTGGGTACGGGGTGGGTCCGGACAGCGGGAGTGCGGACGTCCCGCCCGGTGGGGCGTGAGCAGCGCAAACGACGGCGGGCCCCACCACCGGCATCCAGACGACGAGAAACGTCGCAGACGCTGGCGGCGGGGCCCGCCGTGGTCGTTACGGGCGGGTCAGCCCGGCAGGCGCGGACCCGCCTCCCGCTGCTCTGCCAGCCACCGCTCCACGTCGTCGGCGGTCCGGGGCAGACCGGCGGACAGGTTCACCGCGCCGGTCGCGGTGACCAGGACGTCGTCCTCGATCCGGACGCCGATGCCGCGCAGCTCCTCGGGGACCAGCTCGTCCTCGGGCTGGAAGTACAGACCCGGCTCCACGGTGAGCACGTAGCCCTCGCCGAGCGTGCCGTCGCGGTACATCTCCTTGCGGGCGTTCGAGCAGTCGTGCACGTCGATGCCGAGCATGTGCCCGAATCCGTGCAGCGTCCAGCGGCGGTAGACCGTCGACTTCTCGTCCATCGCCTCGTCCACGCTCACCGGCAGCAGCCCCAGGTCGGCCAGCCCCTCGGCGAGCACCCGCATGCAGGTCAGGTGCACGTCCTTGAACTTCACGCCGGGCTTGATGACGTCGATGCCGGCCTGCTGGGACGCGTACACGATGTCGTAGACCTGCCGCTGGAGCGCGGTGAACCGGCCGTCCACCGGCAGCACGCGGGTCACGTCGGCGGTGTAGAGGTGGCGGTTCTCGACGCCCATGTCCATCAGCAGCAGCTCACCCGGACGGGTGGCGCCGTGGTTGTGCACCCAGTGCAGGATCGTGGCGTGCTCGCCGGCGCCGACGATCGAGCCGTAGCCGACGTCGTTGCCGTCGTGCCGGGCCCGCAGGGCGAAGATCCCCTCCAGCAGCCGCTCGGACACGGCCCGGTCGGCCGGCAGCGCCCGGGCGACGTCCTCGAAGCCGCGGACCGTGGCGTCGATCGCGTCCTGGAGCTGGGCGATCTCCCACTCGTCCTTGACCAGCTTCAGCTCCGCGACGGTGATCGCCAGCTCCCGGTCGCGGGCCGGCTGGCCCTCCTCGCGCGGGCCGTCGTACGGGCGCACGGCCGCGTCGACGCCGGAGTCGAAGCCGCGGAGCACCCGCGTGCGGGCCGGCGCCAGGTCGGCCAGCACCCCGTCCAGCTCGGTGAGGTCCGCGGTGGGCAGGCCCAGCTCGGCCGACTTCTCGGCCAGGGTGTGCCGCCGGCCGACCCACAGCTCGCCGTGCCGGCTGCGGAAGAACTCGTCGGTCAGCCGCGACGACCGGGGCCGCATGTACAGCGTGGCGTCGTGGCCCGAGCCGTTCGGCCGCAGCACGAGCACGCTGTCCGGGTCGTGGTCGCCGGTCAGGTACACGAAGTCGCTGCCCGGCCGGAACCGGTGGTCGGTGTCGTTGGCGCGTACCTTCTCGCCGCCGGTCGGGATCACCAGGGTCTCGCCCGGGAAGGCCGCGGAGAGCGCGGCGCGGCGCTTGGCGTAGTTCGGCACCTCGGGGCGCGGACCGACCGGCAGCGTGGTGTCCCGCCAGCCCTGCCGCATGAACGCCAGGAACGCCTCCGGGAAGTCCGGGTCGTGCGACTCGGTGCCGTCCGCGGGTCTGGTGTCGGTGCGCTCCTCGGTCATGGTCCCGCTCCCTCTCGCGTCGTTGCTGGCCCCGACGGTACCGCGCGCCGGTGCCGGCGGGGACCCGCCGGGTGCCGGGCCGTCGACGCCGACCGGTCGCGGCTGGGCGGCCCGGCCGTCCGGCAGGTTCGCCGGACGGCCGCGACGGCTGTGACGGACGCGTGGAAAGATGACGACCATGTGCGGACTCCTGGCCTTCTTCAGCGCGCGCGGCGACGCCGCCGCCCACCGCGACCACATCGCCGGGGCGTTGGAATGCCTACACCACCGCGGCCCGGACGAGACCGGGGTCGAGGTGGTCGGCGACGCGACCGGCCGGTACGCGGACGGGGTGTTCGCCCACAAGCGGCTGGCGATCATCGACGTGGCCTCCAGCCACGAGCCGCTGCCGTACGCGAACGGGCGCTACCTGCTGACCTTCAACGGCGAGATCTACAACTACATCGAGCTGCGGGAGGAGTTGGCCCGCGACTTCGGCGCGCAGTTCGCCACGGCGGGCGACGGCGAGGTGATCGTCGCCGGCTACCACTACTGGGGTGAGCGGGTGCTCACGCGGCTGCGGGGCATGTTCGCGTTCGTCATCTGGGACCGGCAGGAGCGGCGCGCGTTCGGCGGCCGGGACTACTTCGGCATCAAACCGCTGCACTACCTGGAGACCGCCGACGGCCTCTACCTCGCCTCCGAGAAGAAGGCACTGCTGCCGTTCGCACCGGCCAACTACGCCGGTGACGCCGGCATCGACACGGCGAACCTCAGTCACTACCTGACCCTCCAGTACGTGCCCGAGCCGGGCACCCTGCACCAGGGCATCCGCCGGATCGGCTCCGGCGAGTACCTGACCTGGACGCCGGGCGGTCGCATCGACGTCCGCCGCTGGTACCGGCCGGTCTTCCGGCCCGCCCCGGTCCCGGACGAGCAGAAGCTCTACCACGAGATCCGGGAGACGCTGCGGGAGAGCGTCCGGATGCACATGCGCTCGGACGTGCCGGTCGGCTCGTTCCTGTCCAGCGGCATCGACTCCACCGCGGTGGTGGCCCTCGCCCGCGAGTTCAACCCGAACATCCTGACCTTCACGGTCGGCTACGACGTCCCCGGCTACTCCGAGATCGACGTCGCCCAGGAGTCGGCCCGCCACCTCGACGTGACCACGATCCCGACCAAGATCGGGCCGCAGGACATGATCGAGGCGCTTCCGAAGATCGTCTGGCACCTGGACGACCCGGTCGCCGACCCGGCGCTGGTGCCGCTGTACTTCGTGGCGAAGAAGGCCGCGGAGCACGTCACCGTGGTGCTCTCCGGCGAGGGCGCGGACGAGTTCTTCGGCGGCTACACGATCTACCGGGAGCCGCTTTCGCTCAGCACGGTCAACGGGCTGCCCGGCGGCGTGCAGAAGGGGCTGCGGGCGGTGTCCAAGGCCATCCCGCAGGGCGTCAAGGGCAAGAGCTTCCTGGAGCGCGGCACCACCCCGATCGAGGAGCGGTACTACGGCAACGCGCGGATGTTCACCGAGGAGGAGAAGCAGCAGCTGCTGCGCCGGTACGACCCCTCGGTGCGCTACACCGACGTCACCGCCCCGATCTACGCCGAGTGCACGGAGCTCGACGACGTCACCAAGATGCAGTACGTCGACCTCTACACCTGGCTGCGCGGCGACATCCTGGTCAAGGCCGACCGGATCTCGATGGCGCACTCGCTGGAGGTGCGGGTGCCCTTCCTCGACCGCGAGGTCTTCGAGGTCGCGTCGAAGATCCCGGTCGAGCTGAAGCTCCCGCCCCGCTCCGACGCCACGAAGTACGCGATGCGCCAGGCGCTGCAGGGGGTCGTGCCGCCGGCCATCGTCAACCGGAAGAAGCTGGGCTTCCCCACGCCGACCCGGGTCTGGCTGCGCGGCGAGATGTACGAGTGGGCCCGGCACGTGCTGGCCACCTCCGGCGCGGGCGACCTGCTGGACCTGTCGTACGCGCTGCGCCTGCTCGAGGAGCACAAGCGGGAGGAGGCGGACCACTCCCGCAAGGTGTGGACGGTGCTCATCTTCTGCATCTGGCACGCGATCTTCGTCGCGAAGACCCTCGACCCGGGCATCCAGCGCAACCAGTCCGCCCTGCTCACCAAGCCCGTGGTGGGCAGCATGGTCCGCTGAGGTGTAAGGAAGGGCCCCCTGTTAACGCCTGGTGCATGGCAGGGGGCCCTTCTTAACCCGGCCCCGGGCGTCAGCGACCGGTGCAGGTGACCGTCGGGAGGGTGTTGGTGCCGGTGGTGTTGGCGAGGAAACCGAACGTGGTTCTTCCCTCGGGTGCCAGCGTGCCGTTGTACGACGCGTTGGTCACGGTCACCGACGACCCGGAACCGGTGTGCGTCCCGTTCCAGACCTGGGTGATCGTCTGCCCGCTGGGCCAGGTCCAGGTGGCCGTCCACCCCGACCAGGTCGAGGTGGTGTGGTTCATGATCTCGACCTCGCCCTGGAAGCCGCCGGACCACGAGTTGACCACCTTGTAGACCGCCATGCAGTCGCCGCTGTGCGGCGGCGGGGTGGTGGGGTTCGGCGGGGGAGTGGTGGGGTTGGGCGGCGGCGTGGTCGGGTTCGGCGGTGGGGTGGTGCCGCCGGAACCGATCCCGGTCACCTCACCGTTGCCGCCGTCGAACGTCACGTCCGAGCAGCCGAAGAAGTTCTCCTGGCTGTCCGAGCGGACCCACCGCGAGTAGATGATGTGCCGGCCGCTCTTGTTGGCCGGCAGCGCGCCGGTGAAGTAGTAGTGGCCGTCGTTGGTGCCCACCGCGCCCCGCTGCGGCGGGTTGGTGACGGTGAGGAACGGCTGCTCCTCCAGGTCGCTCCAGGCCAGCGGACGGGTCGGGCTCCAGCTGTCCTTGGTGACGTAGAAGTAGAAGGTGCCCGGGTGGTGCGCCCAGTTGCTGTAGCGGAACTCCATCGTCCGGCCGGCCGTCAGGTGGGTCAGCGGCCAGTCGGTGCGGGCCAGATCGTAGCCGCGGAACCCGGAGTTGCCGCCGCTGCAGAGCTGGCCGTCCGGGATGAAGCCGACGGTTCGGCCGCCCGCGTCGGAGCGCAGCACACTGAACCAGTTGTAGAGCGAGTTCGCCCCGCTCTGGGCCACCGCGGCGGCGCAGGCGGGGTTGTTCGGGCGGATCTCTCCGGTGGCCGTCAGGCCGTCCTTCCAGCAGAGGAAGGTCCGACTGCCCGGCGTCATGGCGGCACCGTGGGCGGCGGCCGGCTCGGGACCGGCGGTGAGCGCGACGGCGCCCACGAGGAGGGTCGCGGCCGCGGTGAGCAGCGCGGCCGTACGGGAACGGTGGGACACGGGTACTCCTGACTCGCGGGGCGCGGACCGCCCCGCGGGTGACGCGCGGGCGGCACGGCCGGCCCGCGGCGACGAGCGGTCACGACGGTCGCGGCGGGCGTGCGGCAGGAGATGCGGGCACGCGCGCCGCAGCGGTCCGCCTCGCGGACCGGTGCCCTCGCGTGATGTCCCGGCGCCGGCGGTGCGGCAGCCCCCGCACCGCCCGGCATGCGCCATCCCATCACGGACGACCGGCCCGGTGCAATAGCCGTTGCTCGATGTGTCGAACGGGCCGCCCCGGCGCCCGGATCATCAGGAGGTGGCCTGCTGCGGCGCAGCCGCCGAGTGGGGACCCTCCGACCCGGCTACGGTGGGCGCGGAAGGGTTCGGCGGACGGAGGACCGGATGGGATACGCGGTGGTGCTCGGCGAGGCGCTGGTCGACCTCCTCGACGCCGAGTGGGACGGCGAGCCGGTCTACCGGCAGGCCGTCGGCGGCGGGCCGCTCAACGTGGCGGTCGCCGTGGCGCGGCTCGGCGGCGAGGTCCAGTTCGTCGGGTCGCTGGGCGACGACGCACTGGCCGCCCGCATCCGTGACTTCCTCAGCCGCTCCGGCGTCGGCCTGGCCGGCGCGGTCACCGCGCCGGCGCCGACCGCGCTCGCGGTGGCCACCTACACCGGTCCCGAGCCGGACTTCCGCTTCTACGGGGAGCCGCCCTCCTACGCGCTGCTCACCGTCGACGACCTGAACGCCGACCTGGTGGCCGGTGCGGGCGTCGCCTACTGCGGCTCGATCGTCCTGCTGCACCCGGCGACGCTCGCCGCCGCCCGCCACGCCTGGTCCCTCGCCACCGGCCTGCGGGTGTTCGACCCGAACGTCCGGCCCCGGCTGCTCGCCGGGCCGGCGGCGCTGGACGGGCTGCGGGCGGTGGTGGCCGAGTTCGCCGCCGGCGCCCACCTGGTCAAGCTGAGCAGCGCCGACGCCGCCCTGCTCTACCCTGGCGAGCCGGTCGAGGGCGTCGCCGCGTACCTGCGCGAGCTGGGCGCCGGCACCGTCGTGGTCACCCTCGGCGCCGCCGGCGCGGTGGTCGCCCCCGCCGGTGGCGATCCGGTACGCGTACCCGCGCCGAAGGTCGACGCGGTGGACGCGACCGGCGCCGGCGACGCGGTGATGGGGGCGCTCGTCGCGGACCTCCTCGCCGACGGCGAGC
Organism: Micromonospora sp. NPDC047707; assembly: GCF_040704235.1. Lineage (NCBI taxonomy): Bacteria > Bacillati > Actinomycetota > Actinomycetes > Micromonosporales > Micromonosporaceae > Micromonospora > Micromonospora sp. NPDC047707. Next base: position 86,418 of record NZ_JBEYSU010000026.1, read on the forward strand.
CCGTGGAGCCGGCCGGGTGGCACGAGCGGGTCGCCTTCGCGCTCCGGGTCGCCGGTCTCGTCTGCGAGTCGCGGGGCGGCGCCACCGCGATGCCCTCCCGCGCCGAGGTGGTCAACCGCTTCGCCGGCTGACGGCACGCGCGGTACCCCCCACCCCCGCCCCCCCGTCCCCGTTGATCATGGAGTTAGCGGGTGGTTCGATCTCCAAACCACCCGCTAACTCCATGATCAACG
>NZ_JBEYSU010000027.1:0-83032 GCF_040704235.1 Micromonospora sp. NPDC047707
ACACCACCCGCCCCCCCCCGACACCCACCCCCCCGCCCCCACCCCCTTCCCCCCCCCCCCGCCCTCCCGCGCTCCGGGCGGGCGGCGGCGGGCCGGGGGCGGGCCGCCGGCACGGGACCTGCCGGCGGCCCGCGGCGGCCTGCTCGTCAGGAACGGGGGACCCGACGGGGCCGCGCGCCGACAACGGTACGCCGATCGACGCCGATCCCGCGAGCGCCCCGGCTCTCCGGAATTCCCGCGAAGGCCGTCACCACCGTATCCACCTGCCCGTTGAACCCCTATGGGCCTGCCGTGTCGGCGATCACGACCGAGGAGACCCGTCCCGGGTGACGCCGGTCGTTGCGTCAGGCTCACCGACATCCGATCGGCCCGTCCGGCGAGGTGACAGCCGTGCCCGAACTGAGTGAGGTCGCGTCGCCGACGCTGGCGTACATTGCGCTGCTCGGCCTGCTGATCGCCGACGCCTTCATCCCGGTGATCCCCACCCAGGCCATCATGATCACGTCCGGCGCGCTGACCGTCTACGGCGGCCTCAGCCTGCCCGTCACCATCGCGGTCGGCGCGGCCGGCGTCTTCGCCGGCGACCTCGCCTGCTACCTGCTCGGCCGGGGCACGCCGTCCTCCCGGATCGCCGCCACGCTGCGGGCCAGCCGTGCGGCGCGGCGGTCGCGCGAGCCCGGTGCGGCCCGGCGCGTCGCGGGGCGGGTCGCGCGGGGGCTCAGCCGGCCGGGGCCGATGGTGATCATGGTGTGCCGGTTCGTGCCCGGTGGCCGGATGGCGGCGTGCTTCGCGGCGGGCCGTCGCCGCTACCCCTACCGGCTGTTCCTGCTGTACGAGTCGCTGGCCGCCCTGGGCTGGGCGTCGTACGGCGCGCTGGTCGGCCACCTGGGCGGCGCCGCCCTGACCGGCTCGGCCTGGCGCCTGGCGATCATCGCCGGAGCGGCGGCCCTCGGCTTCGCGGCGGCCGGCTGGGCGATGACCCTCCTGACCACCCGCACCACCCGCCCCGCCGACCTCCCATCAGACTGAACACTCGGAACCTGGAAGGAAACGGCCTCCGGAGGGGCCGAAATTTTCCAGGATCTCACCGGGTGAGCGGCACCTAAGGGCTGACCCCGGGATCGATGTCGGTGGGTCGCCCGGATCCGTCTCGGGCGGCTCCGGCGGCAGGCTGAGGCATGCCCGCAAGCCGGAACAGTGGACTGCTCGCACTCGGTGGGATCGCCCTCGCGGCGTTGCTCGCCGTGGTCGGCCACCTCGGCGTGGACGACCTCGACCCCTGGTCGCTGACGGTCAGCGACTACGCCGTCTCCGATCGGGGCGGCGTCATCGACTACGCCATGGTCGTCCTCGCCGTGGCCACGGCCGTCCTGCTTCCCGCTCTCCGGCGGCTACGGCGACCCCGGGTGACGGAGGTGCTGCTGGCGGCCTGGATCGGCGGTCTCCTGCTGGCCGCGGCCGTGCCGACCAACGAGCCGGGCCTGCCGATGGACACCGCCGCGTACGTGCACCGGTACGCCTCCGTCGCGGCGTTCCTGGCGCTGCCGGTCGGCGGTTGGCTCCTCGCCGACCGGCTGCCCGCCGGCACCGCCCGCTGGGTACGCCGGTTCGCCGTCGCCAGTCTCCTGCTCGCCGCCGCGATGGTCTGGTCGGCCTACCCCGGGGACCGGGTGCTGCTCGGCCTCGTGGAGCGCCTGCTGATCCTCGCCGAGGTCGCCCTCCTGGCGACCGTCGCCGCCACGCTGACGACGGTCACTCCAGCTCGTGGAGCATCAGCTGGCGGGCCGCTTCGGTGATCGAGCCGGAGAGGCTCGGGTAGATCGTGATGGTCTGGGCCAGCTCGTTGACCGTCAGGTTGTTCTCCACGGCCATCGTGATCGGCAGGATCAGCTCGCTCGCCTTGGGAGCCACCACCACGCCGCCGAAGACCTGGCCGCTGGCGGGACGGCAGAAGAGCTTGACGAAGCCGTCGGAGACCTCGTCCATCTTCGCCCGGGCGTTGCCGGCGAGCGGCAGCATCACCTGGCGGCCGGGGACCTTGCCGGCGTCGACCTCGTCCTGTGAGACGCCGACGGTGGCCAGCTCCGGGTCGGTGAAGACGTTCGCCGCGACGGTCCGCAGGCGCAGCGGCCGGACCGCCTCGCCGAGCGCGTGCCACATCGCGATGCGACCCTGCATCGCGGCGACGCTGGCCAGCGGCAGCACGCCGGTGCAGTCGCCGGCCGCGTAGATGCCGGGCACGTTGGTCCGGGAGACCCGGTCGACCGTGACGTATCCGCCACGGGCCAGCTCGACGCCGTACTCGGCCAGGCCGAGGTTCGCCGTGTTCGGGATGGAACCGACCGCGATCAGCGCGTGCGAGCCGTGCACCTTGCGGCCGTCGGAGAGCTCCACCTCGACGCCGTCGCCGGTACGGCGGACCGCGTCGGCACGGGAGTTGTTGAGGATGCTCATCCCCCGGCTGCGGAACACCCGCTCGATGGCCATCGCGGCGTCGGCGTCCTCGTGCGGCATCACCCGGTCCCGGCTGGAGACCAGGGTGACCTCGATGCCCATCGCCAGGTACGCGCTGGCGAACTCCGCGCCGGTCACCCCGGAACCGACCACGATCAGGTGCCGGGGCAACTCGGTGAGGTCGTACACCTGGCGCCAGGTCAGGATGCGCTCGCCGTCCGGCACGGCGGTGGGGAGCTGGCGCGGCGTCGCGCCGGTGGCGATCAGGACGGTGGAGGCGTCGATCGAGTACTCCGCACCGCCGTCACCGGGCGTGACCACCACCCGGTGGGTATGACCGAGCGTGTTCTCACCGAGCCGGGCGCTGCCGGCCACGAAGGTCACGCCCGCCTTCACGAGCTTCGCGTGGATGTCGGCGGACTGGGCGAGGGCGAGCCGCTTGACCCGCCCGTGGACGGCCGGCGCGTCGACCGTGACCGCCTCCAGGCCGTCGGAGTGCACCCCGAACTCCTCGGTGTCCCGGTAGCCGGTCACCACCTGCGAGCTGGCGATGAAGGTCTTCGACGGCACGCAGTCGGACAGCACGCACGCGCCGCCCGCGCCCTCGGCCTCCACCACGGTGACGTCGGCGTCCAGCTGGGCGGCGACCAGGGCCGCCTCGTAGCCGGCCGGCCCCCCGCCGATGATCACGATCCGGCTCACAGCGCTCGCCCCTCGTCCATGCTCACAGTGACTTTCTTCTCCCGAACGCGTCCGACACGCACCGTCGTATTCTCCCCCACCGGCCGGCCCGGCTATCGTCATCGCCGTGCGTCATTACGCCGCCTACGGCTCAAACCTCGACCCTGCCCGGATGCGCGCCTACTGTCCGCATTCGCCGATGGTGGGCACCGGCTGGCTCGAGGGCTGGCGGCTCACCTTCGCGGGCGAGGGGGTGATCGGCTGGGAGGGGGCGGTCAGCACGGTCGTCGAGTCTCCCGGCGACCGGGTGTTCGTGGCGCTCTACGACATCCACCCGTACGACGCGGCGCAGCTCGACGAGATCGAGGGCGTCACCGCCGGCACGTACCGGAAGCTGCACGTGCGGGTCTCGACCCTGGACGGCGACGTCACGGCGTGGATCTACGTCTTCGACGGGTACGAGGGCGGCCTGCCGACCTCGTGGTACCTGTCGGAGATCGCGAACGCCGCCGAGAAGGCGGGCGCGCCGGACGACTACGTCACGGGCCTGCGCTCCCGCCCCACCGGCACCGCCTCGGCCTAGGGACTGTCGCACGGGCTCCAGTCTGCTACTGGTCGCGCCGGGGACGTGAGCCGGGCCCGCTGGAGGTCGTCAATCACACACCGGTGGCGGGTACGACCAGCTCGTACATGTCGGTCCAGCGCACCTCACGGAGCCCCACCGACTCGTAGAGGGTGACCGGCACGGTCGGGTTGGTCAGATCGACACCGAGGCCGGCCCACTCCCGGCCCTTCGCCGCGTAGGCCGAGAAGGCCCGCCACAGCAGCGCCGCACCGACCCCGCGCCGCCGGTACGCGGGCAGCACGGACAGGTTCCGCACCCACCCCTCGTTCTGCTCCAACCCCTGGTCGGAGGATTGCAGCACGCCGGCCGGTACGCCGTCGACCTCGGCGACGAACCACTCGTCCCAGGTGGTGCCGTACAGGCGGAGCTGCTCCCGCCACCGCTCGAAACCGACCGGCTCGTAGTCCGGCGTGTCCCGGAAGGCGACGTCGAAGATCCGGTAGAACTCCCGCAGGTCCGACTCGTCGTCGCCGCGCAGCGGGCGGACGGTGACCCCGGGCGGGGGCGGCGGCTCGGCGGGCAGGTCGGCCAGGCTCCGGCGCATCCCCACGTACCGCTTGGCGAGGGTGAAGCCGGCGTCGGCGACCTCCGCCGCCCACCGGACCTCGGGAGCGAAGACGGACACGCGGGCGGTCAGCGCCGGCACGCCCCCCTCGGCGGCCCGCTCGCCCACCCGGTCGAGCATCCGGGCGAGCAGCGGGGCGCGCAGGTCGTCGCCGTGCTCCGGGTCGACGTAGACCTCCACGAACTCCCGGCCCACCCCGGTCGGGTTGTCCACGGTCGCCCAGGCGACGAGCCTCCCCTCCGGATCGCTGACCACCCAGGAGTCCCGGGTCGGATCGGTGAAGGGTGCGGTGAGGGCGGCCTTGACGTCCTCGGCGTCGAAGTCCGGGTAGCCGACGGCGAAGACGTCGGCGGCGTGGACCACGGCGAGGATCGCGGGGACGTCGTCGAGGGTGGGTCGGCGGGCGGTCCAACCGGCGGGGAGGGTCACGGGGCCGATCCTGGCAAACCGCCGGCCGGAGCGCCGCCGATTTTTGGCGCGCCGGTCAGGGGCGGCGCCGGTGCGCGCGGAAGGCGGCCAGGAGATCCACCAGTTCGGCACCGTCGGCCGGGCCGAGCGCCGCGAACGCCGGCGCGGCCAACCGGTCGGTCACCGCCTCCGCCCACAGCCGCCGCCGGACCAGTGGGCCCACCGGGGGGTACGGCGGCGGCCAGCCGCACGCCACGGCACCGGCCTCGCCCTCCGGCCCGGCGAGCACCGCCTCCAGCGGCGTCATGCCGGCGGCGCGCACGGCGAGCAGGTGCGCCCCGGCGAAGTGCTCCCGCAGCAGGCGCAGGCTCACCGCCACCCGGGCGCCGGCGGTCCGCTCCGGCACCGGCATCGCCCGCCACGCGGCGAACAGCGGCATGCCGGTGGCGTCCGCGGCGTCGACGGCCCGGCCCAGCAGCACGGCGAGCCGCCCGGCACCGGGCACGGAGTCGAGGTTCTCGTCGCCCCACCGGCAGCACTCGGCCAGCGTCACGGTCGCCACCTGCATCGGCCGGACGGTCCGCAGGGCCGCGTCCCAGCCGTCGGCGACCGCCTCCGGTGCGATGAACCCGAGCGCGGCGGCCACCGTCTCCGCGCGTACGTCACCGAGCGCGCCGGCCCGCCCGGCGATGTAGAACGCCCACCCGGAGATGCCGAGCAGGCGGGCCTGGCGCAGGGTGACCGGGCAGCGGGTGAACGCGTCCCCGAGCTCCAGCACCGCCGGCTTGCACCCGGCCGCCACCTGCTCCGGGGTCACGCCCCCGCTCCCCGCACCACCCGTCCGTCCACAGGGGTCAGTCTGCCGTGCCGCCGCGGGTGCCGGCATCCTCCGCTTCGGCGTCGAGCGCCTCCACGGCCGCCTCGACCTCGCCGGCGCGGCGTCGGGCGGCGGTGAGCGTCCGCTCGGCGGCCCGCCGGGCCAGCTTGGCCCGGCTCAGGTCCTGCTCCACGACGGCCCGCCGCCGCTCCAGCTCGGCCAGTTCCGCTTCGATCGCGTCGAGGGCGGCAGCGCCGTCGCGCTCGGCCTCCGTCGCGCCGGTCAGCTCCGCCTCGGCCCGTTCCTGGTCGGTACGCGCCTTCGCCAGCTCCTTCTCCAACGCACGGCGGCGGCGGGCCCGCTCGGCCCGGGCGGCCCGTTCCGCCTGCTCGGCCCGCATCGCCGACCGGTCCGCCCCGCGGGGCCGGGGCGGCGGCTCGGCGGCCTCCTCCTCGCCGCCGGTGACCAGGCGCAGCTGCGGCCGGGGCACCTCACCGAACCCGGCGTACGTGGCGGCCCGCAGCAGGCGCCCGGAGCGCACCTGCTCGGCGACCTCGGCGTCGGAGAGCGCGGCGTTGAGGGTCGCCTCCACCTCGCCCAGCGGGAGCTTCCCGGCCGGCGGGGCGCCCTCGACCCCGGCCGCCAGCTTGCGCACCTCGCCGAGCAGCGCACCGACGACCGCGCGACGCTGGGCCGACAGCTCGCGCAGCTTTGCCCCGCGCAGCTCGCGCTGGGCGGCCCGCAGTGACTCGGCGAGCCGGCCGAGGTCGGCGACCAGCTCCGGCCGCTCCAGCGCGAGCAGGTTGACCAGCCAGGCGGCCACCGTGGGGCGGCGCAGCCGGGCGATCTCCCGGGCGGTTCGCGCGTCGCCGGCACGCCGGGCCTCGGCGACCGCCGCGTCCCGCGCGGCGACGAACTTGTCGGGGGGTGTGCGGTAGAGCTGGCGCACCAGCTCCCGGGGCGGATCCGGCATCGCCGCTCAGGCGTCGACCCGGGTGCCCGGTTCGAGCCGCCGGTAATCCCCCTCGAAGAGCCGGCTGAAGTTGCCGTTCAGCACGCCCAGCCCGTTGTCGTTGAGGTAACCGTCGTGGAGCGCGTACGCCCGGCGCGGCGCCACCGCGCGGAGGAAGTCCAGCGATTCGGAGAACTTGGTCCACGGGGCGTGGATCGGCAGGAAGAGCGTGTCCACCTCGATGTCGTCGGGGACGACGAGGGAGTCGCCCGGGTGGTAGACCCGCTCGTCGATCAGGTACGCCAGGTTCTCCACCACCGGGATGTCGGGGTGGATCACGGCGTGCCGCCCGCCGTAGGTGCGGACCGGGACGCCGGCCGCGGTGAACCGGCCACCCGCCTCGACCGGCGTGAGCACGTCGGCGAGACCGTCCAGGGTGGCGGCGAGCGAGGCCGGACCGTACACGGCGAACGGGCGACGGTCGTGCTGCTCGACCAGGGCCGCCACATCGACGTGGTCGGGATGCTCGTGGGTGATCAGTACGGCGTCCGCTCCGTCCAGCGCGGCCCGCTCGCTGACGATCCCCGGGTCGACGACCAGGACCCCGCCGTCGTGCTCGACGCGTACGCAGGAGTGGCCGTACTTGGTCAGCCGCATTCGTGACTCCTCGATTATCGAATCGTGACGTCCTCAGCGCAGTCTGCCGGAACGGACGCGGCACCGCGTCCCGTCTGACCGATCGCCCCGGTCACGGGGCTGCGGACAAGGCGCGGGCCGGCCCGGAGGCCGGCCGCCGACGATCGGAGCGGGGATGGGCGGAATCGGACCACGCCGGCGGGGTGTGGTGCTCGCGGCGGCGCTGGTGGCGGTACTCGCCGCCGGCGGCTGCGGCGGCGGGAGCGGCGGGCACGACAGCGCCGCGGAGCAGCCGGTCACCGGCGTGGAGGGCGGCGCGGACCGGGGCGGGCCGGCGGCCGCCGACGCGCAGGCCGGGGCCGGGCAGCCCGGGACGGCGGCGGGCGGCGCACCGGCGGACCTGCGGGTCGACCAGCGCGCCATCGTCTACACCGGCTCGATGCGGGTACAGGTGCAGGACGTGGACCGGGCCGCCCGGGACGCGATCGCACTGACCACGACGGCCGGCGGTTTCGTCGGCGGCGACCAGCGGCGCAGCGCCGACGGGGACGCCACCGCCGAGCTGACGCTGCGGGTGCCGGCCGCGAAGTTCACCACGGTGGTGGACGAGATCGCCAAGCTGGGCACGCGGCAACGCCAGGAGATCAGCACCGAGGACGTGACCGAGGAGACGGTCGACCTGGACGCCCGGATCGCCACCCAGCGGGCCCGGGTCGAGAACGGCCGGCGACTGCTGGCCCGGGCCACCTCGATCACCGACCTGGTGTCCCTGGAGAACGAGCTGGCCCGCCGCGAGGCCGACCTGGCCTCGCTCGAGGCGAAGAAGCGCCGGCTCGCCGATCTCACCGCCCTCTCCACGATCACGGTGTCGCTGGTCGGGCCGGAGGCCCGCCCGGTCGACGGGGAGGAACGGGTGGGCTTCCTGGCCGGGCTCGACGCCGGGTGGAAGGTCTTCCTGGCCTCGCTGACCGTGCTGCTGACCGTCCTCGGGGCGCTGCTTCCGTGGCTGGTCACGGTGGGCGTACCGGTGGGCCTGCTGGTGTGGCTGGTGCGCCGCCGCCGGCCGCAGCCGGCGCTGGTCGCCGCGACGCCGGCCACCGCCACCGCCGGCCCGGCCACCGCCACCGCGGCGCCGGACACGGCGGGTCAGGGCGTCGGGAACCCGGGCGGCATCAGCTCGCCACCGCCAGTGCCCGGAGCGCGGTCTGCACCATGACCCGGACGCCGGCCGGAATGGCCCGCTCGTCCACGTCGAACGACGCGCGGTGCAGGTCGACGTTCGGGCCGGAGCGGCCGACGCCGAGGCGGGCGAGGGCGCCGGGGACGTACTCCAGGTACCAGGAGAAGTCCTCGCCGCCCATGCTCTGCGGGGTCTCGGCGATGCCCTCCGGGCCGAGCGCGGCGGCGGTGGCCGCGGTGAGGATCTGGATGGCCCGGGAGTCGTTGCTGACCGGGGGCCGGCCGCGCAGGTACTCCAGGTCCACCGTCGCCCCGGTCGGCGCGATCACGTCCCGCACGACCTGACCGACCACCTTCGGGGCCAGTTCCCACGTGTCGCGGTCCATCACCCGCAGCGTGCCGGCCGCGCAGGCCTCCGACGGGATGACGTTGTACCGGGTGCCGGCCGAGGCGTGGCCGAAGACCAGCAGCAGCCCGCTGTTGGCCGGCACCCGCCGGGCGACGAGGGCGGGGACCTCGGTGATGAGCCGGCCCAGCGCGTCCACCAGGTCGACGGTGAGGTGCGGTCGGGCGGTGTGCCCGCCCGGGCCGGTGAGGCGGACGGTCACGTTGTCGGCGGCCGCGGTGATCGGCCCGACCCGCAGGCCGACCTTGCCCACCGGCAGGTTCGGGTCGCAGTGCAGCGCGAAGATCTGCGCGACGTCGTCGAGACCACCGGCCTCGATGACCTCGAGCGAGCCGCAGGGCAGGATCTCCTCGGCCGGCTGGAAGATCAGGCGCACCCGGCCGGGCAGCTCCCCGAGGTCGGCGAGCTGGGCGAGGAGCATGCCCACCCCGAGCAGGATCGTGGTGTGCACGTCGTGGCCGCAGGCGTGACAGACCCCGTCGACCGTGGAGCGGTACGGCACGTCCTTGGTGTCGGTCAGCGGCAGCGCGTCGATGTCGGCGCGGAGCGCGATCACCGGGCCGTCGGGGCGACCGTCGATGTCGCAGATGACGCCGTTGCCCTTGGGCAGCATTCGCGGGCGCAGCCCGGCCAGCGACAGCTCACGGGCGACCAGGGCGGCGGTCTCGAACTCCTCGCCGGAGAGTTCCGGGTGCGAGTGGATGTGACGGCGGGTGGCGATCAACCCGGGTACCCGGAGGGCGAGCAGGTGGTCCAGCTCGAAGGGCAGGGGCTGGGACCCGGTCGGCGCCTCAATCCAGGACGACGCCAGCTGGCTGCCGGTCGGCAGCGTCAACGCACTCGTCACGTCGAATTCTCGATCACTAGAAATGGATGGATCTTCAGGAACAGCAGACAGCCTAGACCTCCGGCGGTGACGCTGCGCAACCTCGTTCCGGTAGCGGTCAGAGCGCGCTGCGTCACGAACGCCCTGCTCGGGACGCTCGTAAATCAGCGGGACAGCAGGTAGATCGCGGTCGAACGCCGTCATCTGCCCCACACCTCCTACAACGCGTAACCGTTTCGCGGGTCACGAAATCGTCACCGGCTCCGAGCCGTCTTTCCGAATTGTGGCATTAGTCGGATGTGTTAACTGACACTCCGACAACTACCCGACCACGCTCGGCGACGAGGCCCCGCAGACGTTCACACGTTCGGGCTGCACCCGACCGCACACGGTGTGCGTCCCCGATCACCCGGCCGGGTTACCCGGAAAAGGTCTCCGGCATACGCCGCGACCGGTGGGCCGCGCCGCCCCGGGGGCGGGAGCGGGCGCCGGCGTCGTCGCGCGCGCCCCTCTCCGCGTCTGCGCCGCCGACCGGCGGCGGGGAGGTGGCGACAACTGTACGCCGTCGATCACACCCCCGCCGACCTGCGCCGCCCGTACGTCACCACGAGGCGCCACCCGGACAAGTCTCCGGGTGGCGCCTCGACGGGATCTCGACGAGCGCGCGACGCGTGCCGTCAGAAGCGGTCCGACGGCCGGTAGAGACCCCACACCTGGCGCAGCGTGCCGCAGACCTCCCCCACGGTGGCGCGCGTCCGCAGCGCCTCCTTCATCGGGTAGAGCACGTTGTCGCCGCCCTCGGCGGCGGCGCGCAGCTCCGCCAGGGCCCGCTCGACGGCGTCGTTGTCCCGCTCCGCACGGAGCTTCGCCAGCCGCTCCGCCTGGGCCGCCTCGATCGCCGGATCGACGCGCAGCGGCTCGTACGGCTCCTCCTCGTCGATCGCGAACCGGTTGAGGCCCACCACGACCCGCTCGCCGGAGTCGATCTCCTGCGCGATCCGGTACGCGGACTGCTCGATCTCACGCTTCTGGAAGCCGGCCTCGATGGCGTCGACCGCCGACCCGTGCTCGAAGACCCGCTGCATCAACGCGTCCGCGGCGGTCTCGATCTCGTCGGTCATGGCCTCCACCACGTACGACCCGGCGAACGGGTCGACGGTGGCGGTCAGATCCGTCTCGTACGCGAGCACCTGCTGGGTCCGCAGCGCGAGCCGGGCGGCCTTCTCGGTCGGCAGCGCGATCGCCTCGTCGAAGCTGTTGGTGTGCAGCGACTGGGTGCCGCCGAGCACCGCGCCGAGCCCCTGCACCGCCACCCGGACCAGGTTCACCTCCGGCTGCTGGGCGGTGAGCTGCACCCCTGCGGTCTGGGTGTGGAACCGCAGCATCATCGACTTCGGGTTCCTCGCGCCGAACTCGTCCCGCATCAGCCGGGCCCAGATCCGCCGGGCGGCGCGGAACTTCGCCACCTCCTCCAGCAGCGTCGTACGGGCGACGAAGAAGAACGACAGCCGGGGGGCGAAGTCGTCGACGGCGAGCCCGGCGGCCACCGCGGCGCGCACGTACTCGACGCCGTTGGCCAGGGTGAACGCGATCTCCTGCACGGGCGACGCGCCGGCCTCCGCCATGTGGTAGCCGGAGATGGAGATGGTGTTCCACTTCGGCACCTCCTTGCGGCAGTACGCGAAGGTGTCCGCGACCAGGCGCAGCGACGGCTTCGGCGGGAAGATGTACGTGCCCCGGGCGATGTACTCCTTGAGGATGTCGTTCTGGATCGTGCCGTTCAGCGCCGAGCCGGGCACGCCGTTCTCCTCGGCGACCAGTTGGTAGAGCAGGAGCAGCACCGAGCCGGGAGCGTTGATGGTCATCGAGGTGGAGACCTTGTCCAGCGGGATGCCGTCGAAGAGCAGCCGCATGTCCTCGATGGAGTCGATGGCGACACCGACCTTGCCGACCTCACCGTGCGCGATCGGGTCGTCCGAGTCGTACCCCATCTGGGTCGGCAGGTCGAAGGCGACGGACAGGCCCATCGTGCCGGCCCGCAGCAGCTGGTGGTACCGCGCGTTGGACTCGGTGGCGGTGCCGAAGCCGGCGTACTGGCGCATCGTCCAGGGGCGCGACGTGTACATGGTGGGGTAGACCCCGCGGGTGTACGGGTACTCGCCCGGGCCGCCCAGCCGGGAGTCCAGGTCCCCGGGAAGGTCGGCCGCCGTGTACACGCCCTTGATCGGGAAACCGGACTCGCTCGACCGCCGTTCGCTCATCCCCGGATGGTAGGACGAGCTGGCCGGGCCCCGGGTGAGGGATTCCGCACACTCCGTCCCGGACGGTCGACCAGAGGTGAAGGGTCGGGCACGTACCGTCAGTTCATCAAACGTCCGCCGCGTCGGCTTTCGCATCGGGCCCCGGAACCAGCAAGATAGGGGGGTTGTGTCCCAGCCCCCTCGATATCCCCCGGTGGCTCTTCAGTGACTCAGATCCCGACGTGGAGCGGCGGACCAGTCAGTCCCCCCAGCGGCCGCGCGACATCCGGCACCACCATCGGCGGGCGCTATTCGTTGCGCTCGGCGGTGGGCAACGGCGGAATGGGCACGGTCTGGCGTGCGACAGACACGCTGCTGCGCCGGGACGTGGCCGTCAAGGAGGTCGTCCTGCCTCCGGGGCTGGCCCCCAGCGACCGTGACGCGATGTACGAGCGCACCCTGCGCGAGGCGCGGGCCGCCGCCGCGATCCAACACCCGGCCGTGGTCCAGGTCTACGACGTGGTCACCGAGGGCGGCCGGCCGTGGATCGTGATGGAACTGCTCGACGCCCGCAGCCTCGCCGACATGGTGATCGAGGACGGGCCGGTCGCGCAGCGGGTGGTCGCGAAGATCGGCATCGCGCTGCTCGGCGCGCTGGAGGTGGCACACGCGATCGGCGTGCTGCACCGCGACGTCAAGCCGGCCAACGTGCTGATCTGCTCGGACGGCCGCTGCGTGCTGACCGACTTCGGCGTGGCCCGGATGCCCACCGACGTGCAGCTCACCACGCCCGGCATGGTGCTCGGCTCGCCGCACTTCATCTCGCCCGAGCGGGCCATGGGCCAGGATTTCGGCCCGCCCAGCGACCTGTTCTCCCTCGGGGTGACGCTCTACACGGCGGTCGAGGGGCGGCCACCGTTCGACAAGGGCGACCCGATCGAGACGATGCACGCCGTCGTCGAGGACCCGCCCGCCCCACCGCAGCGCAGCGGCCCGCTGGTTCCCGTGCTGATGGGCCTGCTGGAGAAGGACCCGGCCCGCCGGCTGGACGTGCACACCGCCCGGGCCATGCTGCGTGAGCTGCTCGCCGGCCCGCTGACCAGCACCGCCGCCGCGGTCCACTCGGTGACCGACCCGTACTCGGTGGTCCCCGTCCAGCAGCGGCCGTTGCCACCCGCGCCGGCCGTCCAGCCGGAGCAGCCGAAGCCGAGCGGCCAGATCGGCGGGCGCGCGATGCTCGCGCCGGGCGAGTCGCTCACCGACCGGCTGGCGGCGTTGCGCCGGGGCGGACGCCCGGCGGTCGGTGCCGGCAAGGCCGCCGCGATGGACGACACCAGCGCCGACGCGCTCGCCGGGCCGCTGCACACACCCACCGGCGCGATGCCCGCACCGGGCCGGACCTACGGCGCCGACACCACCCAACGGGTCGGCGGCTACGGCGGCGCGCCCGACGCCACCCAGCACATCGCCGCCGGCGGCTACGGCGGCCCGCCGCACGTCACGCAGCAGCTGGGCGGTGCCCAGTGGTCGGTGCCGGGCACCGGCCAGGCGTGGGCGCCGCCGCCCGCCCCGGCCGGCGGTGGACTCGTCGGCCGGGTGCGCGGCACCGGTGGCCAGCTCGTCGGCCGGGTCAAAGGCTGGCCGCGCAAGGTCCAGCTGGCCGCCGCCGGCGGGCTCGCCGTGGTGCTCCTGCTCGGCGTCATCGCCCTGTCCGGCGGCGACGACACGCCGCCGGGCACTCCACAGGCGGCACCCACCTCGGCGGCCCCGGCGGCCGGCGTGCCGGAGATGAAGGAGCACTCCGCCAAGGGCGTCCGGGTCATGGTGCCGCAGGGCTGGCAGCGCAAGAGCGCCGGTGACTGGGTGGACTACGTGGATCCGGAGGACGACGGTCGCAAGGTGCGGATCCTGGTGGAGAAGTTCTCCACCACCTCGGTCCGCTGGGCGGAGGTCGCCGAGGAGGGGCTGCGTACCCGCTCGAAGTCCTGCACCAAGCCGTACGCCCAGATCGCCATGAACGAGGTCGACTGGGCCGGCCGGCCGGCGGCGGAATTCGAGTACACCTGCGGTGAGGGCGACGCCAAGCGGCACGGCAAGTGGCGCGGCGTGGTGCACGACGGCAAGGCGTACTCGTTCTACCTCACCTCGACGGACGCGAAGTTCGAGGAGAGCCGGCCGATCTTCGAGGCGATGGCGAACTCGTTCCAGCTCACCGACGCCGGCTGAGCCGAGGGCGAGCCCACGTGATGATCCGTCGGCGTGCTATCAAGAGGCATGCCGGCGGACACCACTGACATCGACGACATTCGCGAGCAAGCCCGGCGCTGGCTCGACGACGACCCGGACCCGGCCAGCCGCGCGGAACTCCAGGCGGTGCTCGACCGGCTGCCGGTCAGCGCGCCCGAGCTGGCCGACCGCTTCGCCGGCCCGCTGACCTTCGGCACGGCGGGCCTGCGCGGCCCGCTTCGTGCCGGCCCGAACGGGATGAACCTCGCGGTGGTCACCCAGGCCGCCGCCGGGCTGGTCGCCTGGCTCGCGGCCCAGGGCGGCTCCGGTCCGCTGGTGATCGGGTACGACGCCCGGCACGGCTCCCGTGCCTTCGCCGAACGGACCGCCCAGGTCGCCACCGGCGCCGGCCGGCCGGCCCTGCTGCTCCCCCGGCCGCTGCCCACGCCGGTCCTCGCGTACGCGGTGCGCCGGCTCGGCGGGGTCGCCGGGGTGATGGTGACGGCCAGCCACAACCCGCCGCAGGACAACGGCTACAAGGTCTACCTCGGCGCGGAGCTGGGCGGTGAGCTGGGCGCCGGCGCGCAGATCGTGCCTCCGGCGGACGCCGGTATCGAGGCGGCCATCCGGGCGGTCGGCCCGCTGGCCGAGGTCCCGCTGGGCCCGCCCGGGCAGGTGCTCGGCGACGACCTGGTGACGTCGTACGTCGAGCGGGCCGCCGCGGTGGTGGCGCCGGACGGGCCCCGCGACCTGACGGTGGCGTACACCCCGCTGCACGGGGTCGGGGCGGCGGTGCTCACGGCGGCGTTCGCGCGGGCCGGGTTCGCCGTCCCCGGTATGGTGCCCGACCAGGCCGAGCCGGATCCGGCGTTCCCCACCGTGTCGTTCCCGAACCCGGAGGAGCCCGGCGCGGTCGACCGGCTGACCGCCCTGGCCGGGTCGACCGGCGCGGACCTCGCCATCGCCAACGACCCGGACGCGGACCGCTGCGCGGTGGTGGTGCGGGAGACCGACCCGGCGACGAGCGCCCGCGCCGAGGTGGCCGGGCCAGGGGCGGGCGGAGGGGCACCGGGCTGGCGGATGCTGCGCGGTGACGAGGTGGGTGTGCTCCTCGCCGACCACCTGATGCGACGCGGCGTCACCGGCCTCTACGCCACCACCATCGTCTCGTCGTCGCTGCTGCGTGCGATGTGCACCGCCCGGAACCTGCCGTACGACGAGACGCTGACCGGGTTCAAGTGGATCGTGCGGGCCGGTGGCGGGTCGGCGCCGCTGGTCTTCGGCTACGAGGAGGCGCTCGGCTACTGCGTCGCCCCGGACATGGTCCGCGACAAGGACGGCATCACCGCCGCGCTGACCGTGGCCGAGCTGGCCGCCGGCCTCAGGGCCCAGGGGCGGACGCTCACCGACCGGCTCGACGAGCTGGCCGCCGAGTTCGGCGTGCACCACACCGACCAGCTCTCGGTACGCGTCGACGACCTGCGGATGATCGCCGTGATGATGGACCGGATCCGGGCCGCCACCCCGGACACCCTGCTCGGCCAGCCGGTCACCGAATCCCGGGACCTGCTGCCCGAGGCGGACGTCGTCATCCTGCGCAGCGCCGCCGCCCGGGTGGTGATCCGGCCCTCCGGGACCGAGCCGAAGCTCAAGGCGTACCTGGAGGTGGTGGAGCCGGTCGCGGACGGCGACGTCGCCGCGGCCCGGACCCGGGCGGCGGCCGCCGTCGCGACGCTACGCACCGAGGTGGCCACCGCGCTGGGGGTGTAAGGAAGGGCCCCTTCTTAACGCCTGCGGTAGAGGAAGGGGCCCTTCCTTACAGCTCAGCGGCGGGGGCCGAGGGCGGCGTCGACGGCGTGGCCGAGGGCGGTCACGACCAGCGCCACGGACGGACGGACCACCGAGTCCTCGAGACTCACGTCGCCGGAGAACCCGGCCCCGCTGGCGATCTCCGTCAGCCGACGGCGGGCGTCGGCGGCGGTGCCGCCGTCGACGCCGAGCGCCGGCTCCATCCGGAGCACCGCGACCAGCGTGGCCAGCGCGGCGGTCCGCTCGTCGGGGGCGGCGGAGCCGGTCAGCGCCTCCGCGAGCCGGCGGCGGGTGTCCGCCTCCACGCTCGGGTCGACCACCGGGTAGCGGTGCACGTGGATGAAGCCCAGCTCGGTCTCGTCGACGTCGCGGACGACGCCCTGGCGGCACAGGTCACCGAGGATCCGGTCGCGCAGCCCGTGCCGGAGCCGTTGCACCCAGGACGAGGGGCTGTGCGGGGTGTCCGCACCGATCTTGGCGAGCACCTGGTCGGCGACCGGCTCGCCGGTCGGCGTCGGGTCGACCACCGCGAGGTTGCCGTCGGCGTACGCGATCCGTCCGGCCAGGGCCAACTCGATGAGCACGGCGGCGGCCATGCCCAGGTCGAGGCTGATCCGGGGCATGGTCGCCTTGCCGGTCTCGTCGTCGTACGCGAGGAGGAGCAACTCCTCGGCGAGCGCAACACCAGTCATGGCCAGGAACGCTAGCGCCTGTCCGCACCCCCGTGCGCCGGGACGCGCCCGACGCCGGAGCGCTCAGAAGCGGGGCATGCCGCCGAACTGGCGGTCGCCCGCGTCGCCGAGGCCGGGGACGATGAACATGCGGTCGTTGAGGCCCTCGTCGACCGATGCCGTCACCAGGCGCAGCGGCAGGCCGGAGCGCTCCAGCCGCTCGATGGCCATGGGGGCGGCCAGCACACAGAGCACGGTGATGTCGGTGCAGCCCCGGTCGGCCAGCAGCCGGCAGCAGTGCTCCAGCGAGCCGCCGGTGGCCACCATCGGCTCGAGGACCAGCACCGGCCGGCCGCTCAGGTCCCGCGGCAGCGACTCCATGTACGCGCGCGGCTCGAAGGTCTCCTCGTCCCGAGCCAGGCCGACGAAGCCCATCGACGACTCCGGCAGCAGGCCGAGCGCCGCGTCGGCCATGCCGAGACCCGCCCGCAGCACCGGCACCAGCAGCGGCGGGTTGGCCAGCCGGGTGCCCTCGGTGGCGGTGACCGGGGTCTGCACCGGGTACCGCTCGACGGGGAAGGAGCGCGCGGCCTCGTACACCAGCATGGTGGTGAGTTCGTGCAGCGCAGCCCGGAACGAGGCGGAGTCGGTCCGGGCGTCGCGCATCGCGGTCAGCCGCGACTGGGCGAGCGGGTGGTCAATGACGAGTACGTCCACGGTCGCTCAACCTACCCGCCCGCCGCGACGGGCACCGCCGGTGTGGCCGGACCAGCGACGGCGCTCACCCGAACCCCCGCCGTGGCCAAGATCACGTACCGGTGACGTGCGTAGACTTCGGGTCATGACGGCGACAGCGACGTCGGCCCGGTCGGACCTCTCCGAGCTGGGACGATCCGAGACCGCTCTGCGGACCTTCCTGCACGGCCTGCCCGGCGTGGACCAGGTCGGCGCGGAGCAGCGGGCGGCCCAGCTCGGCACCCGCTCCATCAAGACCGCGGCCAAGGCCCAGGCGATCGACCTGGCGATCCGGATGGTCGACCTGACCACGCTCGAAGGGGCCGACACCCCCGGCAAGGTGCGGGCGCTCGCCGCGAAGGCCCTGCGCCCCGACCCGGCCGACCCGTCCTGCCCGCACGTCGGCGCGGTCTGCGTCTACCCCGCGATGGTCCCGTACGTGGCCGAGGTGCTCCAGGGCAGCGGCGTGCACCTGGCCAGCGTGGCGACCGCCTTCCCGTCCGGGCAGGCGCCCCTGGAGGTCAAGCTCGCCGACACCCGGGCGGCCGTCGAGGCCGGTGCCGACGAGATCGACATGGTGATCAACCGGGGCGCGTTCCTGGCCGGCCGCTACCAGGAGGTCTACGACGAGATCGTGGCCACCAAGGAGGCCTGCGGGGACGCCCACCTGAAGGTGATCCTGGAGACCGGTGAGCTGGCCACGTACGACAACGTGCGCCGCGCCTCCTGGCTGGCGATGCTGGCCGGCGGCGACTTCATCAAGACCTCGACCGGCAAGGTCCCGGTGGCGGCCACCCCGCCGGTGACGCTGGTGATGCTGGAGGCGGTCCGCGACTTCCGCGCCGCCACCGGCCGGCAGGTCGGCGTGAAGCCCGCCGGCGGCATCCGGACCAGTAAGGACGCCATCAAGTACCTGGTCATGGTCAACGAGACGGTCGGCCCGGACTGGCTGGACCCGGACTGGTTCCGCTTCGGCGCCTCCACCCTCCTGAACGACCTGCTGATGCAGCGCACCAAGCTGAAGACCGGCGTGTACTCCGGTCCCGACTACTTCACCCTGGACTGAGCGCGATGTTCGAATACGCACCCGCCCCCGAGTCGCGCTCGGTGGTGGACATCAAGCCCTCGTACGGGCTGTTCATCGACGGCGAGTTCGTCGACCCCACCGACGGCGGCACGTTCAAGTCGGTCAACCCGGCCACCGAGGAGGTCCTCGCCGAGGTCGCCGAGGGCGGCGCCGGCGACGTCGACCGTGCGGTCCGCGCGGCGCGGACGGCGTACGAGAAGGTCTGGGGGCCGATGCCGGGCCGGGACCGGGCCAAGTACCTGTTCCGCATCGCCCGGATCATCCAGGAGCGCTCGCGCGAGCTGGCCGTCCTGGAGTCGCTGGACAACGGCAAGCCGATCAGGGAGTCCCGCGACGTCGACGTCCCGCTGGTCGCCGCGCACTTCTTCTACTACGCCGGCTGGGCCGACAAGCTGCCGTACGCGGGCTTCGGCCCCGACCCCAAGCCGCTCGGCGTGGCCGCGCAGGTCATCCCGTGGAACTTCCCGCTGCTCATGCTTGCCTGGAAGATCGCCCCGGCGCTCGCGGCGGGTAACACGGTGGTGCTCAAGCCCGCCGAGACCACCCCGCTCACCGCGCTGCTCTTCGCGGAGATCTGCCAGCAGGCCGACCTGCCGGCCGGCGTGGTCAACATCGTCACCGGGGCCGGCGACACCGGCCGGGCGCTGGTCGAGCACCCGGGCGTGGACAAGGTGGCCTTCACCGGCTCCACCGAGGTGGGCAAGGCCATCGCCCGCGCGGTGGCCGGCACCCGCAAGAAGGTCACCCTGGAGCTGGGCGGCAAGGCCGCCAACATCGTCTTCGACGACGCGCCGGTGGACCAGGCCGTCGAGGGGATCGTCAACGGCATCTTCTTCAACCAGGGGCACGTCTGCTGTGCCGGGTCCCGGCTGCTGATCCAGGAGTCCGTCGCCGACCGGGTGCTGGAGTCGCTGAAGCGCCGGATGGCTCAGCTGCGGGTCGGCGACCCGCTGGACAAGAACACCGACATCGGCGCGATCAACTCGGCGGCGCAGCTCGCCCGCATCAGGGAGCTCTCCGACGCCGGCGCGGCCGAGGGCGCCGAGCGCTGGTCGCCGCCGTGCGAGCTGCCCGACCGCGGCTTCTGGTTCGCGCCCACGATCTTCACCGGGGTCACCCAGGCCCACCGGATCGCCCGGGAGGAGATCTTCGGGCCGGTGCTGTCGGTGCTGACCTTCCGCACCCCGGCCGAGGCCGTCGAGAAGGCCAACAACACCCCGTACGGGCTGTCGGCCGGGATCTGGACCGACAAGGGCTCCCGGATCCTGTGGATGGCCGACCGGCTCCGCGCCGGCGTGGTCTGGGCCAACACGTTCAACAAGTTCGACCCGACCTCGCCGTTCGGCGGGTACAAGGAGTCGGGCTACGGTCGCGAGGGCGGCCGGCACGGGCTGGAGGGGTACCTCAATGTCTGAGCGGGTCGCGGTACGCAAGACGTACAAGCTCTTCATCGGCGGGAAGTTCCCGCGCAGCGAGTCGGGACGGTCGTACATCGTGCAGGACGCCAACGTCGCCCTCTCCTCTCGCAAGGACGCGCGGGACGCGGTGGTCGCCGCCCGCGCCGCCGTGAAGGGATGGGCCGGGGCGACCGCGTACAACCGGGGTCAGATCCTCTACCGGGTCGCCGAGATGCTGGAGGGCCGCCGCGAGCAGTTCGGCGCCCTGGGTCTTCGCGACGAGGAGGTGTACGCCGCGATCGACCGCTGGGTCTGGTACGCCGGCTGGTCCGACAAGCTCCCCCAGGTGTACGGGGGCGCCAACCCGGTCGCCGGGCCGTACTTCAACCTGTCGGCTCCGGAGCCGACCGGCGTGGTGGCCGTGGTGGCGCCGGAGGCTCCGGCGCTGCTGGGCCTGGTCAGCGTGATCGCCCCGGCGATCGTCACCGGCAACACGGTCGTGGTGGCGGCGTCGCCGTCGGCGCCGCTCGCGGCGGTGACCCTGGCCGAGGTGCTGGCCACCTCCGACCTGCCCGGCGGCGTGGTGAACATCCTCACCGGTCGCCTCGCCGAGACGGTGCCGACGCTGGCCAGCCACATGGACGTCAACGCGATCGACCTGACCGGGGTGGCCGACGCCGCCCTCGCCGCCGACCTGGAGGTCAAGGCCGCGGAGAACCTCAAGCGGGTGCTCCGGCCGGCTCCGGCCGACCACGACTGGTTCGCCGACCCGGGCATCACCCGGATGACCACCCTCCTGGAGACGAAGACGGTCTGGCACCCGAAGGGAGTCTGATCCGTCCCGTCGGGGAGAGCTCTACTACGCGGGGTAGGATTGTGGCGTGACTCGGCTCGGTGATCTCGAACGTGCGGTGATGGACGTGCTGTGGGACTCGGTCCCCGCCACGTCGGACGGCGTCACCGTGCGCGAGGTGGCCGACGCCCTGGCCGGGCGGGAGCTGGCGTACACGACCGTGATGACGGTGCTGGACCGGCTCGCGGGCAAGGGCATGGTGCGGCGCGAGCGCGAGGGGCGGGCCTGGCGGTACCGGGCCGCCGGGAGCCGCGAGGCGCACATCGCCCAGCTCATGCTCGACGCGCTGGACCTCGGCGGCAGCCGGGACGCGGCGCTGGTGCGCTTCGCCCGCTCGGTCACCGGCACCGAGGCCGACGTGCTGCGCGCGGCGCTCGGCGCCGAGGCCGGTCGGAGCGACACCGCCACCCCGGCGGAGGGCACCGGGCCGGCCGACGCCGGGCCGCTCACCCAGCGGGTCGAGACTCCCACGACCGACCGGGCCGGGCGGGTACGCCTGGCCGACGAGGCGGCGGACCGGTAGGGGCGGGGCCATGTCCTACGCGGTGCACTTCGGCGTCTCGGTGCTGGCCTGCTGGCTCACCGCGCAGGTGCTGGCGGGCTCGAGGTGGACGTGGCACAGCCCCCGGGTCGCGATCCTCTGCTGGCAGGCGGTCGGGCTGGCCGTCGGCCTCTCCGCGATGGGCCTGCCGATCGCCCTGGGCCTGGCGGCGTACGACCGGCCGACCGGCAGCGCCCTGTGGGCGCTCGCCACGGACCTGGGCGACGGCACCCTGCCGGTCGGGGTGGGCGCGATCCATCTGGGGCTGGTCGGCGTGGGCTTCGGCATCGGGGCGGTGCTGCTGACCACGACCGTCCGCAGCGTGCATGCCGCCGTCCGCGCCCAGCGCCGCCACCGCGACCTGCTGACGCTGGTCGCCCGCCGGGACCCGACCGTGCCGGGGGCGTTGGTGCTCGACCACCCCAGCGCGGCGGCGTACTGCCTGCCGGGGGTGCGGCCCCGCGTGGTGGTGAGCGCCGGCACCCTCGACCTGCTGGACCGGGCCGAGCTGGCGGCTGTGCTCACCCACGAGCGGGCGCACGCCCAGGAGCGGCACGACCTCGTGCTGCTGCCGTTCACCGCGCTCTGCCGGGCGCTGCCGTGGGTCGGGTGGGTGCGTGACGCGCACGAGCGGGTCGCCCTGCTGGTCGAGATGCGCGCCGACGACAAGGCCCGTGAGCTGCACGACGAGGCGCCCCTGGCGGGTGCGCTGCGCCGCTTCGCGGCCGCCGGTGCCCGGATCACGCCGGCCGGCACGCTCGGCATGGGCGACCGGGACCTGGACGTCCGGGTGCAGCGCCTGCTGGATTCGGGCCGGCCGTCCCGGCTGATCGGGGCGGCGGCGCTCAGCGTGGCGTCGACCCTGGCCGCCCTGCCGGTCTCCCTCTTCCTCAGCTGAGCCTGGCGCGCCGGCGGTCTCGACCGGCCGACCGACCCCCACGATTACTACGTAATGTCGTAGAGTTCCCTACGACATTACGTAGTAGTGGCTATAGGTAGTCAGGCTACGTGTAGGCTCTCTACGACAGCAGCCGATCATCGGGAGGGCCGACCATGGACACGCTGCTCCTCGCCCGCCTCCAGTTCGCCACGACGACGTCGATCCACTTCCTCTTCGTGGTGGTGACGCTCGGGCTGGTCACGCTGCTGGTCGGCCTGCAGACCGCCTGGGTGCTCACCGACAAGCCGGTCTACGAGCGGCTGACCCGCTTCTGGGGCCAGCTCTACGTGATCAACTACGTGCTCGGCATCGCCACCGGCATCGTGATGGAGTTCCAGTTCGGGCTGAACTGGAGCGGGCTGTCGCGCTACGTGGGCAACGTCTTCGGCGCGCCCCTCGCCATCGAGACCCTGGTCGCCTTCTTCCTGGAGTCGACCTTCCTCGGCATGTGGATCTTCGGCTGGCACCGGCTCCGCCGGGGCGTCCACCTGGCGCTGCTCTACGGTGTGGCGATCACCGCGTACGCGTCCGCGTTCTGGATCATGGTCGCCAACTCCTGGCTCCAGAACCCGGTCGGGTACGAGGTCCGGGACGGCATCGCGCACCTCACCGACTTCACCGCCCTGCTCACCAACCCGAGCCTCGGCATGGCGCTCGGGCACGTGATCGCGGCGTCGCTGCTCGTCGGCGGGATGCTGATGGCCGCGGTGAGCGCCGGGCACCTCCTGCGGCGCACGCCCGACTTCGCGCTCCACCGCACCGCCCTGCGGATCGGCCTGGTCACCGCCGCGCTGTCGATCACCCTGGTGCAGGGCTTCGGGTTCGCCCAGTTCGGGCCGGTCGGCGAGGTGCAGCCGACCAAGTTCGGCGGCGGCCCGGGCGCGGACGCGCTGGTGGCCGAGTGGACCGCCCGGTTCGGCCCCGGCGACTACACCCCGCCGGCGCTGGCCAGCGTGGGGCTCGGGTTCATGATCCTCATCGGCTTCGGCCTCGGCACGCTCTGGCTGCTGTTGCCGCTGCTCTGGCGAGACTGGATCATCCGGCTCCGCTTCCCGCTCTGGCTGCTGCTGCTCGCCCTGCCGCTGCCCTTCGTCGCGGCGATCCTCGGCTGGATCGCCCGCGAGGTCGGCCGGCAGCCCTGGGTGGCGTACGGGCTGCTCCCCACGGACCAGGCCGTCTCCGGTGTCGGCCCCGGGGTGATGCTCGCCTCCCTCATCGGCTTCACGCTGCTCCTCGGCACGCTCGCCGTCACCAACTGGGTGCTGCTGGCGAGGCACGCCGCCGGTGGCGCCGTCGATCCCGCTCTCGGCCGCCGGCCGGAGCACCCGCCGGCCGACCATCGCCCCGAACCCGCCTTCGCCTGAGGGAGACGACCGTGGAACTCGCCTGGTACGCGCTGCTCGGTGCCTTCTTCGCCGCCTACCTCGTGCTCGGTGGCTACGACTACGGAGTCGGGCTGCTGCTCGCCCGGCGCACCGGGCCGGCAAGCCGGCGCGCCGCCCTCAACGCCGTCGGCCCGTTCTTCCTCGGCAACGAGGTCTGGCTGGTCGCGGCCGTCGGCATCCTGTTCGGCGCGTTCCCGCTGCTGGAGGGAGAACTGCTCGCCGGCCTCTACCCGGCCGTGGTCGGGGCGCTGGCCGGCGTGATCCTGGTGACCGCCGGAGTGCAGTTGCGCAGCCGTCCGGCCGGTGACCGCGCCCGCGCAACCTGGGACCGGGTGGTGCTCGTCGGCAGCCTGCTCGCCGCGCTGGGCTGGGGCGCCGTGCTCGCGGGGCTGCTTCAGGGCGTACCGCTGCACGCCGACGGCCACGTCGCCGGGGTGACCCACCTCTTCACCCCGTTCGTGGCCGCCGTCGGGCTCGCGGTGGTCGCCCTGGTCGCGGTGCACGGCGCGACCTTCCTCACCCTCCGCCTGCCGGCCACCGACGCCGAGCCGCTGGCCCGGCTGGCCCGCGGGCTGGTCCCGGTGGCCCTCGCCGCCGTCGGCACCGCCGCCGTCGTGGGCCTGCTCTCGGACCGGGTACGCGCCGCCGCGCACCAGCCGGCGGTGGGCGTACTCCTGCTGGCGCTGCTGGTCGCGGCCCTGCTGACCGCCCGGCTCGCGCTCGCCCGGCGGCGGCCCGGGGTGGCGTTCGCCGCCACCGCCACGGCCCTCGCGGTGCCGGTGGCGCTGGTCGGGGCGACGCTCTGGCCGTACGCGCTGGTCTCCACCGTCGATCCCGGCGCGTCGCTGACCGTGACCGACGCGGCGGCCAGCGGGCCCACCCTGCGCCTGCTGGGCTGGCTGACGGTGCCGCTCCTGCCGGCCCTACTAGGCTTTCAGGCGATGTGCTGGTGGGTGTTCCGGGGACGGACCGACGGCAGGGCACCGGTGTACTGGTGAACCGCCGTCCCTTCGACCCGCGTCTGCTGCGCCGGGTCCCCGCGGCCCGGCGCGACCTCGCCGTGCTCGCACTGCTCGGCGTGCTCGCCGCGGGTCTGGTGGTGGCGCAGGCGACCGCGCTCGCGGCGCTGCTCGCCACCGCCTTCGAGGGACGTTTGGACCGGCCGGCGCTGGCCGGGTTCGTCGCGGCAGTCGCCGCCCGGTCACTGCTGGTCTGGGCGCAGGGCACGGTCTCGGCACGGGCCGCGGCGACGGTCAAGGCCGAGCTGCGGGTCGACCTGCTCGACGCGGTCGGGCGGCACGGCCCTACCTGGGTGGCCGGGCAGCGCGCCGGCCAGCTCGCCACGCTCACCGGCCGCGGCCTGGATGCGCTGGACGCCTACTTCACCGGTTACCTGCCCCAACTCGTCCTGAGCGTGACGGTGCCGGTGGCGGTGCTCGCCCGGATCTTCCTCGCCGACTGGAGTTCCGCTCTCATCATCGCGGTCACGCTGCCGCTCATCCCGATCTTCGGCGCCCTGCTCGGCTGGCAGGCCCAGGCGGCGACCGAGCGGCAGTGGCGGCGACTCTCCCTGCTCGGCGGCCACTTCCTGGACATGGTGGCCGGGCTTCCCACGCTGCGGGCCTTCGGGCGGGCGCGGGCGCAGACCGAGGTGGTCCGCCGGATGGCCGACGGGCACCGCACGGCGACCATGAAGACCCTGCGCATCGCGTTCCTCTCCGCGCTGGTCCTGGAACTCGTCGCCACTCTCTCGGTGGCGCTGGTCGCGGTGCCGGTGGGCATCCGGCTGCTCGGTGGTGGGCTCACCCTCCAGACCGCGCTGCTGGTGCTGCTGCTCACCCCGGAGGCGTACCTGCCGCTACGGGCCGCCGGCAGCCGCTTCCACGCCAGCATGGAAGGGCTCACCGCACTGGACGAGGCGCTCACGCTCGCCGAGGGCGCGCCGGCCGGCGGGCCCCGGGCGGGCGCGGCCGTGCCGGACGGGCGCGGTGAGATCCGGTTCGAGGGGGTGACCGTCGCGTACGACCGCACCATCGCCCTGCGCGACGTCACGCTGACCATCCGGCCCGGCGAGCGGATCGCCGTCGTCGGGCCGAGCGGCGCCGGCAAGAGCACCCTGCTGGGCCTCCTGCTCGGCTTCGTGACGCCGACCGCCGGCCGGGTCACCGTCGGCGGAACGGACCTGGCCGGCGCCGACCTGGACGCCTGGCGCCGGCACCTGGCCTGGGTGCCGCAGCGGGCCCACCTCTTCGCCGCCTCGCTGGCCGACAACATCCGGCTCGGCTCCTCCGACGTCCCGGACGCCGCACTGGCCGGCGCGGTCCGCGACGCCGCGCTGGACGACGTCGTCGCCGCACTGCCCGACGGTCTGGCCACCATGCTCGGCGAGCGCGGGCACGGCCTCTCCAGCGGCCAGCGGCAGCGGGTGGCACTGGCCCGCGCGTTCCTGCGGGACGCACCCGTGGTGCTGCTCGACGAGCCCACCGCACGACTCGACTCGGCCAGCGAGGCAGCCGTACTCGACGCCACCCGCGCCCTGATCTCCGGCCGGACGGCGCTGCTGGTCGCGCACCGCCCGGCGCTGCTCGCCGACGCCGACCGCATCCTGCGGATCGCCGACGGGCGGGTCACCGAGCTCACCCCGGCCCCGGCCGCGAAGGTGACACCGTGAACGCGCCGGAGCGCACCGTACTGCGCCTGGCCCGCCCGTACCTCTACCGGCTGGTCGGCGCGGGCCTGCTCGCCGCCGCCACCGAGTTCGCCGCCCTGGCCCTGATGGCCACGGCGACGTGGCTGCTGATGTCCGCCGCCGAGCGGCCACCGCTGGACCGCCTGACCGTCGCCATCGTCGCCGTCCGGGCACTGGCCATCGGGCGCGGCGTGCTCCGCTACACCGAACGCCTGGCCGGGCACGACGCGGTGCTACGGCTGGTCACCGACGTCCGCGCCCGGGTGTTCGCCGCCCTGGCCGCCCGCCGGAACAGCGCCGGGCAGCGCTCCGGCGACACCCTGAGCCGGCTGGTCTCCGACGTCGACGCCGTGCAGGACCTGCTGCTGCGGGTCCTCGTACCGGCCGCCGCCGCGGGCCTGGTGGGCGTGGTCGCCGTCGGTGCGGCGGCCCTCGTCTCCCCGGCCGCCGCCGGGGCGCTCGCGGCCGGCCTGCTGCTCGCCGGTGTCGCGTTGCCGGCCCTGGCCACCGCGCTCACCCGGCACGCCGCCGCCGAGCTGGCGCCGCTGCGCGGTGCCCTGGCCGCCGACGCGGTCGACCTGACCCACGGCGCCGCCGACCTCGCCGCCTTCGGCGCCACCGGGCAGGCGCTGGGGGCGGCCGCGGACCGGGCCCGGCGGCTGGCCCGGCTCGAACGGCGGCTGGCCGCGACCGGGTTCGCCGTCGACGCGGCGGGTGTGCTGGTGGCCGGGCTGACCGCCGGCGCGGTCGTGCTGGTGGCGCTGGCGGCCGGAGTGGACGGCGTGCTGGTCGGTGTGCTGGCCGTCGGCACGCTCGCCGCCGTCGAGATCGCGCTCGCCCTGGTCGGCGCGGCGCGCCAATGGACCGGTCTGCGAGCCGGCCTGAGCCGCGTCGCCGCCCTGCTCGACGAGAGCGAGGACGTGGCGTCTCCGGCCCCGACACCGACCACACCCACCCCGGCCGCCGCCCCCGACGTCCGGTTCGAGGACGTGACCGTCCGGTACCGCGCCGAGGCCGCACCCGCCCTGCACGACTTCCACCTGCACCTGCCGCCCGGTCGGCGGGTCGCCGTCGTCGGGCCCAGCGGCGCGGGCAAGAGCACCCTCGCCGCCGTCCTGACCGGCTCGGTGCGGCCCACCTCGGGTCGGGTCGATCTGGACGGGCGCGACCTGTCGGCGTACCCCGCCGAGGCGCTGCCCCGGCTCGTCGGGGGTCTGCTCGCCGAGGCGTACGTCTTCCACGCCACCGTCCGGGAGAACCTGCTGCTGGGGCGGCCCGGC
Source organism: Micromonospora sp. NPDC047707 (assembly GCF_040704235.1). Lineage (NCBI taxonomy): Bacteria > Bacillati > Actinomycetota > Actinomycetes > Micromonosporales > Micromonosporaceae > Micromonospora > Micromonospora sp. NPDC047707. The sequence goes on from NZ_JBEYSU010000027.1 coordinate 27,403, forward strand.
GCGAGCGAGGACGACCTGGCCGCGGCCACCGCCACGGCCGGCCTCCTGGACTGGGTACGCGCCCAGCCGGACGGTTGGGACACCGTGGTGGGCGAGGAGGGCGGCCAGCTCTCCGGCGGCCAGCGGCAGCGCCTGGCCCTGGCACGGGCGCTGCTCGCCGCGCCCCCGGTGCTGGTGCTCGACGAGCCGACCGAGGGGCTCGACCCGACGGCGGCGGACGCGGTGCTCGACTCCGTCCTGGCCGCCACCCCGGCGGGGCACTCCGTGCTGCTGATCAGCCACCGCCTGCGCGGACTCGACGGGTTCGACGAGATCCTGGTGCTGGACTCCGGCCGGGTGGCGCAGCGCGGCCGGCACGCCGACCTGGTCGCGCTGCCCGGCTGGTACCGGGACCAGTGGCTCCTCCAGGAGGCCGCCGAGCGCGGCTACCTCGCCCTCGGCCCCCTTCCCTGACCGTCCCCGCACACGTCGGATCCGGGTCGGCCCAGGGATGTCCCGGACGGCACGGGGCGGCCGGTCGTGGCAGGGTGGTGGCATGCGGGGCGGCGACGACGTGCTTGTTGAGGAGCGGCTGCGGGCGCTGGAGGAGCGGCTGCGTGGGCCGAGCAGGCTGAAGGCCGATCTGCTGACCGAGGCGCGGCACGGGCTGCTGGACGCCGTCGAGGCGTACCGGGAGGACGGGCTGCCGGCGGCGGAGGCCCGCCGCCGGGCGGTGGCCGAGTTCGGCACGCCGGCGCAGCTCGCCCCGGCGTACCAGGCCGAGCTGGCCGTCGGCGCGCTGCGCGGCCTGGCCTGGCGGGTACTCGCGGTGGCCGCCGCCGGCATCGCCGCCGGTGACCTCACCTGGCGCGGCGCGAGCTGGAGCGACGGCCCCCGGCCTCCGGCGGGCTACCTGCTGCTGTCGGCGTCGATGGACTGGCTCTGGTTCACCGCCGCGGTGCTCGGCGGGCTGGGCGTCCTGGTGGCCGGCGCACGCCGGCGCAGTCCCGTCGTCGACCGGCTGGTCGGCGCCGGCCTGACCGGTCTGCTCGCCCTCGGCGGGCTCGCCGGCGCTGCCCTCTTCGGCTGGTCGGTCGGTCTCTGGGACGGCGCGCTCACCTGGCCGCCGATGATCATCGGTGCGGTGCTGGTGGCGGCCGGCTTCCTCTGGCTGGGTCGCGCCGCCCGGGGCTGGGTGCACGCCGTCCGCTGACCGCCGCCGGGAGGGGCGCTCCTCAGGCGGGTGTGGTGGGTGGCGCGTCCGCGTCGAGGAACCGGCCGACGGTGGAGCTGAACTCGCGCCAGCCGGACCGCTCACCGGCCAGCGCCCGGCGGCCCGCGTCGGTCAACTGGTACGTCCGCCGCTCCCGGCCGTTGACGGTGCTCCAGGTGCTCGCGACGTGGCCGGCCCGCTCCAGCCGGCGCAGCGCGGGATAGATAGTGCCGGTCGGCAGATCGAGGTGGCCGTCGCTGCGGCTGCGGAGCGCCTCGATGATGGCGTAGCCGTGCAGTGGTCCCTGTTCGAGCACCGCCAGGAGCAGTGCGTCGAGGTGTCCGTGCAGCGCCTGGGCCTTCATACGTAGCAACGCTACTTGTCGTCCGGCCGGACCGCCACCGGGGTGCGGACACCGGGACGCCCGGGTCGCCCACTAGGGTATGTGCGCGTAGTCACTCGCCGGAGGAGCCCGGCGGGTGGGCAGCCCGAAGCACACGGAGGTCAGCGTGGCCCGCCAGTCGCCTCAACGGTCCGACGCCGACGAGCCCGATCTCGACGGCCCGGCCGAGTCCGGCACCGCAACCGAGTCCGCCGAGGCCGCCCGCGCACTCTGGGAGGAACTGCGGATCGACCCGGTCGAGATCGCCCTGCCCGCCGGCACCGGCTACACCCTTCGGGCGTACCGGCCGGCCCGGGAGCTGACCCCGACCGACGTCGAGGAGCGGGACCAGGACGACCCCTTCCTCGCCCGCCGTCAGGTGGTGACGGAAGAGGACGAGGACGACGAGAGCGTCGTCATCCTCGACGAGAAGGTCGCCCAGGAGTTCGCCGAGAGCGACGAGGATGAGGCCCGGGAGGCCCGCCGCGGCGGCAAGGGTGAGACGGAGGACGAGGCCGAGGCCGAGGCCGAGGCGGCCGAGGAGGAGGCGGCCGACGAGGAGGTGCCGGTCTTCCTCAGCCACAAGGGCCGGCTGCTGCTCTTCAAGACCCCGGAGTCGCTGGTCAGCTTCGTCCGGTCCGGTGCGCCCAACGACCTGTCTCAACTGGACAGCTGGAATGAACTGTCCGAACGGGTGGAACCGGCCGACATCGCCCCGCTCGACGAGGACATCTACGAGCTCGACCTGGTGGTGGAGAACCTGCGCGGCGGGCACGACGCCTGGGATCCCACGCTGCTCATCGAAGCCGGCGAGATCGCTCGTGACATCTCGTACGCGCTGCGGCTACCGGCCGTGCTGGACATGCTCTCCGCCGGGTCCAGCCTCGACGATCTGGACGAGGCACTGCGGGCCTCTGTCAACGGGGGGATCGGCGGATTCCTCGGCCGACGTCGGTTGAAGAAAATCGGGGCACAAACCGCAAGTTTGGGTTGGCGCACCATTGTCGGCAAGATCTCTGCTGTCGTGGACTGGCGCGACTGACCCGTACCAGGGAGCATCAGTCTCTGGCAGAGAAGACCTTGTGTCCCGGGAGGAGGACGACGCCGTGGCGCTCGTGCGCGTGTACTGCGGTTTGGCCTCGGCGGATCCGGCCGACCGACCGGCTTCAGCCGGTTCGACGCTGACGTCCGCTGTGGTCGATGACGCAGGCCGTCTGCTGCATGTCTGCGAGATCAGCGACGACCCCGCCGGCTACGCCCGGCTGGTCACGCTGCTCGTGGAGCGGTCGGGCGGGCCGAGCGGTGCGGCGATCGCCGCCGACAGCGACGACCACACGGTCACCTCGCTGCTCAGCGCGGCAGGCCGACCCCTCGCCATCGCCGACGACGACTCGGTGGACGACTTCGCCGAGCGGTTCGCCGACGACGACTCCCTGGAGGAGATGCAGTCGCCCCCGGCGGAGCGGCGGGCCGTCGGCCTGGCCCGTGCCCTCCAGGCCGGAGCGCTCTCCGCCGTCACCCTGCCCGCCCCCCGGGACCTCGCCGGCTACAAGCAGGTGCTCGCGGCGCACGCCGCGCTCGCCAACGGCCGGCACTCCGCGGCGGTGGCCCTGCGGGAGGTGCTGCGCGAGCTGTACCCGGCTGCGCTGCGCGCGTACCCCGACCCGGCCGAGCCGGTCGCACTCGCGGTCCTGGACGCCCTTCCCGAGCCGGGGCTACTGACCGGCGTCGGCCGCAGCCGGGACGACACGGCCGACCGCGTCGCGGCGGACCTCGCCGCCGACGGTGTCGCCGACACCGACCAGATCGAGGCGGCGGTGACCGCCCTGCGGGTCGCCATCTCCGAGTCGCCCCGCCGGGCGACGGTCAACCGGGCCCTCACCGCCGCGGTGGCCGAGACGGTCCGGCAGGCCGTCGCCTCCGTACGCGCGTGTGACCTCGGGTGCGACGCGCTGGTCGGCGCGCTCGACGACCGGGTGGGCCCTCCGGCGCCCGGCCGTCGCGCCGCCGCCCGCCGTGGCGAGTCGGTCGGCGAGCTGACCCCGGCCGCCAGCGGCGCCATGCTGCGCGCGGTGCGCCCGGCCGAGCCCGCCCGCCCGGCCACCGGCGCCCGCCGGGCCCGCCCGGAACCGGTCCCCGGCGCGACCCCGCCCCCGTCTCCCCGGCCGCTCGGTCCGCCCCCCGTCGCGCCGGCACCGGTGGCGCCGCCGCCGGTGGCTCCGGCACCGGTCGCCCCCGCCGCGTTCGCGGGCCCGCCGGTCTCCGCACCGCCCGCCCGCCCCGAGGCGTCGCCCAGCCGTATCGACGGCCCGACGAACCGGCCGATCTCGGCGCCGCCGCCCCCGCCTCCCGGCATCACGCCCATCGCCCCGACGCAGCGGGGTTCGGTGCCTCCGGCCGAGGCCGGCGAACCGTTCCGGCCGACGCTGACCACGGCGGCGATCCAGAACGCGCGCGCCGAGCGGCAGCGCACGGTCATCCCGCCCCGGCCGAAGACCACGACCGAGCCGCCCGCCCCGGCCGGCGGCTTCAGCGCCACCGACCTCAGCGTGCCGGTGCCCACGCCGCGTCCCGGCCAGGAACCGGCCACCCCGGGCTCCCGGGCCAACTGGCCGCTGGTCAACAACCCGCAGGACCCGGGCGACAGTTCGGCGCGGAACCCGGTGGTCGGCTCGTACGGCGGGCGCGGCGTCGACGCCCCCACCGACCCGGGCAAGGAGCGTCGGGTCACCCCGCCCTGGCTCGCCGACGACCTCCCCCAGGAACCGCCGATGCTGCGCCTGGTCGAGCCGCCGCCGCTGGCCGACCGGGCCCTGCGCAACGGGCAGGGCCCGGCGACCGACCCGGGCCTGGAGACGCCGCCGCTGCGGCTCGTCGACCGCGACGAGCCCCGCAACGGACGGCCCGCTCCGCGTACGCCGGCGGTGGAGCACCGGCCGGCGCCCCCGGTGGAGCACCGGCCCCCGCCGGTGTCCGACGACGGCGACGGTGACCTGCTGATCTTCGCCCAGGCGAAGTCGGCGTGGTTCGTGGGTCACGGTGAGTCGACCGAGTTCAACTGGTCCTCACTGGACGACAGCGGCTGGCAGGCGGCGGAGCAGGCCGCCAAGCCCGCGATCGGCTCCGAGACCACCGCCGGCCTGCCGAAGCGGGTGCCGCAGGCGAACCTCGTCCCCGGCTCGCCGCTGCGCGACGAGCGTCCACTGCGGATCGTGCGCGACGCCGCCAGCCTCGCCGAGAACACCACCGGCTACTTCCGCGGCTGGCGTCGCGGGCAGGAGATCGGCGGCTTCGCGGTGGGCGGGCGCCCGGGCCGGGAGGCCGCCGGCGGCTGGGACTTCAGCCGCGACACCGGCGACCGCGACGACGACCGGGAGTACGAGTACCGGTCCGCCGGCTACCGGTCCTGACCGGACACTGACGACGCAGCAGGCCCCCGGGCAGAGCCCGGGGGCCTCGTCGTGTGTCCACGGGCCTGACCGGGGGCCGAGTGTGCCGGGCAGAGCCGGGGCCGCGTCGGGTGTCCACAAGGCCGCACGCGAGGCCTGGAGCACGCGTGGTCGCGCCCTGGTGGACGTGAGCAGCCGCGTGCGGGACGGTCAGCGTTCGGCGCCGTGCCGCCGGCCACCCGGTCCGGTCGGCCGCGCCGGCCGTACCCGGACAGCACGTCGCGCCCGGTGGCGGCCGAAGCCACCACCGGGCGCGGACGGGCGAACGTCAGGCCCGGGCGACGGCCCGCGACCGGCGCATGGTGAGCACGTACTCGACCAGCGAGATCAGCACGTGCTTGGTCGACTCCCGGTTCCGGGCGTCGCACGCCACCACCGGCACGTCGCTGGAGATGGCCAGCGCGTCCCGGACGTCCTGCGGGTCGTGGTACTGCATGCCGTCGAAGCAGTTGATCGCCACCAGGTACGGCAGCCGCCGGTGCTCGAAGAAGTCGATCGCCGCGAAGCAGTCGGCGAGCCGGCGGGTGTCGACCAGCACGACCGCGCCGATGGCACCGCGGACCAACTCGTCCCACATGAACCAGAACCGGGTCTGACCGGGCGTACCGAACAGGTACAGGATCAGGTCACGGTCGATCGTGATACGGCCGAAGTCCATGGCCACCGTGGTCGTCGTCTTCCCCGGCACCTGCCGGTTGTCGTCGACGCCCACGCTCGCGGAGGTCATGATCGCCTCCGTGGTCAACGGCGTGATCTCCGAGACCGAGCCGACCAGCGTCGTCTTACCGACGCCGAATCCACCGGCGATAACGATCTTCGCCGACGTCACGCGCCCGCTCGCGGTCGGCGGGCGCGACATGTCAGAGCCTGCGAAGTCCACTCAGCACCCTCTCCAGCAGTTCAGTGCCCACCGCGTCGTCCGAGTCGTCCAGAATGGTCGGCTCGTGGACCGCGACCAGGCCATCCGTCGCCATGTCGGCGATGAGCACCCGGGCCACACCGAGCGGTAGCTGCATCCGCGCCGCGATCTCGGCTAGCGACTGCACGCGTCCGTCACACAGCGCGGCGATGTACTGGTGCTCGCGGCCATGACCGCCGTTGCCGTTGGCAGCGGCCCGGCCGCGCACCGTCGTCTCGACGAGCGCTTCCATTGCGATGTCGAGTCGAGGGCGGGTACGACCACGGGTCACGGCGTATGGACGGACCAACGCGCCGGTCGGTTCGTCACGATCGGCCATGTCCCCGCTCACCTCCTTCGTACCCCGGACCGGCTGGCGCCGGTCGAACCCCTCGTTGTCGTTGCCCCGCCGACCGCACGGTCAGCGGAACGTCAGCCCAGCATGCCCGCGGCCGCACGCGGCTGCGGGGTCAACGCGTCGCCCACCCGGTCGACCAGCAGGGCCATCTCGTAGCCCACCTGGCCGACGTCGCAGCTGCGGGCGGCGAGCACGGCGAACGACGAGCCGTCCGAGATGGACATCAGGAACAGGAAGCCGTTGTCCATCTCGACCACCGTCTGGAGAACGGCACCGCCCTCGAAGCAGCGGGCCGCACCCTGGGTGAGGCTGACCAGGCCGGAGGAGATAGCGGCCAGCTGGTCGGCCCGGTCCCGCGGAAGGTCCCGCGAGGCCGCGAGGAGCAGGCCGTCCGCCGACACGGCGACCGCGTGCGCGACTCCGGGCACCCGGTCGGCGAAGTTGGCGAGCAGCCAACCGAGATCCTGCGTAGTTGTCATCCTTCTTGCTCCTTCTGCCCGCTCCCGGCCACCGGGCCAGAGCCAGACTGCGAGGACTGCCCACCCGGAGTCTCCCCCGGGGTGGTCGAGTTGCCGTCGGAGGGGTTGCTCCGCCCACGCTGGACACCGCGGTGGTAGGCCGACAGCAGGCCACGGACCGATTCGGGAGTGCGCCGCTGCACCGACGTCGTGGGCTTCTCCACCGCGCCGGGCACGAGTTGCGCCATCGGCGTGCGCTTCGGAAGCCCGGTGGGGGTGGTCGACCCCACCTGCACCTCGCTGGCCGCCGAGGCGGCCCGCCAACCGTCGTCGGCGGCGGTCTGCCAGCCGCCGCTGGTCGGCGGCGTAGGCCGCTGCGGCAGCCCCTCGGCGGGAGTGCGGTTCCCGTTCGCCGTCGAGCCGTTCTGGCGCGGAGCGCCGCCGGACGTCGGGGTCTCTGCCATCGGTGCGTTACCTGTCGTTGCGGGTCGTGTCTGCTGCGGCGGTGCCTCGACCCTGGCGAACTGCTGGGTCGTGGCGCCGCCGTTCGGCACGGCCGCCTTGGCGGCCTCCTCCGGGCCCGGACGACGGGTACGGAACCAGGCCGACTCCAGCTCCCGGAAGATCGGCAGCTCCATCGTCTCGTCCGCGTACCGCTGCCGGTTCTGGGCCGGCTGCGGCGTGGTCGGCCGCGCCACGGCGGGCGGCGTGGCCGGAGCCGGTCGGGTGACCGGGGCCGACGGCGTGACGGCGGGACCGGCCTGCGGCGGCACCGGCGCGGACTGCTGCGGCGTCGGGTTCGCCGACGGTTCGGCTGCCGGGCGCGCCACCCGGGGCAGCTCGGTGGTCATGTCCAGCGCCGCGGCGAGCCGCTCCGGCACCGCCGGGGTCGCGGCGTCGCGGGTCGCACCCGGCACCGGCGGCCAGGCCGGCGGGGCGGAGGCGCTCGGGGCCGGCGTCGACGAGACCGGACGCTGGGGCAGCGGCGTGGGGTACGGCTGACCGGACGCCGGGGCGGCCGAGATCGGCTGCCCGGAGACCGGCGAGGCCGACACCGGGGAGGCGGAGATCGGCATGCCCGAGGTCGGCGGGCTGGAGACGGGCGGCGCGGAGTACGGAATCGGCGGGGCCGACACCGGCGGGACCGGCGGCGCCGAGTACGGGCGGGTCTCCGGGCTACTGGGCAGTTGCCGCGGGATCGCCGGCTGCTGCCCGGTGGTGCCCGGGTCCGCCTGGGTGCGGCGCTGCGGCAGCGGGTCGATCGGCTGGCCGTTGGTGGTGCGCGGGGCGAACGCGTCACCGCCGTTGGCCCCGTTGACGACCGGGGTGGCGCCGGTGAGGTCCGACCAGGCCGGCATTCCCCGGGCCGCGCCCGCGGCCGAGGGCGTGCCGGCACCGTTGCGGTGCGCCGGGTCGAACGGGCGGCCGCCGAGCGTCACCTGGTTGCCGGACTCGCCGGGGCGCGGGCCGGGCACCGGCGCGGCCGGGCCGTTGCCGAGCGCCGGCAGGGCACCGAAGGCCGGGGCGGGGCCGCCGAAGGTCGGGGCCGGGCCGGTGGCGGCCGGCGGCAGCGCGGACGGCGGCTGCATCCGGCCCGCCAGTGCCCGGGGCACCAGCACCGCGGTCGGCAGGGTCACGTCCGCGACGGTCCCCCGCTCGGCACCGGGCCGCAGCTCCACCTTGACGCCGTGCCGGGACGCCAGCCGGGCGACCACGACCAGACCCATCATCCGGGAAACGGCCACGTCCACCTGCGGCGGCGTGGCGAGCTTGTCGTTCAGCTCGCGGAGCTGGTCCGGGCTGATGCCGATGCCGCGGTCCTCGACGTAGAGCGAAGCGCGGTCGCCGACCCGGCGGGCCTCGACGACGACCTGCGAGTCCGGCGGGGAGAACGCCGTGGCGTTGTCGAACAGCTCGGCGACGAGGTGCACCAGGTCGTTGACGGCGTGCGCCGCGACCTCGATGTCCCGGTCGATGATCCCGAACTCGATCCGCGTGTAGTGCTCGACCTCGGACTGGGCGGCCCGGAGCACGTCGATCAGGGCGGCCGGCTCACGCTGCACACGGGTCGAGTCGGCACCGGCGAGCACCAGCAGGTTCTCGTCGTTGCGGCGCATCCGGGTGGCCAGGTGGTCGAGCTGGAACAGCTCGGCCAGCCGGTCCGGGTCCTCCTCGCCGCGCTCCAGCCGGTCGAGGTGACCGATCAGCCGGTCGACCAGGATCTGCGACCGGCGGGCCAGGTTGACGAACATGGTCGCGACGGACGCCCGCAGGGCGGCCTGCTCGGCGGCGGTGCGGACGGCTTCCAGGTGGACCGCGTTGAACGCCTCGGTCACCTGGCCGAACTCGTCCTTGCTGCGCACCGGCAGCGGCTCGGCGATCTGGTTGGCCAGCTGTACCGGGGTGAGCTGGCCGGTCACCTGCGGGTCACGCAGCCGGGCGACGGCCTGGGGCAGCCCGTACTGGGCGATGGAGAGGGCGCCCTGACGCAGGTCGCGCAGCGACCGGGCCATCGAGCGGGCGACCAGGTACGCAAAGAGGATGGCCAGCAGCAGCATGCTGAGCAGCAGGCCGGTCTCCAGGAACACCTGGCGCTGCACGTCCGACCGGATGTCGTCGGCGAGCCGGACCGCGTCGGCGTCGATCCTCGCCTCGACCTTCCGGATCAGGCCGGCCTCGGCCACCATCGCGCCGTCCCACTCGTTGGCGTTGAAGCCGGCCTGGCTCAGGTCACGCGCGCTGGAGAGGCCCCTCAGGTTGCTCCGGTAGCCCTGGGCCTCGCGCAGGTCGGCGCCCGCCACGGTCTGCTGGTAGAGCTCCCGCGCGGGCCGGCCGGCGACCGTGTTGAAGGTCTCCAGCCACTGGCGCTGACCGGTGAACGTGGAGATGTAGATGTCGCGCAGGTTCGGCGTGAGCTGGCGCTGGTTCAGCGAGATGTGCACCACGTAGCGTTCCTGCGAGTGGAACTCCTTGTGCCGGGCGAGCGCGGTGGCGGCGCGCATCTGGTCGCTCAGCTCGAGGTCCCCGGCGAGCTGCGTCGCCGAGTCCCGCACGTTGAGCAGGTTGGCGATCAGGTCGTCGTACTGCTGCTGCGTCTGGGCGGTGTCGAGCTTGCGGTTGAGGACCTGGCTCCGGATGCCGGGCAGGTCGGTCAGGGCGCGGTCGATGAAGCGCAGCTCGTTCTCGAAGCTGTTCGGCAGGTCCTCGACCTCGGCGCGCTGCCGCGAGTACGGCCCCTTGGCCTCCTCGACACCGACGGACGCCTGCTCGTACGCCTTCCGGAACCCGTCAGTGGCGTTCCTCGGCGAGCCCACGAGCCGGATGGCGTTGTTGCGCTCGTCCTGCAGCCGGTTGACCAGCTCGCCCGAGTGGCCGACCAGGCTGGTGAGGTCACCCGCCCGGTTGGCGTTGTTGAGCGTCTGCAGGTGGTCGACCAGACCACTGGTACCCACGACGACCGTGGCGATGGTCGGCACGATCATGATGAGACCGAGCTTGGACCAGATCGGCATGTCGCGGAGCCGACCGGCCGGCCGGCGCAGACGCGACAGGAAAGAGCCTGCCGTCTTTGGCCGTTTGCTCACGTCACCGCCCTCGCGTTTGCAGCGTCCGCGTTACCCTCGGGCAACGCCCAGCGGCCGACCCGGCGGGTCGGACCATCCGAGATTCCATCACGCCGTCTCGGAAACGGAAAGCCCAGGTTGGCCGTCGCGGAGGGTGTGATGAGATGTTCTTGCGATCTGATAGCAATCCGTCTGGCCGGAGTAACTGAAGGTAATGGAGCACCCGTACCGCGTTGTCCTGCTCGCCGGCCCTTCCGGCTCCGGAAAGTCGTACATAGCCCGACGAACTGGGCTGCCGGTGCTCTGCCTGGACGACTTCTACAAGAACGGCGATGACCCTACGTTGCCGCGCCTGAACGGCCAGGTCGACTGGGAATCGCCCGCTTCGTGGGACGCCGGGGCAGCCGTGGAGACGATTGTCCGGCTGGCCCGGGAGGGTCGGGCGGACGTCCCGATCTATGCCATCGGGGAGGACCGCAAGGTGGCCACACGGCCATTCGATCTAGCCGGATCGCCACTTTTCATCGCCGAAGGGATTTTCGCCGCCGAGATCGTCGCGGAGTGCCGCCGCCGCGGGGTGCTCGCCGGCGCGTACGCCCTCCGCCGGCCGCGGGGCGCGACCTTCGTCCGCCGGCTCAGCCGCGACCTCGCCGAGCAGCGCAAGGCACCCAGGGTCCTGGTCCGGCGCGGTGTGGCCCTGCTCCGCGCCGAGCCGGCGGTGCTGCGCCGGCAGACCCGCCTCGGCGCGGAGGCCGCCCGCGCGGGCGAGGTGCTGCGCCGGGTGGCCGGACTGCTCGCCGGCCACCCGCACCGTTCCTGACCGCCGCGCGGCCGGTCAGCCGATCAGCTTCGCGTACGCCGGCTTGATCACCTCGTCGATGATCCGCAGTCGCTGGTCGAACGGGATGAAGGCGCTCTTCATCGCGTTGATCGTGAACCACTGGAGTTCGCGCCAGCCGTAGCCGAAGGCGTCCACCAGCAGCGCCATCTCGCGCGACATGCAGGTGCCGCTCATCAGCCGGTTGTCGGTGTTGACGGTGACCCGGAAGCGCAGGTCCCGCAGGAGCCCGATCGGGTGGTCGGAGATCGAGTCGGCGGCGCCGGTCTGGACGTTCGACGACGGGCACAGCTCCAGCGGGATCCGCTTGTCCCGCACGTACGCGGCCAGCCGGCCGAGCACCGGCTCGGGGCCGGGGGTGATGTCGTCCACGATCCGTACGCCGTGGCCGAGCCGGTCGGCGCCGCACCACTGGATCGCCTGCCAGATCGACGGCAGGCCGAACGCCTCGCCGGCGTGGATGGTGAAGTGGAAGTTCTCCCGCTGGAGGTATTCGAACGCGTCCAGGTGCCGGGTGGGCGGGAACCCGGCCTCGGCTCCCGCGATGTCGAAGCCCACCACGCCGGCGTCCCGGTGCCGCACGGCCAGTTCGGCGATCTCCTGCGACCGCGCGGCGTGCCGCATGGCGGTGAGCAGGGTGCCGACGCGGATCGGCGTACCCGCCTGGGCGGCGAGGGCGCTCCCCTCCTCGAAGCCGGCGACGACGGCCTCCACCACCTCGTCCAGCGTGAGGTTCCGCTCCAGGTGCTGCTCGGGGGCGAAGCGGACCTCCGCGTAGACCACGCCGTCGGCGGCCAGGTCGAGCGCGCACTCGCGGGCCACCCGCCGCAGCGACGAGGCGGTCTGCATGACCGCGACGGTGTGGGCGAACGTCTCCAGGTACCGCTCCAGGGAACCGGAGTCGGCAGCGTCGACGAACCAGCGGCCGAGCGCTTCCGGGTCCGTGGTGGGCAGTTCGTGCCCCACCTCGGCGGCCAGCTCGACGATGGTCGCCGGCCGCAGGCCACCGTCGAGGTGGTCGTGCAGCAGCGCCTTCGGGACCTTGACGATGTCCTCGTACCGGATAGTCGCGACCATGGTCAGACCCTAGGGCATGGGTCGACGTCACAGCCCGACCACGCCCTGGCCGGCGATAGGATCGGTGCCATGGGTGTACCACGCCGGTCCGGCAGCCGGCTCTCCCACCACCCGAGCCGGGCCGGCGCCTGACGTGGATCCCCGCATCCTGGAGCGGCTGCGCTGCCCGGTCTGCGGCGAGCCGCTCACGGAGGTCACCGCCGGCACCGCCCGCGCGCTGCGCTGTCCCCGCCGGCACAGCTTCGACCTGGCCCGACAGGGCTACGTGAACCTGCTCGCCGGCCGGGCGCCGCACGCCGGGGACACCGCCGAGATGGTCGCCGCCCGCGCCGACTTCCTCGCCGCCGGCCACTACGACCTCATCTCCGCCGCCCTGGCCGGCGCTGCCACCGCAGCCGTCGCCCGTTATTGCGCTGCCCACCACGGCACCCCCGCCCAACCCCTTTGCTCTGCTTCAACCGACGCACCGGTTTCTGCCGAAAGCCGTTGCGTGGGGGTAAGCAGAGCAAAGGGGCCGGACGCGGCATCCCGACCCGGCGCGGCACCCGGGTCCGGCTCGACGTCGTACCCCCTGCTGGTGGACGCCGGGGCGGGGACCGGCCGGTACCTCGCCGCGGCGCTGGCGGCGTTGCCGGACGCCGTCGGCCTGGCGCTCGACGTGTCGAAGCCGGCGCTGCGCCGCGCGGCGCGCGCCCACGACCGCGCGGCGGCAGCCCTGGCCGACACCTGGCAACGGCTGCCGCTGGCCGACGCGTCCACCGCCGTGCTGCTGAATGTGTTCGCGCCGCGCAACGGCGCCGAGTTCCACCGGGTCCTCGACCCGGCCGGCGCGCTGCTGGTGGTCACCCCGGCCGCCGACCACCTCGCCGAACTGGTCGACCCGCTCGACCTGCTCCGGGTGGACCCGGCCAAGGCGGAACGGGTCGCCGAGAGCCTCGGCGGGCACTTCGTCGAGGAGTCCGGCACCGCGCACCGGGCCCGGTTGACGCTGACCCGCACCGAGGTGGCCACGCTGGTCGGCATGGGCCCCAGCGCCTGGCACACCGACCCGGCCGGGCTCGCCGCCCGGATCACCGCACTGCCCGAACCGGTACCGGTGACCGTGTCCGTGCGGCTCGGCCTCCACCGGCCGCGCTGAGCTCCGGTCAGGTGGACAGATCCACCTCTTCCCAGCCCGGGGGCTCGTCGTGGTACGGCCCGCGCAGGATCACCGCCCACTCCAGCGCCCACCGGCGCTGCCCGATCGCGTTCGCGTCGACCAGCCCGGGCGGCACCCGACCGGCCTGCTCCACCTCCAGGTACGCCCAGTCCAGGCAGTAGTGGAGGTCGAGCAGGGCCGCCGCGTCGGCGGGATGCTGCGGCGCGGCGAGGATCCGGGTCCGCCAGCGCCCGAACGTCTCACCGGCGGCGATGTTCGGCATCCGCTCCACCAGCCGCTCGTCCACCGGCAGCGTGGGATCCAGCTGCTTGGTCAGGCCGAGCACCCAGGCCAGTGCGAACAGCGCGTCGTGGTGCAGCACGAATGAGCGGTGGTCGCCCTTGCCGCCGGTGACGAACTGCCACTCCGGCGGCGTGACCATCTCCATCAGGTGCGAGGTGAGCAGCCAGCTCATCGCCGCCTGGGGCGGCATGCCGAAGCAACGGGTCAGGATGAGGTGCAGCACCGCGATCCGCGCCTCGATCTCGTCGGTCGGGCGCAGCTCGATCTCGTCCCCGGGCTCCCACACGAGAGGGAACTGCGACGGCGGCAGTGGCAGGCCCAGCCGGGCCAGCTCGTCCAGGCTCGCCTCACGTACCGCGCGGGGATCGGGGGCAGGTACGGCCACGACGGATCATCCTCGTCTGCTCGTGCCGGCTCGACGCCGGGTCGTCCCCCCTGGCCTGGGAGGATAGCCCCACCGTCCCGAGCATCGGAACGCCGGGGGCGATCAGTCGATCCGCTCGATCACCAGCGGCGTCGGGTCGGGCGCGGCGGGCGTGATGCGCACCGCCCGGGCGGCCTCGTCCCGCGCCGCCGGGATCCGGCTCGCGTCCTCGGCGCGCAGCTCGTAGAGGGGCTCGCCGGCCCGGACCGGGTCGCCCGGGCGCTTGCGCAGCACCACACCCGCGGGCACGGACACCGGGTCCTCCTTGCGGGCGCGCCCCGCGCCGAGCCGCCACGCGGCCACCCCCATCGCGTACGCGTCGACCTCCGCGACGAAGCCGTCGGCGTCGGCGCACACCACCTCGATCTCCGGCGCGGTGGGCATCGGGGCGTCCGGGTCACCGCCCTGCGCCCGGATCATCGACCGCCAGACGTCCATCGCCCGGCCGTCGCGCAGCGCGGCCTCCGGGTCGGCGTCCGGCAGGCCGGCCGCGTCGAGCATCTCCCGGGCCAGGGCCAGGGTCAGGTCGACCACGTCGGCCGGGCCGCCGCCGGACAGCACCTCGACCGACTCCGTCACCTCGACCGCGTTGCCGATGGCCAGCCCCAGCGGGGTGGACATGTCGGTGAGCAGCGCGACCGTCCGGACGCCGTGCGCACCGCCCAGCTCGACCATCGTGCGGGCCAGCTCGCGGGCCTGGTCGACGGACTTCATGAACGCGCCCGAGCCGACCTTGACGTCCAGGACCAGGGCACCGGTCCCCTCGGCGATCTTCTTGCTCATGATCGAGCTGGCGATCAGCGGGATCGCCTCGACGGTGCCGGTCACGTCGCGCAGCGCGTACAGCTTGCGGTCGGCCGGCGCGAGTCCCGGCCCCGCCGCGCAGATCACCGCGCCGACGTCGCGAAGCTGGGCGATGAACTCCTCGTTGCTCAGCGCCGCCCGCCAGCCCGGCACCGACTCCAGCTTGTCGAGCGTGCCTCCGGTGTGCCCGAGGCCGCGGCCGGACAGCTGCGGCACGGCAGCGCCGCAGGCCGCCACGAGCGGGGTGAGCGGCAGGGTGATCTTGTCGCCGACGCCGCCGGTCGAGTGCTTGTCGACGGTCGGCCGGTCGACCGCGGACAGGTCCAGCCGCTCGCCGCTGGCGATCATCGCAGCGGTCCACCGGGCGATCTCCGGGCCGGTCATCCCGTTGAGCAGGATCGCCATGGCCAGTGCGGACATCTGCTCGTCGGCGACCACACCCCTGGTGTACGCGTCGACGACCCAGTCGATCTGCGCGTCGGAGAGCACACCCCCGTCCCGCTTCGCCCGGATGACGTCAACCGCCGCAAATGCGCTCATCAGCTCAACCACCCCAACGCTCGGGGATCTCGAGAGGCGGTTCGCCCTCCCCCGCCCAGAAGATCGTGCCGGACGCGTCCACCACGACGACCCGGGGTGTCCGGGCCAGCCCCCAGGTGATCGCCTCGGCCGGGTCGTCCCAGCTCGGGCCCTCCTCCAGCACGCCGGTCTCGGCGCCCTCGGTGTCCCCGGCCGACCGCTCCCAGTACGCCGTCCACACCTGCTGACCGGCGGACAGGTCGGGATGCACGAACACCGTGCCGCGCCCGCGCCAGGCGGCCAGCCGCTCCGGCACCACCGGCAACCGGGTCTCCCCGGTCACCGCCTCCAGGTCCTCCACACCGAAGGCGTGCGGCAGCAGCTCCGCCATCCGCAGCGGGCCGCCCTTCGCCTCGATGAGGCACTCCGGGCCGCCCTGCTCCCAGAGCAGCTGCCGGCAGCGCCCGCAGGGCATCAGCGGCTCGCCGGTGGCGTCGACGCAGGACAGCGCCACGATCCGCCCGCCGCCGGTGGCGTGCAGCGAGGAGACCACGCCGCACTCGGCGCAGAGCACCACGCCGTACGCGGCGTTCTCCACGTTGCAGCCGACCACGACACGGCCGTCGTCGACCAGGGCGGCCGCCCCCACCGGGAACTTCGAGTACGGCACGTACGCGTGCCGCATCACCTCGGTCGCGGCGGCGCGCAGCCGCCCCCAGTCGATCTCCATCCGGTGCTCCCCCGTCAGCCCTTGATGTACGGCTTGCCGTCGGCGGCCGGCGCCCGGACCTTGCCGACCAGCCCGGCCACCGCCAGGATCGTCGCCAGGTACGGCAGCATGGCCAGGAACTGGCTCGGGATCGTGCTGTTGATCGCGCCCAGGTAGGTGGCGAGCTGGTCGGCGAACCCGAAGAACAACGCCGCGAGGAGCGCGCCGGTGGGGCTCCACCGTCCGAAGATCAGCGCCGCCAGGGCGATGAAGCCCTTGCCACCGATCATGTTCTTGGTGAACGAGAAGAGCGCCAGCGTGTACGACGCGCCGCCGATGCCGGCGACCACGCCGGCCAGCAGCACGTTGCGGTAGCGCAGCCCCAGCACCCGGACGCCCAGCGTGTCGGCGGCCGTCGGGTGCTCGCCGACGGAGCGGGTCCGCAGGCCCCACCGGGTGCGGAACAGCGCGATGTGGATCACCAGCACCAGCAGCAGGCCGAGGTAGAGGAAGATGTTGCCGCGGAACAGCGCCGGCCCGATCAACGGGATGTCCGACAGCAGCGGGATCTCCCAGTTGCTGAAGCGCGGCGCGCTGTTGTACCGCTCCGCGTCGGTCTGCATCAGCCGCTCGTAGAGGAAGCCGGTGACGCCCACCGCGAGCAGGTTGAGCACGATGCCCATGACCACCTGGTCGACCAGGTAGCGGATCGCGAACACGGCGAGCAGCAGCGAGATGAACGCCCCGCCGATGGCCGCGGCCACCAGACCCACCCAGACGCTGCCGGTGATGCTGCCGAACAGGGCGCCGCTGAAGGCGCCCATCAGCAGTTGACCCTCGATGGCCACGTTGACCACGCCGGAGCGCTCGCAGAGCACACCGGCCAGCGCGCCGAAGATCAGTGGCAGGGCCAGGATGAACGTGCCCCGCACGACGTTGACCAGCGGCATGAAGTTCTGCCCGGCCGGGGCGGCGGAGACCTGCCAGCACAGGAAGCTCAGCACGAACCCGACCAACCCCGCGGTGAGCACCAGCGTGAACCAGCGCTTCGGCAGCCCGGCGAGCATCGCCACACCGGCGGCGAGGGCGACCACCCCGAAGAGGATCGCGCCGAGCGTCCCGTTCACCGCGAGGGCGGCACCGGCCGCGTCCTCGCTGAGCGTGAACCGCGCCTGCTGGTCGGTGGCGAGCGCCCCGAAGAGCACCGCCGACAGCAGGCCGAGCGCGGCCAGCACCAGGCCGACCTTTCGGGTACGCGTCCAGAACCCCTCGTCGACCGGGGCGACCGCGACGTTCTCGACAGCCATGGTGGACACGGGTCACCAGCCCTTCGCGAGGCTCGTCTGGAGCCGGGCGGCCCGCGCGGCCCGGAGCTGGAAGATCGCCTTCACCAGGGCCGGCGCGGCGATGAAGATGACGATCAGCGCCTGGAGTACGGTGACCAACTCCAGCGAGATCCCCGAGTACGACTGCATCCGGTTGCCACCGGCCTGGAGCGCGCCGAAGAGCAGCGCCGCCAGCGCCACGCCCCACGGTTTCACCCGCCCGAGCAGCGCCACCAGGATGCCGTCGAAGCCGATCTGGGCGACCACCAGCGGGGTCAGTGCGGCGGCGGTGGTGCCGAGCACCATCTGCGAGCCACCGAGGCCGGCCAGGGCCCCGGCGAAGACCATGATCAGGACGTACGTCCGGGTCACGCTGATACCGGCGGTGCGGGACGCGTCCGGGTTGGCGCCCACCGCCCGCAGCTCGAAGCCGAGCGTGGAGCGGTTGAGCAGCCAGGCGACCGCCCAGGTGGCCAGCACGGCGAGGATGATGCCGGCGTGCACCCGCAGGTTGTCGCCGAGCAGCCGGGGCAGTTGCGCGGACGCGTCGACCGGCTTGCTGATCGCGTCGGTCCGGTTCGGGTCCTGGACGCCGTTCTGCACGATGATCCAGGTCAGGAAGTACGTGGCGATGTAGTTGAGCATGATCGTGTTGATCACCTCGTGGGCGCCGGTGCGCGCCTTGAGGATGCCGGGGATGAAACCCCAGATCGCCCCGCCGAGCGCGCCGGCGAGCAGCGCGACGAGCAGGTGCAGCCCCGGCGGCAGCGGCAGCAGGAAACCGGCCAGCGCGGCCAGGATGACGCCCATGGTGGCCTGGCCCTGGGCGCCGATGTTGAACAGGCCGCCACGGAAGGCGAGCGCCACGGACAGGCCGGTGAACACCAGCGGCGCGGTGTAGGTCAGCGTCTCCGAGATGGGGCTCAGCGCCGCCGTGAAGCCGACCGCGTCCGGGTCGAAGACGGCGCCCTTGAACAGGTTCCCGTACGCCTCGCTGACCAGGGTCCAGCTGGAGTTGATCGCGTCCGACGGCCGGGCGGTGATGTAGCTGTAGGTGGCGAGGACCTCCGGGTCGGAGACGATCATCAGGATCGCGCCGACCACCATCGCCAGCACCAGCGACAGCACCGTCACCGTGAAGGTGTTGGCGGCCCAGAGGTTGTCCAGGAAGAGCCGCCCGAGCGACGGCCGGGCCTGCGGTGCCGGCGCGGCCGTCGGGGTGGTCGTCGTCTCGGCCCGCTCGGTGTTGCCGAGCGCCGTCTGCGCGGCCTGCTCCTCGGTCGCCGGCTCCTTGTCCGGAGAACCGGGGCTCACGTTGGTCATGCCTTGTCCTCGCTGCCGGGGCCCTCGGGGGCCGGAGCCGCGCCGTCGGTGGCGGCCGGACCGGTGGCCGTCGCGCTGCCGGTCCCGGCCGGACCGGTGGCCGGCGCCCCGTCGGTGCCGGTCGACGCGCTGTCGGGGGTGATGCCGGCCATCAGCAGGCCGATCTCCTCGCGCCGGGTGTCCGGGCCGACGATGCCGATGACCCGCCCGCGGTACATCACCGCGATCCGGTCGGCCAGCCCGATCACCTCGTCGAGTTCGCTGGAGACCACCAGGACGGCGGTCCCGACGTCCCGCTCCCGGATGACCCGGCTGTGGATGAACTCGATCGAGCCGACGTCGACGCCGCGGGTGGGCTGGGCGGCGATGAAGAGCTTCAGCGGCCGGGACAGCTCCCGGGCCACGATCACCTTCTGCTGGTTGCCGCCGGACAGCGTGCCCACCGGCGCCTCCGCCGACGAGGTGCGGACGTCGAACTGGGCGATCCGCTCCTTCGCCGACTTCGTGATCTGGTCCGGCTTCAGCGCGAGGCCCTTGCCGAACGGCGGCCGGTCGTAGATGTCCAGCACCAGGTTCTCCGCGACGCTGAACTCCTTGACCAACCCGTCGACGCTGCGGTCCTCGGGGACGTAGCCGACGCCCGCCCGGAGCACCTTCTTGGTCGACCAGCCGTCGATCCGCTCGCCGCCGAGGCTCACCGAGCCGGCGAGCACCGGGCGCAGACCCATGATCGCCTCGATCAGCTCGGTCTGGCCGTTGCCCTGCACGCCGGCGATGCCGAGCACCTCACCGGCGTGCACCGTCAGGTCGACGCCGTCGACCGCGCGTACCTGCCGGTCGTCGTCGACCACGAGGCCGGCGACCTCCAGGACCGGCTTGCCCGGGGTGGCGGGCTGCTTCTCCACGGTCAGGCGGACGCTGCGGCCGACCATCAGGGCGGCCAACTCGTCGCGGCTCGCCTCGGGGGACGCGGTGCCGACGGTCTTCCCGCGCCGGATCACGGTGATCCGGTCGGCGATGGCCTTGACCTCGCCGAGCTTGTGGGTGATGAAGACGATCGACTTTCCGGCGGCCTTGAGCGACCGCATGACGGTGAGCAGTTCCTCGGTCTCCTGGGGGGTGAGCACCGCGGTCGGCTCGTCCAGGATCAGCAGGTCGACGTCGCGGGTGAGCGCCTTGACGATCTCGACCCGCTGCTGGATGCCGACCGGCAGGTCCTCGACGATCGCGTCCGGGTCGACCCGGAGGTTGTAGCGGGCGGACACCTCGGCGACCTCGCGCCGGGCACGCCGCCGGTCGAGGAAGCCGGCGATGCCGCCGCGGACCTGCTCGGCGCCGAGCATGATGTTCTCCGCGACGGTGAACACGGGCACCAGCATGAAGTGCTGGTGCACCATGCCGATCCCGGCCGCGATCGCGTCGGACGGGCCCCGCAGCTTCAACGGTTCGCCGTCGACCAGGATCTCGCCCTCGTCAGGCTGGTACAGCCCGTAGAGCACGTTCATCAGGGTCGACTTGCCGGCACCGTTCTCGCCGAGCAGGGCGTGGATCTCTCCAGGCTCCACCGTCAGGTCGATGTGGTCGTTGGCGACCAGCTCACCGAACCGCTTGGTGATGCCGCGCAGTTCGAGTCTCAGCGCAACCTCCTGGAGTGCGAAGCGATCGTGCAGGGTAGCCGCCGGGCCACCCACCGGGCTCGGGCGGGGTGGGAACCGATCGGCCGCCCCGGCGCCGGGGACGTGTCCCCGTGGCGCCGGAGCGGCCGATCGTCGTGCTTGCCGCTCGCCGGCCGCCTGCGGTGATCATCCCACCGTCGGCGGCCGGCGACGCGTCACTTCGGCTGGGCCTTCGACTCGACCTTGATGGTCCCGGCGGCGATGTCCGCCTTCAGCTTGTCGACCTCGGCCTTGAGCTCGGCCGGGATCTTGCTGTCGAACTCGTGGTACGGGGCGAGCGACACGCCGTTGTTCGCCAGCGTGCCCAGGAAGCCCGGCTCCGCCTCGAGCTTCTCGCCGCCGGCCGCCTTGAGCACGGCCTCCTTCACGGCGTCCGGGATGTTCTTCACCACGGTGGTGATGATCGCCGGGCAGTCCGGGGTGCTCTCGCAGCCGTCGACGTCCACCCAGATGGTGTTGTACTTGCCGCCCGAGGCCTTCGCGGCGCCGGTGGTGCCGAGGCCGGCGCCGCCGGCGACCGGCATGACGATGTCGGCGCCCTGCGCGACCAGCGCGTCGCTGACCTTCTTGCCCTCGTCCTGCTTGACGAAGTCGTTGGTGAAGGAACCCTTCTGGGTCGCCTTGTCCCAACCGAGGACGCGGACGTTCTTGCCCTTGGTCTCGTTGTAGTGCGCGACGCCGTCGGCGTAGCCGTCCATGAAGATGGTCACCGGCGGGATCGGCAGGCCGCCGTAGGTGCCCACCGCGCCGGTCTTGGTCATGCCGGCGGCCAGGTAACCGGCCAGGAAGGCCGCCTGGGCGGTGTCGAACTGCATCGGGTAGACGTTGCCCACACCCGGCTTGGAGTCGACGATGCCGAACTGCTGGTCCGGGTTGGCCTGCGCGATCTTCTTGGTGGCGTTCTCCATCAGTCCGCCGACGGCCAGGATGAAGTCGCAGTCCTGGTTGACGTACTGGGTCAGGTTGACCTCGTAGTCGGCCTCGGCCTTCGACGCGACGTACTTGATGTCGATGTTGTCGTTCTCGGCCTTGGCCTCCTGCAGGCCCTTCCAGGCCGAGGTGTTGAACGACTTGTCGTCGATGCCGCCGACGTCGGTCACCATGCAGGCGCTGTACTTCTTGCCGCCGTCACCGGCGCCGTTGTTCTCCTCCGGAGCCTCACCACACGCGGCGGCGGCCAGCACGAGGCCACCCACCGCGAAGACCGAGGCGATCCGCATCCCACGCACCGAGCGCAAGACGTCTCCTTCCATTGCTCACCGCTGCACGCGGTGGCAGCCCTTTGTCAACCGGCTTGCGCTGTGCCGCCGGCGTCCCACGTTACGGACGCAGAGCGTACGCCCACGCCCCTCCACCGGCCGACAATCGTGCACGACTGTTGAGCGCCTGTTACCCCTACGTAACCCGTGGGTGGGCCAAATCACGCTCAGTACCGGTAAGTGGGCGCTGGGGCGCGCGAACGTCCTGTTATCGGATGACTCCGCCTCTGTCGGACGTTACCGCCAGAAGACCGCCACCGCTGCGTTGACCAGGGTCAACCCGATGATCGCGAGGAAGTGGCCGCGGTTGACCACGTCCCGCTTACGGGAGAAGAAGACCATGACGAAGATCAGCAGCGCGAGCACCAGTTTGGTAACAAGTTTCGCGGGTGCCGGCTCGTCCCCGTCGCGAAGCGGCGCGGATAGGGCGATTCCGGTCAGCAGCATGGTCCACGCGCCCCAGAGCATGGGCTGATTGATCCGGATCCGGCCGGTCACGTACTGCACGATCGCACCGCCGAGCAGCAGCGCGAAGCCGATGAGGTGGATGTACCGGAGGATGAGTCGAAGAGCTTCCACGTCCCCATCCTCTCGCATCAACGACGTTTTGTAGTAGAGGGGGTCGGGCGCGTCGCGCGTCGCCACGCCGGCGGGCGGGCACCCACCGGCGCCCGCCCGCCCCTGCCCGCGCGCGGCGCGTCAGCGCCCGGCGGCCACCGTCGCACCCGGCACGACAGCGGCGGCTCCGCCCGCCGAGGCACCGGCTGCCCCGGTGCGCCCGAGCGCCACCAGGGTGAGCCCGACCAGCGCGTACCCGGCCAGCACCGCGAGCGGTCGGCCCGCCGCCGCGCCGTCGAAGAAGGCCACCGAGCGCAGCAGCGTCCCGCCCGCGCCGACCGGCAACCACTGCCCCACCTCGCCCCACGGCTGGGGCAGCAGCTCCGGCGCGGCGCTGACCGCCGACAGCGGGTTGCCGACCAGGAACACCAGCACGGCCCCCAGCGCGAGGCCGGGGCGGCCGAGCACGGCGCCGAGCCCGGCCACCGTCGCCGACGCCGCGAGCGCGAAGAGACCGATCGCCCCCGCCTCGGCGAGGCCGTCGCCGTCGATGACACCGAGCCAACCGTGCAGCACCCCGACGCCGACCGCGCCGGCGAGCACCCCGAATAGGGCCAGGCCGGTCATCCGCGCGAGGCGGCCCGTCACCAGCAGGACGACCAGCGCTCCGGCGAGCAGGCCGGTGAGGGCCAACGGGAGGAAACCGGCCGCGAACCCCGCGCCCCGCGCGTCGTCGGGAGCGCCGGGGACCACCTCGACCACGGTCACGGGCCGGCCGGCGGCGACCTGGTCCGCCGCCTCGGTGAGCAGCAGGCCGACGGTCGGGCTCGCCGCCGGCGCGGTGTGCAGGGCGAGTCCGTCGGGCCGGACGACGAAGGCGGCGTAGACCTCCCGGTCCCGTAGGGCCCGGTCGGCGGCGGCCGCGTCGGGCAGGGTGGCGACCTCGAAGGCCCCGGGACGGGCGGCGGTGAGCCGCGCGGCGACCTGGTCGGCGACCGGCGCCGGCCCCGCGACGGCGATCGGCAGGTCCCGCGGTGCCAGGTTGGCGGCGGGAGCCGCGAACAGGGGTACGAGCAGCGCCTGCAGACCCACCAGGACAGCGGCGAGCAGCACGGCGAGCGACAGGGGTGACCGGACACGGGACGACATGGCTACTCCCAAAACGAACGCTCGTTCTTCTTTGTGCCCAGCGTGCTCCGGCCGCAGGCCGACTGTCAAGAACGAACGTTCGCTTTACGCTGTATCCCGTGCCACGTGTCTCGGAACAACACCTCGCCGCCCGTCGTCGTCAGATCGTCGACGCCGCCCGCCGCTGTTTCGTCCGGGACGGCTTCCACCGCACGACGATGCAGGACGTGATCGCCGAGGCGGGGCTCTCGGTCGGTGCGGTCTACCGCTACTTCCCGAGCAAGGCAGACCTCATCAACGCCATCGCGGAAGAGGCCGTCGGCGGCGTCGAGGGGATCCTCGCCGACCTGATCCGCCGCGACCCGCCGCCACCGCTGCTGGACGCCCTCGACCGCGCGCTGGAGTACGTCGAGACCCAGATGGGCGACGACGGGGTCGTGCGGATCGCGATCCAGGTCTGGGGCGAGGCCCAGCGGGACCCGGCCCTGGCGGCCTTCGTGGCCCGGACGTACGACGGCATCCGGAGCAACTTCGAGACCCTCGCCCGGCGCGCCCAGCGCACCGGCGAGGTGCCACCGGACGCCGACCCCGAGGCGGTCGGGGCAGCCCTCTTCGCCCTGATCCCCGGCTGGTTCCTCCAGTGCGTCCTCACCGGCCGGCCGGACCGGGCGACCTATCTCGCCGGGGTACGCGCCCTCCTGCGCCCCGGCGCCTGACCGGTCCCGGCGGTGACCACGCAGGGCGGGCGTCGAACGACGCCCGCCCTGCGCGAATCCGGCCCCGCGTCAGCCCTTCGTGCCGCCCGCGGTCAGCCCCGACACCAGGTGGCGCTGGGCGAACATGAACACCAGGCCCGCTGGCACGGTCACCAGGACCGCCGCCGCGGTGAGGTACTCCCACTGCGGGTTGAACTGCGGCACGAACTGCTGGAGCCCGTACGCCAAAGTGAACTTGTTGTCGGTCTGGATGAAGGCCGACGCGTACGCCACCTCGCCCCAGGCGGTGAGGAAGGTGTAGAAGGCGGTGACCGCGATGGCCGGCCGGGCCAGCGGCAGCACCACCTTCCAGAAGATGGCGAACGGACCGCACCCGTCCAGCGCCGCCGCCTCGTCCAGCGAGGTGGGGATGGAGTCGAAGTAGCCCTTCAGCATCCAGGCGCAGAACGGCACCGCGATGGTCAGGTACGCGATGACCAGCGACGGCAGCGTGTTGATCAGACCCAGCCGTGCCATGATCGTGTAGATCGGCACGATCAGGATGGCCACCGGGAACATCTGCGTGACCAGGAAGACCATCATCAGCGGCCGGCGGCCCGGAAAGTTGAACCGGGACACTGCGTAGCCGGTGGTGGCCGAGAAGAAGATTCCGATGATCATGGTGAGCGCCGCGACGATGACCGAGTTCAGCATCCACTTCGGGAAGCTCGTGTCGGTCAGCACATAGCTGTAGTTGGCCAGGGTCGGGTCCTTGACCAGCGTCAGGTCGGTGCTCTGCACCGCGTACCCGGGCTTGAACGACGACAGCAGCACCCAGGCGATCGGGCCGATCGCGATCAGCGACGCGAGGATCAGCGTGCCGTGCAGCAGCAGCGACTTCGCCGGGCTGCGCCGGCTGCGGCCGGGCCGCCTCGGGCTCCGAGCGGGGGCGGCCGCGGCGGCAGTCGCCGCCGCGGGAGTGGTCAGCTGGGTCATGTCACCACACCTCGCCTTGCTTGCGCAGTGCCCGCCGGTAGAACACCGAGAAGAGCAGCAGGATCGACAGGATCAGCACCCCGTACGTGGACGCGAGCGAGTAGTTGCGGATGCCCTCGAACGCCGCCCGGTAGGCGCCGGTCACCAGGATCTCGGTCTCCCCGGCCGGCTGCCCCTCGGTCACCAGGAAGATGATCGGGAACATGTTGAAGGTCCAGATGGTGCCGAGCAGGATCACCGTCATGCTGACCGAGCGCAGGCCCGGCAGGGTGATGTTGCGGAACCGCTGCCACGGCGAGGCGCCGTCGATCTCGGCCGCCTCGTAGAGCTCACCCGGGATGGTCTGCATGCCGCCGAGCAGCGCCACCATCATGAACGGCACGCCCAGCCAGACGTTGGTGACGATCGCGGTGAACAGCGACGTCCACCGGTCCGCGAACCAGTCCACCGGGTCGATGCCGAGCGACAGGAGCAACGAGTTCGCCAGGCCGAAGCGCTCGTTGAAGATGAACTTCCAGGCGAAGGCGCTGACGAACGCCGGCACCGCCCAGGGCAGCACCAGCAGCACCCGGTAGAGGCCGCGGCCCCACATCGGGCGGTTGAGCATCACAGCCAGGCCGAGCCCGAGACCGTAGTGGAAGGCGACGCCGACGAAGGTCCAGATCAGCGTGATGCCGGCCTGCTCCCAGAACCGTCCGACCTCACCGGAGAGGACCTTGACGTAGTTGTCGAGGCCGACGACCTCCCACTTGTTGGGGTTGTCCTTGCAGACCTCGCTGCCGGTGATCGACCTGGTGCAGATCTCCGCCACCTGGTTGGCCTCGGTGAGGTTGGTGAAGGAGAGCCAGACCCCGCGGAAGAGCGGGTAGAAGATCAGAACCGCCAGCACGATGACCACGGGCAGGACCATCGCCCAGGCGTACCAGTGCTTGTCCCAGCTGCGCCGCAGCCGGGACGGTGGTGCGGAGCGGCGGCCGGACGGCGCGGACGCTGGCGCCGGCTCGGCTGTCACAGTGCGCATATCAGCTGTGCTCCAGGGGAGTGAGCCGGCAGGGCCGGCGACCGGGGACGGTCGCGCGGCCCTGCCGGGTGCCGAAGTGGTCGCCGGCCGCTGCCAGCGCCGACGGTCGGATCAGAGACCGTACGAGGTGACGACCTCTGCCTTGTACTTCTTGGCGACGGTGTCGAGCGCGGCCTTCGGGTCCTTGTTCTGAATCAGGACCTCGGTGGCCATCTGGTCCAGCGGGCCGAAGAACTGGCCGGCCTCGGGGATCCACGGACGGCCGATGGCGGCCTCGACGGCCGGCTGGTACGCGGCCACGATCGGGTTGTTCTTCACCGCGTCGAGGTTGTACGCCGACTTGCGGGTCGGCAGCAGGCCGAGCTTCTCGGAGAGGAAGGCCTGCGACTCGGCGGAGCTCATGAACTTCACGAAGGCGACGGCCGCGTCGACCTTCTCCTGCGGCATGCCGGACCAGATCGTGTAGTTGTGGCCGCCGACCGGGCCGCCGGCCTTGGCCGAGCCACCCGGAACCGGGGCGATGCCCAGGTTCTCCAGGCCACCGAAGGTCGGCGCCGACTTGACGTTGTTGACCTCCCACGGGCCGTTGATGATCATGGCGACCTTCTTCTCCTTGAAGAGGGTCATCATGGTGCCGTAGGAGTCGTTGGCGGACGGCTTGGCGGCCGCGCCGCTGTCGATGAGGTCCTTGGCGATCTTCAGCCCGGCGACGTTCTGGTCCGAGCTGACGGTGATCTTCTTGGACTGGACGTCGACCAGGTCGCCGCCCTCGCCGTACATGAACGGCAGCATGAAGTAGCCGGCCGGGTTGACGTAGAGGCCCTCGGCGTCGGTCTTCTGCTTGATGGTCTGGGCAGCGGTCTTCAGCTCGGCCCAGGTCTTCGGCGGGGTGGAGATGCCGGCCTTGGTCAGCAGCTCCTTGTTGTACATGAGCGACAGCGTGTCGGTCACCTGCGGGACGCCGTACGTCTTGCCGTCGTACTTGTTCGACGCGAGCGGGGTCTCCAGGAAGTCCGACTCGTCGGCGAGCAGCTCGGAGCCGTCCAGAGCGTAGAGGTAACCGAGGGAGGCGAACTCCGGCACCCAGGCCACCTCGGCCCGGAGGATGTCCGGCGCGCCGGTCTTGGCCTGCGCCGCGGTCTTGAACTTGTTCTGGGCCTCACCGAACGGGACCGACTGGTAGTTGATCTTGACGTTCGGGTAGGTCTGGTTGAACTTGGCGATCAGCTCCTGGAACGCCGGACCCTCGTTCTTCGGGTCGGACGTGTCCCACCAGGTCAGTTCGGCCTTGAGGGCTGCGGGATCCGCCTTCGGCTGCTCCTCCGTCTTCTTGTCCTCCCCGCCGCAGGCGGCGAGGGCGAGAGCAAGGGTGGTGGAGGCGAGAACGGCGATCCCCTTGGCTGTGCGACGCATGTTCGCTCCTAGATTGCCTGCCGGGTATCGGCGGGACAGTAGCAAGAAGTTTCCGGATTAGAAACCCCTTGCGAACACCCTTGCAACAACCGATCCCGTCTTGTCATCTGACGATCCCTCGGTTGGGGCCTTTGGGACAAACCAACAGCGGCCGAAGGTGTCCCAGATCCCATCTCGGTGACCGCCGCAGGACCCTGCGTCACCTGCACGTTCCCCTCGGCACCCGACGGGGCGCCCGCGGTGGCGCTGCCATGCCGGGCGACGGCAGCGGGCGGAAGATCGTCACTGCTCGAACCTGCAAGAACTTGCGGGCCACTGCGCAAGAACCACTCAGTGAGCTACAGTGCCGCCATGCGCGCTCGACTGTCCGACATCGCCCAGCAGGCCGAAGTCAGCGAGGCCACGGTGTCGCGGGTGCTCAACGACCGCCCCGGGGTGGCCCCCGAGACCCGGCAGGCCGTCCTGACCGCCCTCGACGTCCTCGGCTACGAGCGCCCGGCCCGGCTGCGCAAGCGCAGCGCCGGCCTGGTCGGCCTGGTCGTCCCGGAGCTCGACAACCCGATCTTCCCGGCCTTCGCGCAGATCATCGAGTCCGCGCTCGCCCCCACCGGCTACACCCCGGTGCTGTGCACGCAGACCCCCGGCGGCGTCCGCGAGGACGAGTACGTGGAGATGCTGCTGGACCGCCAGGTCTCCGGCATCATCTTCGTCTCCGGCCTGCACGCCGACACCGCCGCCGACCACGACCGGTACCGCGCGCTGACCGCCCGGCCGCTGCCGGTCGTCATGATCAACGGGTACGCCTCGGGCATCCAGGCGCCCTTCGTCTCCTGCGACGACCGGGAGGCCGCCGAGCTGGCCGTCGCACACCTGGCCGCCCTGGGGCACCGGCGGATCGGCCTGATCACCGGCCCGGACCGGTTCGTCCCCGTGCAGCGCAAGGTCACCGGCTACAAGGCCGCGATGAAACGCCTCGACGTGTCCGACGCCGAGCTGGCCGAGCTGACCGAGCTCTCCCTCTTCGGGGTGGAGGGCGGCGAGGCCGCCGCCGCGCGGCTGCTCGACCGCGGCGTCACCGGCATCGTCTGCGGCTCCGATCTGATGGCGCTCGGCGCGATCCGGGCCGCCCGGCAGCGGGGCCTGTCCGTTCCGGACGACCTGTCCGTCGTCGGGTACGACGACTCCCCGCTGATGGCGTTCACCGACCCCCCGCTGACCACCATGCGCCAGCCGGTGGCCGCGATGGCGGTGGCCGCCGTGCGGGCCATGGTCGACGAGATCAACGGGCACGCCGCACCCCACTCGGAGTACCTGTTCCGTCCCGAGCTGGTGGTCCGCGGCTCGACCGCCGTGGCCCGGACGGCCTCCGCCGACGGCCCCAGGCGGCAACGCCCGGCGCCGTCCGCCCTCGCCGTCTCGGCCTGACCTGTCATCCCCCGGCCGGACCGTTCTGCACGGTCCGGCCGTCGCCGTGCCGTCGGCTCGCCGCCGGCCCATGGTTCGGCGTGATCGCCGTCATCTCTTGCGCAAGGAATGCTTGACTCTTGCAGTCGGGGAGCGGCACCCTTGACGGACGTCCGCGCTCCCATGCCCCCGCGCGGACCCCGCCGTCCCGCGCCACAGAACGGGGAACTCCTCGATGACCCCCAGCAACCCCACGCCGCTGGCCTCCGACGACGACTGGTGGCGCTCCGCGGTCGTCTACCAGGTCTACGTCCGCAGCTTCGCCGACTCCGACGGCGACGGCATCGGCGACCTGCAGGGCATCCGGCAGCGCCTGCCGTACCTGCGCGACCTCGGGGTGGACGCGCTCTGGCTGACGCCCTTCTACACCTCGCCGATGGTCGACGGCGGGTACGACGTCGCCGACTACCGGGACGTCGACCCGATGTTCGGCACCCTCACCGACTTCGACGAGATGATCGCCGACGCCCACACGCTGGGCCTGCGGATCATCGTCGACCTGGTTCCGAACCACACCTCCAGCCAGCACGTCTGGTTCCAGGCCGCGCTGGCCGCCGGTCCCGGCTCCCCGGAACGCGAGCGCTACCTGTTCGCCGAGGGCAGGGGCGAGCACGGCGAGCTGCCCCCGAACGACTGGGAGAGCATCTTCGGCGGCCCCGCCTGGACGCGGGTCGCGGACGGCCAGTGGTACCTGCACCTGTTCGACCCGGCCCAGCCCGACCTGAACTGGCGCCACCCGGAGGTCCGCGCCGAGTTCGAGGACGTGCTCCGGTTCTGGCTGGACCGCGGGGTCGACGGCTTCCGGATCGACGTCGCCCACGGGATGATCAAGGCCGAAGGGCTGCCGGACGTCGGGTTCAGCAGCATGACCACCGGCCAGCGTCAGGTCGAACTGCTCGGCAAGGGCCGCCTGCCGTACTTCGACCAGGACGAGGTCCACGACATCTACCGCGCCTGGCGCCCGATCCTGGACAGCTACCCCGGCGGCCGGATGGCGGTCGCGGAGGCCTGGGCCGAGACGCCGCAGCGGCTGGCCCGCTACATCGGCCCGGACGAGCTGCACCAGGCGTTCAGCTTCGACTTCCTCGACGCCACCTGGTCGGCCGACTCGTTCCGCAAGGTGGTCGACACGGCGCTGGCCGAGTCGACCATCGTCGGCGCTCCGACCACCTGGGTCCTGTCCAACCATGACAAGCAGCGGCACGTCACCCGCTACGGCGACGGCCCCGAGGGGCTGCGCCGCGCCCGCGCGGCGACGCTGCTGATGCTGGCGCTGCCCGGCTGCGCGTACGTCTACCAGGGCGAGGAGCTGGGCCTGCCGGAGGTGCTCGACCTGCCGGACGAGCTGCGCCAGGACCCCGCGTTCCTGCGGACCGGCGAGAGCCGGGACGGCTGCCGGGTGCCGATCCCGTGGAGCGGCGAGCTGGCCCCGTACGGCTTCGGGCCGGAGGGCTGCGAGCTGAGCTGGCTGCCGGCCCCCGCCACCTGGCGGGAGCTGTCGGTCGCCGCCCAGGCCGGCGTACCCGGCTCGACGCTGGAGCTGTACCGCGCGGCGCTGCGGATCCGCCGGACGCACCCGGCGCTGTCCGCCTCGGCGTCCGGGATCACCTGGCTGGAGACCGAGCCGGGCGTGCTCGCCTTCAGCCGCACCGCCGGCGACACCGTGCTGACCTGTGTGGTCAACATCAGCGGCGCGCCGGCCGTGATCGACGGGTACGGCGACCCGCTCGTCGCCAGCGAGACGCTCACCCGTCAGGGCTCCGCCCACGTGCTCCCGGTCGACGCCGCCGCCTGGTTCGAACGGCGCTGAGCGGGTAAGCCCACATCGACCTGGTCGTCCGTCGTGCTCCGCGCCGCCGGGCGACTGGGCAACCGACCCCTTGTGGTGGGGGGTGAGGTGGCGCCGGCGCCTCGGGATCTCGGTCCCGGGGCGCCGGTGTCCATCCACCGTCCCTGGTCAGCCGCCGGCGCCGGGGAGCCGGGCCGCGATGCGGCCGAAGCCGGCCCGCAGCTCGGCCTCGGTCGGCGGCACCGCCGGACCGGTACGCCGGTCCCGCTCGGCCGCCGCCTCCAGTTCCTCGTCGATCGTGTCCTCGTAGTCGCCGTACAGGTCGGCGCTGTCGACCTGCGCCGCCTCGTCCTCGGCGGCGATCTGGGCGGCGGCGATCTCGCTGCGGATCTCGTCGACCGAAACCGCCGGCAGCAGCGGCTCGACCACCGCCATCAGCTGCTCCTCCGAGACGACCGCCTCGGCGAGGGTCAACGCGTGCGCCCGCTCGTACGGGCCGCAGACCACCGGCTCCCACTCGTCGGCGTCCCCCAGCGGGCCGAAGGTGATGATCCACGGCAGGTCGAACATCGGCGAGTCGTCCGGCAGGTCGAGTGTCACGAGAGCGCCCACCCGCCCATCATCGTCCCCGCAGAGGGCGCGACGTGCCCGGTTCGCCGGCATCATCGCTTGTTCGGGTGTCGCATGATCGACCCCGGTGCCGCCGGCAGCGCGCGGCCCCCGTCGCTCGCGCACCGCCAGGCCGCCGGCGGCGGAACCGATCACCCTCGTCCGGACCAGCGGCCGGGCGGGCGGTCGGTCACGCGGACGCCTCGCCGGAGGCGAGCGGCGCCCAGCGGGCGGCCCAGACCCGCTCCAGGCGGGCGGCCTCGGCGTCGTCGATGCCGAAGGCGCTCACCGTGAGGTTGACCGTGCCCGGCTCCGGATCGTCCAACGGCCGCTCGGCGGTCGCCGCCAGCAGCCGCCCGTCCGGGTCGACCACGATCCGCTGCCGCGGGCTGTGGAACCACTCGTCGGTCGAGCCGGCCGTGCCCAGCGCCGCCAGCAGCTCCCGGCCGGTCCCGGTGCCGCTCAGGAACACCGTCCGGCGCACACCCTCCGGCCGGCGTTCGAGCAGGAAGCGCAGCTGGGCGAAGAACGTGCGCCAGCCCTCCGCGATCGCCTGCTGCTCGGCGGCCGCAGCGGCGTCGGCCGGGGCCGGCAGCGCCGCGCTCAGCCGCGTCCCGTCGCCGTCGGAGTCGAGCCGCAGCTCGGAGCCGTCGGACATGGCGATCCGGTCCGGCGGCGCCGGTTCCGCGTGGTCGACGAAGATGAACCGGATCTCCTCGTCGAGCCCGTCGTACTCCCAGCCGAACCACTGCCGGATCTCCGCCGGCACGGTCAGCGCCGACCAGACCCGCTCCGGTGGTGCCTGCACGCTCGTCTCGACCACGGTGCCGTCCGAGTCGGTCATCGATGCCCTCCTGCCTCGTCAGCCGGTGCGCGCCTCGACCGCGGCCCGGACCAGGGCGAGCGCCGTCTCCGGCGCCACACCCAGCCGGGCCGCCTCCGCCGCGTACTCGCCCGCGGCCCGCTGCAACCGGTCCGTCGCATCATCGCGGCCGGGTGCGACAACCGTGCCGTGCCGGCCCCGGGTCTTTACCAACCCGGCCGCCTCCAGCTCCCGGTACGCCCGGGCCACCGTGTTGACGGCCAGGCCGAGGTCCGCGGCGAGCTGGCGTACCGGCGGCAGCCGCGTGCCGACCGGCAGCCGGCCGTCCCCCACCTGCTCCGCGATCCGCGCCCGCACCTGCTCGTACGGCGGCACCGACGAGCGCGGGTCGATCAGGATCCGCACGTGTGCCTCCCTTCCCCCGTTCAGCCGGCCCCACCCGGGGTGCCCGGCTCGATCTCCTCGTCCACGTCCACGTCCACCGGCGCCGGCCCCTCCGCCAGGTCCACCACCCGCCCCCGCCGGCTGGTCGCGGCCAGGGCCGCCCCGAAGAGCACGAGCTGGTTGAGCAGGTACAGGTAGAGGAGCAGGCCCACCGCGCCGGCCACGACCGTGTACGCCGGGTTCCGCTCGGCCCGCACCACGTAGTAGCGCCCCACGGTGTTGAGCAGCGTGATGCCGACCGCCACCAGCAGCACCACCGGGCGCAGCCGGACCCGGCTGATCCGCAGCCGCGGCACCGCCACCAGCAGCAGGGTGGCGAGCACCATGTTCACCAGGACGCTGAGCACCGCGCTGACGGTGGTCAGGCCGAGCGAGCCGGTGCTGCGCAGCAGGAAACGCAGGAGGGCCTCCAGCGCGTCGACGGCGGCCACCGAGACGCCGAGCAGCACGAAGACGATCAGCAGCACGCCCAGGTCGACCAGCCGGCGGACGACCAGGTTGCCCGGTTGCTGGTTGAGGCCGTACATGAGCCGCTGCGACGAGCGGATCGCCTCCACCCAGCCGATGCCGGTGAACGCGAGGATCACCAGGCCGACCACCCCGACCGTACCGCTGTCCTCGGCGATCTGCACCGGGTCGAGGAACGGCAGGTTCTCCCGCAGGAAATCGGCCGCCGCCGCGCTGACCTCGTCGTTGTCCTCGAGGATCGCGCCGAAGACGGAGTACGCGACCAGGGCGAGCGCGAACACCGCGAAGAAGCCGTAGTAGGCGATCGCGGCGGCCAGCCGGCCGCCGAGCAGGTCGTTGTAGAGCACGCCGGCCCGCCACACGTGGTCGAAGGTGCCGGAGCGACGGCGGACGGCGTCGATGCGCGCACCGATGGTCGCCTCGATGCGCCCGAACACGTTCACACCGTCATCCTCGCCGATCTCCGGCCCGTGCGGGGTGATCCGAACGCCGCCGTGTCAGCCGCCGAGCCGGAAGTCCCGGCGCGGCTGCCACCGCGCCTGCCCGCTGTGCGAGAAGAGGGTGAACGCCTCCACCTCGAACATCGCCGAGAAGTCGGCCAGATCCTCGTACACCTTGTCCAGCGCCTCCGGCGCGACGTCCTGCGCGACCGTGACGTGCGGGTGGTACGGGAAGCGGGTCTCGCGGTGCAGCTCCGGCGCGGCGCGGATCGCGGCGGCGAGCAGCTCGCACTCGCTGATCCCGGCGGCCACCGCCACGAACACCACCTGGGTGACCGGCCGGAACGTGCCGGTGCCCCGCAGGTGCAGCGTGAACGGAAGGTGGGCGGCGGCGACCGCGTCCAGGTGCCGCTCGACGGCCGGGAGCGTGACGATCGGGATCTCGGTCGGCCCGAGCAGCGTCACGTGCGCCGGTACGGCCTGCGGGTCACCCGCCTCCACCCGGCGCCGGGTGAGCACGCCGCCCCACGGCTCGGGGATATCCACGGCGATGCCGATCTGGATGGCGTCGCCGGACGCCGGCACGTCCCGTTGATCCACGCTCCGCGCCACCCCTCCGGCCACCGACTCCAGACCCACCCGTACCGTCGCGCGGCGACGCTACTCGCCGCGCACCGGCGGGAAGAAGCCCACCCGCTCGTACGCGGCCCGCAGCGTCGGCGCCGCCGCGGCCCGCGCCTTCTCCGCTCCGGTGGCGAGCAGCTTGTCCAGCTGGGCGGGGTCGTCCAGGTAGGCCCGGGTGCGTTCCTGGACCGGGCCGACGAACTCGCGGACGACCTCGCCGAGGTCCTTCTTGAGGTCGCCGTAGCCCTTGCCGGCGTACGCGGCGACCAGGTCGTCGATGCTCCGGCCGGAGAGCGCGGCGTAGATGGTGAGGAGATTGGAGATGCCCGGCTTGGTGTCGGCGTCGAAGACGATCTCCCGGCCGGTGTCGGTGACGGCCGAGCGGATCTTCTTGGCCGACCGGGCCGGGTCCTCCAGGAGGTTGACGATGCCGGCCGGCGACGAGGACGACTTCGACATCTTGGCAGTCGGGTCCTGCAGGTCGGTGATCTTCGCGGTGTCCCTGACGATGTGCGGTGCGGGCACCGTGAAGGTCGGTCCGAACAGCGTGTTGAATCGCTGCGCCAGGTCGCGGGAGAGCTCCAGGTGCTGCCGCTGGTCCTCGCCGACCGGCACGGCGTGCGCCTGGTAGAGAAGGATGTCGGCGGCCTGGAGGATCGGGTACGTGAACAGGCCGACACTGGCCCGCTCGTTGCCCTGCTTCTGCGCCTTGTCCTTGAACTGGGTCATCCGGCTCGCCTCGCCGAACCCGGTGATGCACCCCAGCACCCACGCCAGCTGGGCGTGCTCGGGCACCTGGGACTGCACGAAGAGCGTGCAGCGCTCCGGGTCCAGGCCGACCGCGAGCAACTGCGCGGCCGCCATCCGGGACCGCTGCGGCAACTCCTTCGGGTCGTGCCCGGCGGTGATCGCGTGCAGGTCCACCACGCAGTAGAACGCGTCGTGGGTCTCCTGCAACGCCACCCAGTGCCGTACCGCGCCCAGGTAGTTGCCGAGGTGGAACGAGTCGGCCGTCGGCTGGATGCCGGAGAAGACACGCGGGCGGGCGGGTACGTCGGACATGCCGGCAATTCTGTCAGCAACACCCGGCGTCCGTCATGACGGGCCGGCGGGTCGCGCGTGCCCGGCCGGCGTGGGGGCGGTGACGGCGCGCCGGGGCTCGGGCAGGCGCGCGACGGAGACGGCGACCCGGGCGACGCGGCGCCCGTCGAGCGCGAGCACCCGCAACGACCAGCCGGCACCCGGCTGGTCGTTGGTGGGCCCGCCGCCGGCCGGCTCGGCGGTCACCGGCACCTCGTCGCCGACCACCGGCAACCGGCCCAGCGCCGCCATCACGAACCCGCCGACCGTCTCGTACGGGCCGGTCGGCAGGGTCACCCCGGTGCGTTCGGCGAAGTCGGCGAGGTTCAGCCGGCCGTCCACCATCGCGGGTAGCCCGTAGGTCGTGGGCTCGGGCGGGGTGTCGTACTCGTCGTGGAGCTCACCGACCAGTTCCTCGATCAGGTCCTCGCAGGTGACGATGCCGGCGGTGCCGCCGTACTCGTCGACCACCACCGCGAGGTGGTGCCCCTCGCGGCGCATCTCGGTCAGGGCCGGGAGCACGCGCTTGCTGCCGGGCAGCCGTTTGACCTCCCGGGTCAGCTCGCCGACGGTGGTGCACGGGTCCTGGTCCGGCCGCAGCAGCACGTCGCGCAGGTGCACGAAGCCGACCACGTCGTCGTGGGTGCCGTCGACCACCGGGTAGCGGGTGTGGGTCTCGAGCCGCACCAGCCGTTCCGCCTCGGCGATGGTGAGCGCGGCGGAGAGGAAGACCACCTCGGTGCGCGGCATCATCACCTCGCGGACCAGGCTCGCGCCGGCCACCAGCACCTCGTCGATGATCCGCCGCTCCACCGGGTCCAGCACGGTGGCCGCGGCGACCAGGTCGCGCAGCTCGTCCTCGCTGATCCGTTCCCGACCGGACGCGGGGCTGGCCCCGAGCAGGTCGGTGACCAGCCGGGTCGCGCCCGTGGCGACGCGGACCACGACGCGGGCGACCGCCCGGGCGACGGGCCCGGGTTCGCGGCGGGGCCGCCCCCGCGCTCGACGCCGGAGCCCGGGACCGCCCGCTTCCCGCATGAGAAGGATGGTAGACACCGGGGCCGCGGGAAACGGCCTATGTTCGACTCTGTTCAATCATGAAAGATTATGATGGAATGGCGGAGAGCCCGGGGTGCAGCACGCCCACCGCCGGCAGCCGTAGGGTGATCACCGAACGGCCACCGGCACGGCGGCCAGGCAGGAGGAGACCGACGTGAAACTGCTCGTCACCGGCGGCGCCGGCTTCATCGGCAGCGTGGTGACCCGGATGCTGCTCGACGCCGGCCACGAGGTCGTCGTCCTGGACGACCTCCGGACGGGCCACCGCGTGGCGCTCGCGCCCGAGGCCACGCACGTCGACGTCGCGCTCCACGACGTGGCCCGGGTGCTGACCCCCGACGCGGGCTTCGACGGGGTGCTGCACTTCGCCGCCCTGATCGCCGCCGGTGAGTCGATGGCCAAACCCGAGCTGTACTGGCACAACAACGTCATCGGCTCGCTCGCCCTGATCGACGCGGTGCGCACCGCCGGGGTGCCGAAGCTGGTCTTCTCCTCCACCGCCGCCGTCTACGGCAACCCGACCGAGCTGCCGATCCCGGAGACCGCGGTCACCGCGCCCACCAACACGTACGGGGCCACCAAGCTCACCGTCGACATGGCGCTCACCTCCGAGGCGGCCGGGCACGGCCTCGCCGCCGTCTCGCTGCGCTACTTCAACGTCGCCGGCGCGCACCTCGACGGCGACGTGGCCCTCGGCGAGCGGCACGACCCGGAGACCCACCTCATCCCCATCGCCCTCGACGTGGCCGCCGGCCGGCGGGAGAAGCTCCAGCTCTTCGGCGACGACTACCCCACCGTCGACGGCACCTGCGTCCGCGACTACATCCACGTCGCCGACCTGGCCCGCGCTCACCTGCTGGCGCTCGACAGGGCGGTCCCCGGCCAGCACCGCATCTACAACCTGGGCAACGGCAACGGCTTCACCAACCGCCAGGTGGTCGAGGTGGTCCGTGAGGTCACCGGTCACCCGGTCCCGGTCGAGGTCGCGCCGCGCCGCGAGGGCGACCCCGCCGAGCTGGTCGCCGCCTCCGACCTGGCCCGGGCGGAGCTGGGCTGGGTGCCGGCCAAGCCGACGCTGCACGACATGGTCCACGACGCCTGGGCGTTCTACCACACCCACGTCCTGGAGGGGGCGTGACCGGCCGGTCCGTCTCGGAAGCCGACGCCGACGCCGGCACGGCCGGCACGACCACCGGCGTCACCGCCGACGTCGCGGCCCGTGCCACCGCCGGCTTCCGGTCCCGGTACGCCGCCGAGCCGGCGGGCCGCTGGGCGGCTCCCGGCCGGGTCAACCTGATCGGCGAGCACACCGACTACAACGACGGCTACGTGCTCCCCTTCGCGCTGCCGCTGCGTACCGTGGTCGCCGCCGCGGCGCGGGAGGACCAGGGCTGGACGGTCTGGTCGGAGCTCGCCGACCACCCGGTGGAGTTCGGGCCCGAGGCGGTCGACGAGCCGGGCCGGGTGACCGGCTGGGCCGCGTACGTGGCGGGGGTGGTGTGGGCGCTACGCGACGCCGGGTACGCCGTGCCCGGCGCCCGCCTGGCGATCGCCTCCGACGTGCCGCTCGGCTCCGGGCTCTCCTCCTCGGCGGCCCTGGAGGCCGCCGTGCTGGCGGCCCTCGTCGACCTGGGCGGTCTCGACCTGCCCGCCGAGAAGCAGCCCCGGCTCGCGCAGCGGGCCGAGAACCACTACGTCGGCGCACCGACCGGAATCATGGACCAGTCGGCCGCGATCCGCTGCCGGGCCGGGCACGCGCTGTTCCTCGACTGCCGCGACGAGTCGGTCGAGCACATCCCGTTCGACCTCGACGAGGCCGGCCTGGCCGTGCTCGTCGTCGACAGCCGGGCGCCGCACCGGCACGCCGACGGGGAGTACGCGTCCCGCCGGCGCTCGTGCGAACGGGCCGCCGCGGCGCTCGGGGTGCCCGCCCTGCGCGACGTGAGCGTCGCCGACCTCGACGCCGCACTCGACCGGCTGCCCGACGACGAGACCCGCCGCCGGGTACGCCACGTCGTCACCGAGGACCAGCGGGTGCTCGACACGGTCGCGTTGCTGCGCGCCGGTCGGGTCCGCGAGATCGGGCCGCTGCTCACCGCCTCGCACGCCTCCATGCGGGACGACTTCGAGATCACCGTCCCGGAGATCGACACCGCGGTGGAGACCGCCCTCGCCGCCGGGGCGCTGGGCGCCCGGATGACGGGCGGCGGCTTCGGCGGCTGCGTCCTCGCCCTGGTCGACGCCGATCGCGCCGTCGCCGTCGCGGACGCCGTCCGGGGCGCGTACGCCGAGCGCGCCTTCACCGCCCCCCACACGGCAACCGTCCTCCCCACCGCCGGCGCCACCCGCCTGGGGTGAAAGGAAGGGCCCCTTCTTAACGCCTCAGGTGGAGGAGGGGTCCCTTCTTGACATCCGCCTCAGCCCGCCTCGACGATCATGCCGGCGCCGACCGTCCGGTTCGTCGTCTCGTCGATGATCACGAAGCCGCCGGTGGTGCGGTTGCGGCGGTACTCGTCGGCGAGCAGCGGCACCGTCGTCCGCAGCCGGACCCGACCGATCTCGTTGAGCTTCAACTCCCCCGCCGACTCGTCGCGGTGCAGCGAGTTGATGTCCAGCCGGTAGTGCAGGCCCCGGACGATCGCCCGCGCCGAGCGGGTCGTGTGCTTGATCGCGTACCTGCCGCCGACCTGGAGCGGGCGGGTCTCGTCCATCCAGCAGACCATCG
The DNA here is from genome assembly GCF_040704235.1 of Micromonospora sp. NPDC047707. Taxonomy (NCBI): domain Bacteria; kingdom Bacillati; phylum Actinomycetota; class Actinomycetes; order Micromonosporales; family Micromonosporaceae; genus Micromonospora; species Micromonospora sp. NPDC047707. Next base: position 66,434 of record NZ_JBEYSU010000027.1, read on the forward strand.
CCTCGATGTCCTGGGCGACGGCCGGGGCGTTGTTCGGCCGGCAGATCATGTCGCCCCGGGAGATGTCGATCTCGTCGGTCAGGCGTACGGTCACCGACATCGGCGGGAACGCCTCCGCGACCGGCCCGTCAGCGGTCTCCACCGCGGCGATCCGGCTGGTGAAGCCCGACGGCAGCACCATCACCTCGTCGCCCGGCTTGAGCACGCCCGAGGCGACCTGGCCGGCGTACCCCCGGTAATCCGTGACGGTGGTCGACTGCGGGCGGATCACGTACTGCACCGGGAAGCGCACGTCGACCAGGTTGCGGTCGCTGGCGATGTGCACCCGCTCCAGGTGGTGCAGCAACGACGGCCCGTCGTACCAGGGCATGTTCTCCGAGCGGGAGACGATGTTGTCGCCCTTCAGGGCGGAGATCGGCACCACGGTCAGGTCGGGCACCTCGAGCTTCGCGGCGAACGCGGTGAACTCGTCGGCGATCCGCTCGAACACGTCCTGCGACCAGTGCACCAGGTCCATCTTGTTGACGCAGAGGACCAGGTGCGGCACCCGCAGCAGCGAGCAGAGGAACGCGTGTCGGCGGGACTGCTCGACCAGACCCTTGCGGGCGTCGACCAGGATCAGCGCCAGGTCGGCCGTGGACGCCCCGGTGACCATGTTCCGCGTGTACTGGATGTGCCCGGGGGTGTCGGCGATGATGAACTTCCGCCGCGGGGTGGCGAAGTAGCGGTACGCCACGTCGATGGTGATGCCCTGCTCCCGCTCCGCCCGCAGGCCGTCGGTGAGCAACGCGAGGTTCGTGTACTCGTCGCCCCGGGCCGCGCTGACCGCCTCGACCGCGGCGAGCTGGTCGGTGAAGAGCGACTTGGTGTCGTACAGCAGCCGGCCGATCAGGGTCGACTTGCCGTCGTCCACGCTGCCGGCGGTGGCGAACCGCAGCAGGTCCATCGGGCGGGCGGACGCGTCGGACCCGGCCGGCGCGATCGTCTCGGTGGTCATCAGAAGTAGCCCTCCCGCTTGCGGTCCTCCATCGCGGCCTCACTGACCCGGTCGTCACCGCGGGTCGCGCCACGCTCGGTGATCCGGGTGGCCGCCACCTCCTCGATGACCTTCTCCACCGTGTCGGCGTCCGAGCGGACCGCCGCCGTGCAGGACGCGTCGCCCACCGTCCGGTAGCGCACCCGCGCCTTGAACCGCTCCTCCCCCGCCCGGGGGCGGAAGAACTCGTTGACCGCGTACAGCATCCCGTCGCGTTCGATCACCTCGCGCTCGTGCGCGTAGTAGATCGACGGCAGCTCGATCCGCTCCCGGGCGATGTAGTGCCACACGTCCAGCTCGGTCCAGTTGGACAGCGGGAACACCCGGATCGACTCGCCCGGGTGGTGCCGGCCGTTGTAGAGCGCCCACAGCTCCGGGCGCTGGTTCTTCGGGTCCCACTGGCCGAACTCGTCGCGGAAGCTGAACACCCGCTCCTTGGCCCGGGCCTTCTCCTCGTCCCGGCGGGCCCCGCCGAAGAGCGCGTCGAAGCGGTGCTTCTCGACCGCGTCCAGCAGCACCGGGGTCTGGATCCGGTTGCGCATCCCGTCGGCGGACTCCCGCACCAGGCCGCTGGCCAGTGCCTCCGGCACGCTCGCCACGACGAGTTGCAGGCCCAACTCCTCGACCCGCCGGTCCCGGTACTCCAGCACCTCGGGGAAGTTGTGCCCGGTGTCGACGTGCATGACCGGGAAGGGGATGTTGGCCGGGGCGAACGCCTTCTGCGCCAGCCGCAGCATGACGATCGAATCCTTGCCGCCGGAGAAGAGCAGCACCGGGCGCTCCATCTCGGCGACCACCTCGCGCATCACGAAGATGCTCTCGGCCTCCAGCGCGTCGAGGTGGGAAACCTGGTACGCGGCCGTGGTGGTCATGACACCGACTCGATTCGCACGCTCATTTCCAGACCTTTCCGGTCGGACATGGGAAGAACAGGCGCTCAGGCTACCCGGAATGCCGCTGCAACGCTGCAAGCAACCGACTGGCGAGATCCTTACGGCAGACCAGCAGGTCCGGCAGCCGCGGGTCGGCCTCGTTGTATTTCAGCGCAGATCCGTCGATCCGGGAAGCGTGCAGTCCGGTGGCCGTCGCCACAGCCACCGGCGCCGCCGAGTCCCACTCGTACTGGCCGCCCGCGTGGATGTACGCGTCCACCTCACCGGTGACCACCGCCGCGATCTTCGCGCCCGCCGATCCCATCGGCACCAGGTGCGCGCCGACCTCCTCGGCCAGGTCGGTCAGGAACACCGGCGGCCGGCTCCGGCTCGCCGCCAGCCGGATCGTCCGCGCGCCACCCGCGGTGGCCGCCTCCAGCGTCATCGGCGGGTACGCCGGTGGGTAGTCCGTCCCCAGCACCCGATGCTGCGCCGGCAGCCCGACCGCGCCCGCCACGAGCCCGTGCGGGGCGGGCGCGTTCCGCGCCCAGAGCGCCACGTGCACCGCCCAGTCCGAGCGCCCCTCCTCGGCGAACTCGCGGGTGCCGTCCAGCGGATCGATGATCCACACCCGGTCGGCCGTCAGCCGGGACACCGCCCCCTCGCTGACCTCCGCCGCCCACGCCAGCCGCGACCCCTCGTCCTCCTCCGAAAGGACCGCGTCACCGGGCCGCCACTTCGCCAGCTCCGTACGGATCAGGTCGTGCGAGACCTTGTCCCCGGCCGACTTCAACGCGCCCGCGTCGGCGAACCCCATCTCGGCCCGCAGACCGAGCAGCGCCTGCCCGGCCCGGCCGGCCAGCCACCGGGCGAACGCCCCGTCGATCATCGGAGGACTGCCCATCACCCTGCTCCCGTCGCCGCACCCACGATCCGCGTCACCCGAGCGAACCCCGCCAGCCGCCGCGCCACGCCCCAAAGGGCGCAGACTACCCGCCCCGACCCGCACGCCGGCCCCGCGCCGCACGAAAGCCTCGGGGCTATCCGCCGTGGTACAGGTTCTGCGTGGGCTCCACACCCCGGACGATGACCGACTCCACCACGTCCGCGGCCCGGTCCACCAGGAAATCCAGCTCCTTGCGCTCGACCGCGCCGAAATCCGACAGGACGAAGTCCGCCGGATCCTGCCGCCCCGGCGGCCGGCCGATCCCGAACCGCACCCGGACGTACTCCTTCGTGCCCAGCGACTTCGTCAGCGACCGCAGGCCGTTGTGCCCGCCCTCGCCACCGCCGCACTTCACCCGCACCTGGCCGTACGCGATGTCCAGCTCGTCGTGGACGGCGATCACCTGCGCCGGCGGCACCTTGTAGAACTGCGCCAGGCTCGCCACCGGCCCGCCCGACAGGTTCATGTACGTCAACGGCTTGACCAGCACGAGCCGCGGGCCGCCGAACCCCAGCCGCCCCTCGGCGACCTCCGCCACCGCCCGCTTGTGCCGCCCGAACTTCGCCCCCACCCGCCCCGCGAGCAGGTCGGCCGCCATGAAACCGACGTTGTGCCGGTTGCCGGCGTACTCCCGACCCGGGTTTCCCAGGCCGACCACCAGCCACGGCCCCGTCTCGTCCGTCACCGCCCGTTCCTTCCCGCTCTCGTCCGGCGGACCACCGCCGCTCCTCGCCGCCCCGATACGCCGACAGGCGCCCCCGAGGAACGGGGACGCCTGTCGCTGCGCAGCGGACCGATCAGGCCTCGGTCTTCGCCTCGGCGTTCTCCTCGCCCTCGGCGGCCGGAGCGCCGCCCTCGGCGCCCTCGGAGGACTCGGTCTCCTCGCCGACCTCGGCCTCGGCCTCCTCGGCGGCCTCCTCGACCTCGGGCAGCGTGGCCTCGAGCTGCTCGGCGGTCGGGGCGGCGGTCACCGCGGCGACCGGCAGCTCCGGGTCGGCGGCCAGCTCGACGCCGGCCGGCAGCTCGACGTCGGACGCGGTCACCTGGGTGCCCGCCTCCAGGCCCTCGATGGACGCCTCGAGGTGGTCCGGCACCTTGGTGGCGTCGGCGGTCACCGAGAGGGTGTCGTGGTCGTGCACGATCAGGGTGTCCTTCGCGGCCTCGCCGACCAGCTGGACCGGGACCTCGACGGTGACCTTCTCGCCACGGCGGACGAGCAGCAGGTCGACGTGCTCAAAGGTGTCCTTGATCGGGTCACGCTGGATCGCCTTCGGCAGCGCCAGCACCTGGGTGCCGTCACTCACCTCGATCGCGAAGAGCTGGTTCGCACCGCCCTTGCGGATCGCGGCCGCGAACTCACGCGCCGGAAGCGCGATGTGCTTGGGCTTCTCGCCGTGGCCGTACAGCACGGCGGGCACCTTGCCGGCCCGGCGGGTACGACGGGCACCACCCTTGCCGAACTCGGTACGGGGCTCGGCGCTGATCTTTACCTCGGACACGGGGAAACTCCTGATGCTTCGCTGCTGCGCTTGTCGTCTGGCGGTGCTGGGCGAGGGGCTCGCTGGGGCTCATGCGTCATGAACGACTGCCCGGAGCACCGCGTCGATGACGGCGCTCCGTGCGGTACTGAGTCAGCGGCCCGCAGGGCACCCTCGCCGTGGCAACCGCACCAGTCTACCCGAGCGGATTCCGCCCTCTCCGGCAGTCCCCTCGTCAGCGTTCCCGCCGCCGCGAACGACGGCGGGGAAAGCGCCGTGGTTCAGCTCAAACCACCGAAAAGGGTGGTCACCGAGCCGTCGTCGAACACCTCACGGATCGCCCGCGCCAGCAGCGGCGCGATCGACAGGACGGTGAGCTTGTCGAGCTGCTTCTCCGGCGGCAGCGGCAGCGTGTTGGTCACCACGACCTCGCTGATCGGGCTGTTCTTCAACCGCTCGGTCGCCGGGTCCGACAGCAGCGCGTGGGTGGACGCCACGATGATCTCCGCCGCGCCCGACTCCTGGAGGATGTCGGCCGCCTTCGTGATCGTGCCACCGGTGTCGATCATGTCGTCGACGATCAGGCAGACCCGACCCTCGACCTCGCCGACCACCCGGTTCGCCACCACCTGGTTCGGCTTGGAGGGATCCCGGGTCTTGTGGATGAACGCCAGCGGGCAGCCACCCAGCCGGTCGGTCCACCGCTCGGCCACCCGTACCCGGCCCGAATCCGGCGCCACCACCGTCATCGGCCGACCCGCGTACCGGCGCTCCACGTACTCCGCCAGCACGTCCATCGCGAACAGGTGGTCCACCGGCCCGTCGAAGAAGCCCTGGATCTGGGCGGTGTGCAGGTCGACGGTCAGGATCCGGTTCGCGCCCGCCGTCTTCAGCAGGTCCGCGATGAGCCGGGCCGAGATCGGCTCCCGGCCCCGGTGCTTCTTGTCCTGCCGCGAGTACGGGTAGAACGGCAGGACCACGGTGATCCGCTTGGCCGAACCGCGCTTCAGCGCGTCGACCATGATCAGGGTCTCCATGACCCACGTGTTGACCCCGTGCGTCACGGACTGCACCACGAAGGCGTCCGAACCGCGCACCGAGTCCTTGTAGCGTACGAAGATCTCACCGTTGGCGAAGTCGTACGCGTCGGCCGGCGTCGGCGCGACGCCGAGCACCTCACCGATCTCCTTCGCCAACTCCGGAAAGCCCCGCCCGGAGAAGAGCATCAGGCTCTTGCGGTTTTCGGCGACGATGCTGCCCATGGCCCGTCTGCTCCCGTAGGTCGGTGGTGCCCGGCGCGGTGGATGGTGGGCCGGGGACTAGTCGGTTGCAGTATCTCCCGCGCCGGACGCCCCGCCCACCGGCTCGGCATCCCCGTGGATTGCCTCACCTTCACTTGCCGGCAAACCGGGCGCCACCGCACCCTCACCGCCGCGCCGGGCGCGCTCGGCGGCCTCCGCGGCCGCCGTCCCGGCCCGCCGCTTGAGCACCCAGCCCTCGATGTTGCGCTGCCGCGCCCGGGCCACACCCATCGCACCGGCGGGCACGTCGTCGATGATCACCGAACCGGCCGCCGTGTACGCGCCGTCGCCCACCACGACCGGCGCGACGAACATGTTGTCCGCACCGGTACGGGCGTGACTGCCGATGACCGTGCGGTGCTTGCGCACACCGTCGTAGTTCACGAAGACGGTCGCCGCGCCGATGTTGCTCTGCTCGCCGATCGAGGCGTCCCCGACGTACGTCAGGTGCGGCACCTTCGACCCGGCGCCGATCTCCGAGTTCTTCACCTCGACGAACGTGCCGACCTTGGCCTTCTCCGCCAGCCGCGCCGCCGGCCGCAGGTACGCGTACGGGCCGACACTGGCCCGCGGGCCGACCTCCGCCCCCACCGCGTGGCTACGCACCACCGTCGCGCCCTGCCCGACCACCGTGTCCACCAGCGTGACGTCCGGCCCGACCACCGCACCGGAGCCGACCACCGTCGTGCCCTGCAGCTGCGTGTTCTGGTCGATCACCGCGTCCCGGTCCAGCGCCACGGTCACGTCGATCCACGTGGTCTCCGGATCGAGCAGGCTGACCCCGCTGCGCATCCAGGCCTCGTTCACCCGGTCGCGCAGCAGCCGCCGCAGCGCGGCCAGCTCGACCCGGTCGTTGCAGCCCAGCGTCTCCACGTGATCCGCCGCCAGGTGGACGGCCACCGGCTCACCGGCCGACCGCAGCAGGCCGAAGACGTCGGTCAGGTACTCCTCGCCCTGGTCGTTGTCCGTGGAGAGCTTGCCGAGCGCTTCCCGCAGCCGCACCACGTCGAACGCGTAGATGCCCGCGTTGATCTCCCGGATCTCCCGCTGGGCGGGCGTGGCGTCCCGCTGCTCCACGATCTGCTGGAGCCGCCCGTCGGCGTCACGCACGATCCGGCCGAGCCCCGTCGGGTCGGGCACCTCCGCGGCGAGCACCGTCGCCGCGGCGCCCTCCCGCTCGTGCGCCTCGACGAGCGCGCCGACCGTCTCCGGGCGCAGCAGCGGCACGTCGCCGTTGATCACCACCACGGTGCCGGCGGCGTTCGGAACGGCGTCCAGCGCGATCCGGACGGCGTGCCCGGTGCCGAGCTGCTCGGCCTGGAGCACCGGTGTGGCCTGCGGGGCGATCTCGGCCAGGTGCGCGCGGACCTGGTCGGCGCCGTGGCCCACCACGACCACCGTGCGGTCCGCGGCGAGTGGTGCGGCCGCGCTCAGCACGTGGCCGACGAGCGTACGGCCGAGCAGCGGGTGCAGCACCTTCGGCAGCGCGGACTTCATCCGCTTTCCCTCACCGGCGGCGAGCACGACGACGGTGCGGAGGTGGGGCTGCTGGGACACGACGTGGGCTCCCGTCGGGACGGCGACAGTCTCGCGGCCATGCTAACCACAGATCATCTGGGCAGGAGAGAAGCTCCCGGGAGAGGATTCGAACCCCTACAATCAGGACCAAAACCTGACGTCCTGCCATTAGACGACCCGGGACGGTCTAAAACGGGCAAAGAGCAACCCCGTTCGGTGCTGCCTCACACCTTACCGGTCGTGCAGCGGATCCTCATCGGTCATTCCCTTCATGATCCCCTCGATCTTCCAGTACAGGTGCCGCGACTGCGGGACCTCGACGCTCAGACAGCCCCGATAGCTCTCGCCCGTGTTCCGCCGGACGGTGGCCGGGCGGTGACGCTTGAGCGACGTGGGCTGGAAGCAGTCCGGTGGGACGCCCACCACGTCCGCCCACCAGACGACCGCCGCCCCGGCGTCCGCACTCTCGTGGATGCTCACCCGGTACCGCAGCGTCTCGCGACGGACGCCCATCTCCTCTAGGAAGCGCAGGAACAGCGCTATCAACATCGGGTCGCTGTTCACGAAGCGGACCCGGCAGTCGTGGGGCCGCCACGGTTTTCGCCTTGGTCCCCTCGGCCCAGTAGATGGCCGCGCCCACCAGGACCAGCTCGCGATGCCGCAGCCTCTTGACCCACGCGGCCGCCCTGGCCACCGTCTCGGCACGAGCCGCGTCCCGCGCGGCCCGGTGCTCCGCCCAGAGCGCATCGGTCATGACCTTCGAGTGCGCCCGCCGGCGGGCCCGGACCTCCGCGACGTCCCGCTTCAACGGCAGGTGCCCGATCCACAGCCAGGCGGTCGACCGCGCCACGCCGACCCGGCGCGCGATCTCGGGAACGGTGCAACCGGCGCGGCGGAGTCGGAGCGCCTCCTGGTAGAGCGGTGAGGCGGCGGCCCGCGGCCCGGTCGGCGGCCGGCCGGCGAGCGGATCGGTCATGGCCAGGAGATTAGGACGGGCGTACGACAGAAGCAGCCATTCATTCGCGACTCTGTCCGGTGCGCGCCCGGCCCGCCCAAGTTACGGTGACGTAAGCGTAGCTCGTGACCTCCGTCCCCTCTGCGAGGTGCCATGTCGACCGCTCTCGTCGAACCCGCCCCGACCGGCCCGAAGCCCCTCACCGACGGCGCCCAGTCCCGCGGCATCCTCATCGCCCTCTGGGTGTTCGTGGTCGTTCCGTTCGTGGCCCTGGTGGCCGCCGTGCCGGTCGCCTGGGGCGGCTGGTTGACCTGGACGGACGTGGCGGTCGCCGGATTCTGGTACGTGGCCTCCGGGCTCGGCATCACGGTCGGCTACCACCGCTACTTCACGCACGGCTCCTTCAAGGCCACGCGGGCGCTGCGGGTCGGCCTCGCCGTCGCGGGTTCGCTGGCGGTGCAGGGCGAGATCATCCAGTGGGTGGCCGACCACCGGCGCCACCACGCCTTCTCCGACCTGGAGGGTGACCCGCACTCGCCGTGGCGGTTCGGCGCCACCGTCCGCGGGTTGACGAAGGGGCTGTTCCACGCCCACGTCGGCTGGCTGTTCAACCGGGAACTGTCCAACCGGAAGCGCTTCGCACCGGATCTGATCGCCGACCGGGACATCAACCGCGTCGACCGGTCCTTCCCGGCGCTGGTGGCGGTGTCGGTGCTCGGTCCGGCCGTGATGGGCGGGCTGCTCACCTGGTCGTGGCAGGGCGCGTTGGCCGCGTTCTTCTGGGGCGGCCTGGTGCGCATCGCGCTGCTGCACCACGTCACGTGGTCGATCAACTCGGTCTGCCACGTGTACGGCGAGCGCCCGTTCGCGATGCGCCAGGGCGACCGGGCGGCGAACTTCTGGCCGCTGGCGATCCTGTCCTTCGGCGAGAGCTGGCACAACCTGCACCACGCCGACCCGACCAGCGCCCGGCACGGCGTGCTGCCCGGCCAGGTGGACATCTCGGCCCGGGTGATCTGGCTGTTCGAGAAGCTGGGCGGCGCCCGGGACGTCCGGTGGCCGAAGCCCGAGCGGATCGCGGCCAAGCTGGTGAGGGCGGACACCGAGCGGTAAGCGGTCGGTAGCGCCCGACGTTACCTGGCAGTATGGCCGGGTGACCGGCTCCATCCCACGACAGGGCGTCACCGAGCGCCGACGAGGTGACGACATGACGGATGCCGCGGGCGGCGACGGCACCGCGGGCCGCCGCCGGGCGGTGCCGGCGGCCGGCAAGACCTCCCGCGTACGCATGTCCGCGACGCAGCGGCGCGAGCAGTTGATCTCGATCGCCCGGCAGATCTTCGCCGAGCGCGGGTTCGACGCCACGTCGATCGAGGAGGTGGCGTCGCGGGCCAAGGTCTCCAAGCCGGTGGTGTACGAGCACTTCGGCGGCAAGGAGGGCCTGTACGCGGTGGTCGTGGACCGGGAGGTCCGCAGCCTGCTGGACCGGATCACCACCGCGTTGACCGCCGGCCACCCGCGCGAGCTGCTGGAGCAGGCGGCGTTGACCCTGCTCACGTACATCGAGGAGGAGACCAGCGGGTTCCGGGTGCTGGTCCGGGAGTCGCCGCTGATGTCGGCCACCGGGAACTTCAGCAGCGTGCTGAACGACGTCGCCCACCAGGTGGAGCACATCCTGGGCGCCGAGTTCTCCAGCCGGGGGTACGACCCGAAGCTCGCCGAACTCTACTCACAGGCGCTGGTGGGGATGGTGGCGCTGACCGGCCGGTGGTGGCTGGAGGTGCGCAAGCCGCGCAAGGAGACGGTGGCCGCGCACCTGGTGAACCTGGCCTGGAACGGCCTGTCGCACCTGGAGGCGAAGCCGGGCCTGATCACCGTACGGGGGCGGTGAGTCAGGGGCGCGGGGCGCCGATCGGGTGGTTGCGGTGGCGCCGCGCCTCGTCGGCGTGCTCCGGGGGGCCGACCTTGTCGTAGAGGCCTGTCCCGAGCAGGATCAGCCCGAAGATCATCGAGACGATGACGGTCGACATCGAGAAGTTGAGGAAGTTGGCCGAAGTCTGCATCACCGACATCATGAGGATGCTGGTGACCAGGAAGACGATCCCGGCGGTGAGGTTCATGTAGTGGCCCAGGTTGCCGCGCCGGGACGCGCCCACCAGCAGGAAGGCGCCGAAGACGACGGAGACCAGTGAGAACGCGAGGTTGGTACGCAGGCCGAGTACCCAGTCGCCGTCCTGTTCGAAGAGCGGGTCGCCCAGCGTCGACGCCGTGCCCCAGACACCGAAGACCAGGATGTAGAGCCCGATCAGCCCGGAGAGGACCCGGTAGATCGGCCGCGCCGGATGGTTGACCGGAAAGTGCGCCATGACCCCTCCACGAGAATGACGACATTCAGGAGGATTGTCACCCGCACGAGCGCCCCACGTACCCCGAATCACCAGCAGGGGCACCAGAGCCGGCACCGACCCGGGGACCGCGACCACGGAGTTCCCACCCCGACCCGGCGGGTGCGCCCGGACCGGCACCACGACAGGTTCTCGCCGGAGCCCGACCCGCGGAGGGATCAAGCCTGACCGCCCGGAGCGGGTCGGGCTCCGGCGAGAACCCCAAGCGCAACCGACGCGCCTCAGAGCACCAGCCGAGCCTTCTGCCACGCCTCCTTCTCCTCGTCCGTCCCGACCTTGCCGTACATGCCGACCATGAGGAGGACGAGGCCGACCACCATCAGCACGATGACGGTGGCGACGCTGAAGTTGAAGATGTTCGCCTCGGTCCGGATGAACGCGAGCCCGGCCAGGCTGAGCGCCATGATGACGTACGCCAGCCACTGGTTGATCACCACGTCGAGGTTGCGCCCGATGACCGTGCCGGCCAGCACGGCACCGCCGAGCAGCAGGCTGAGCAGCGAGAAGCCGACGTTCGTGCCCTGGCCGATGACGGTGGTGTCGTCCTGGGCGAGGACCTCGTTGCCGGCGCTGGCGATGAGGCCGAGCACGCCGAAGGCGACCAGGTACAGACCGGTCAGCCCGCCGATCGCCCGGTAGATCGGCCGCGCGGGGTGGTTGACGGGGGTGTGCGCCATCTCTGAGTCTCCAACGACGAACGGAAGAGGGTCGCCGGTGATTCTCCCGCATGTCCCGGTGTGACGCCGCACACGGCCCCCGCCGGTCGTGCCGGGGCGACCGTCAGGCGGCGGGGAGCTGGTCGGCCAGGGCCAGCCAGGCCTCCTCGACCTGCTCCCGTTCGGCGCGGACGTCCTTGAGCTGAGCGTCGAGGTCGGCGACCGCGGCGTAGTCGGTGGCGTTGGCGGCGAGCCGGTCGAGCAGGTCCGCCTCCTTCTGCTCCAGCTTGCCGACCTGCCGCTCCAGCTTCGCGAGTTCCTTGCGGGCCTGGCGTACCTCGGCGGCGGACATCCCCTCCGCCGCCGCCGGCGCGGCGGGCGCCCCGGCCGACGACGCGGGCGCCGGGGCCGCCGCCCCCTCGGCGGCCCGGGCCAGGTACTCGTCGACTCCGCCGGGCAGGTGCACCAGCCGGCCGTCGCCGAACATCCCGTACGCGGAGTCGGTCACCCGCTCGATGAGGTACCGGTCGTGGCTGGCCACGACGATCGTGCCGGGCCAGGAGTCGAGCAGGTCCTCGAGGGCGGCCAGGGTGTCGGTGTCGAGGTCGTTGGTGGGCTCGTCGAGCAGGAGGACGTTCGGCTCGCCGGCGAGCAGCCGGAGCATCTGGAGCCGGCGTCGTTCGCCTCCGGAGAGGTCGGAGACGGGGGTCCAGAGCCGCCGGTCGTCGAAGCCGAAGACCTCGGCGAGCTGGGCGGCGGAGATCTCCCGGTCGCCGAGGCGGACGCGCCGGGCGACCTCCTCGACGGCTTCGAGGACGCGCAGGTGGCCGGGGAGTTCGGCGAGTTCCTGGGAGAGAAACGCCGGGCGGACGGTGGAGCCGGCGGCGAACCGGCCGCCGTCGGGGTGGGTGACACCGGCGAGCATCCGCAGCAGGGTGGTCTTGCCGGCGCCGTTGCGGCCGAGGACGGCGATGCGGTCGCCGGGGCCGACCTGCCAGGTGAGGTCGTGCAGGATCTCCTTGGGGCCGGCGTGGAGGCGGACGTGCTCCAGGTCGTACACCTGCTTGCCGAGCCGCGCGGTGGCGAGGCGTTGCAGCGACATGGTGTCGCGCGGCGGCGGGACGTCGGCGATGAGCGTGTTGGCCGCGTCGATGCGGAACTTGGGCTTGGAGGTGCGGGCGGGGGCGCCGCGGCGCAGCCAGGCGATTTCCTTGCGGAGCAGGTTCTGCCGGCGGGCCTCGGTGGCGGCGGCGACCCGCTCCCGTTCGGCGCGGGCGAGGGTCCAGGCGGCGAAGCCGCCCTCGTACGCGCGGACGGCCTGCTCGGCGACCTCCCAGGTGGTGGTGCAGACGGCGTCGAGGAACCACCGGTCGTGGGTGACCACGACGAGCGCGCCCTTGCGGCCGATGAGGTGCCGGGCCAGCCAGTCGACGCCGCCGACGTCGAGGTGGTTGGTGGGCTCGTCGAGGACGAGCAGGTCGGAGTCGCGGACGAGCAGCGCCGCGAGGGCCACCCGGCGGCGCTCGCCGCCGGACATCGGGCCGACCGGCGCGTCGAGGCCGAGGTGGGGCATGCCGAGGCCGTCGAGGATGGCGCGGACGCCGGCGTCGCCGGCCCACTCGTGCTCGGCTCCCATGCTCTCGCCGAGCCAGGCGGTACCGAGGACGACGTCCCGGACGGTGGCGTCCGGCGCCAGTTGGAGGGTCTGCGGGAGCCAGGCCACCCGCAGGTCGCGGCGGTGGGTGACGCGGCCGTCGTCCGGCTCCTCCTGCCGGGTGAGCAGCCGCAGCAGGGTCGACTTGCCGGCGCCGTTGAGGCCGACGACACCGATCCGGTCGGCGTCGTCGAGGCCGAGTGAGACGTCGGTGAGCAGCGGCCCGGCGGCGCCGTAGCCCTTGGACACCCGGTCCAGGTTGACGATGTTGGCCACTGTCCCACCTCTCATGATCAAGGCGTCCCGGTGCCGGTGGGCACCTGGGGACGCCTGGCCTCCCAGGGTACGCGGACCGGCTCGCCGGCCCGCCGCGCCGTGACGCGCACGCCGGTCCCCGCTGCGGGCGGCATCCGTCGGGCGCCGCCGGCGCCGGCCCGACGCTGGTCAACGGTGCGACGGACCGACCCTGTTCCCTCGATCAACTCCAGGTCGCCGGCGTCGGGAGGGGACGCCGCGACGCGGGCGGGATCGAACCGATCACCGTCCGGCGGCGGGCCCGTTCAGACGATCCGGGCGCCGGCGACGGGGCCGTGCGCGGTGCGGGCTTCCCGGCACACCCCGGCGGCGTTCAGCTCGGCGGCGACGCGGACGGCGTGGGCCTCGTCGACGGCGAGGAAGACGCAGGTGGGCCCGGACCCGGAGACGATGCCGGCGAGCGCGCCCGCCGCCTCGCCCGCCTTGAGCGTGGCGGCCAGGGACGGGCGCAGGGAGAGGGCGGCGTCCTGGAGGTCGTTGCCGAGGGCGGCGGCGAGCACCCGGGGGTCGCGCTGGCGCAGCGCGGCGAGCAGCGCGTCGGTGCTGCCAAGCGGCGGGCCGGCGGTCCCGGCGTCGCGGAGCCGGTCGAGTTCCCGGTACGCGGCGGGGGTGGACAGGCCGCCGTCGGCGATCGCGACGACCCAGTGCCAGGAGGTGGGGCGAGCCAGCACCGGGCTGACCGCCTCGCCCCGGCCGGTGCCGAGCGCGGTGCCGCCGTGGATCAGGAACGGCACGTCGGAGCCGAGGTCGGCGGCGATGCCGGCCAGCTCGTCGCGGGACAACCCGGTGCCCCACAGCGCGTCGCAGGCGACCAGCGCGGCGGCGGCGTCGGCGCTGCCACCGGCCAGGCCCCCGGCGAGCGGGATGTGCTTGCGCAGGTGCAGCCGGGCGTGCGGGAGGACGCCCGCGTAGCCGGCGAGGGCGTGCGCGGCCCGGATGACCAGGTTGGTGTCGTCCAGGGCCAGCTCACCGGTGCCCTCACCCTCCATAGTCAGGGTGAGGGTGTCGCCGCGCCGGGCGGTCAGCTCGTCGTGGATGGAGATCGCGTGGTAGACGGTGTTCAGCTCGTGGAAGCCGTCGCGGCGCAGCGGCCCGACCCCGAGGTGCAGGTTGACCTTGGCGGGCACCTTCACGCGTACCGGCCCGCTGGCACCGCGCGGCTCGTCGTCGTCCGGTCGCCAGGCCTCGGTCACGGGATCAGGTCCCCGACGTGCGGCCGGATGTCGAACGGCTTGGTCACGATCAGCTCCTCGGCGGAGTCGGCCGGTTGGGGCGGCGTACGCGTTCAGGTGGGCCCGGGGCGGGTCCGGCGCCAGCCTAGCGGGCGGCGGGTGCGGCGGCCGGGGCCGACGCGGCGATGGCGGCGAACTGCTCGACGGTGAGTGACTCCCCGCGTGCGCCCGGGTCCACTCCGGCGGCGGTGAGGGCCTCGGTGGCACGGTCGGCGCCGCCGGCCCAGCCGGCCAGGGCCGCGCGGAGGGTCTTGCGACGCTGCGCGAACGCCGCGTCCACCACGGCGAAGACCCGCTCCCGGGGTACGTCGGGGCGGGGCGGCTCGCGGCGGGTGAAGGCGACGAGGCCGGAGTCGACGTTCGGCACCGGCCAGAACACGTTGGGTGGGACCTTCCCGGCGGCGCGGGCGCGGGCGTACCAGGCGAGCTTGACCGACGGAACGCCGTACACCTTGGAGCCGGGACCGGCGACGAGCCGGTCGGCGACCTCCTTCTGCACCATGACGAGGCCGTGCCGCAGGGTGGGCAGTTCGGCGAGCAGGTGCAGCACCACCGGCACGGCGACGTTGTACGGCAGGTTGGCCACCAGGGCGGTCGGTGCCGGCTCGGCGAGGTCGGCGCCGGTGACCCGCAGCGCGTCGGCGTGGTGCACGGTGAGCCGGTCCGCGGCGGGGCCGGCGTACCGGGCGGCGGTCTCCGGCAGCGCGCCGGCCAGCGTGCGATCGATCTCCACGGCGTGCAGGTGCGCGGCGACGGGCAGCAGCGCGAGGGTGAGGGAGCCGAGTCCGGGTCCGACCTCCAGCGCCACGTCGTCGGGGGCCAGCCCGGCGGTGGTGACGATCCGGCGCACGGTGTTGGGGTCGTGCACGAAGTTCTGGCCGAGCTTCTTGGTTGGCGCCACGCCGAGACGGGCGGCGAGGTCCCGGATCTCCGCCGGGCCGAGGAGACCGGTCACGCCCCGTAGCGTATGCGGGCTGGCCGCGATGATTGGAAGGGACCCTTCACCTACCGGAGGCGTTAACAAGGGGCCCCTCCTTTCACCACGGTCCGAAGGCGCGGTCACCGGTCGTGGAGATGGCGGCGCACAGGTCGTCCAGGTCCGCGCCCATGGTCGTGGCGAGGGAGCGGACGGTGAGCGGGATCAGGTACGAGGCGTTCGGCCGGCCGCGGTGCGGCATCGGGGTGAGGTACGGCGCGTCGGTCTCCACGAGGATCTGGTCCAGCGGGGTGAGCGCGGCGGCCTCGCGGAGCGCCGCGGCGCTGCCGAAGGTGACGGTGCCGGCGAAGCTGAGCAGGTAGCCGCGGCGGACGCACTCGCGGGCGAAGTCCGCGTCGCCGGAGAAGCAGTGCAGCACCACCGTGTCCGGGGCACCCTCCTCGTCGAGGATCCGCAGCACGTCGGCGTGTGCCTCCCGGTCGTGGATGACCAGGGTCTTGCCGTACCGCTTCGCGATGGCGATGTGCGCGCGGAAGCTCTCCTCCTGCGCGGCGCGGCCCTCGTCGCCGGTGCGGTAGAAGTCCATCCCGGTCTCGCCGATGCCGCGTACCCGGTCCCGGGCCGCGAGGGTCTCGATCGCGCGCAGCGCCTCGTCCAGGTCGGACAGGCGGGGCGCCTCGTTGGGGTGCAGTGCGACGGTGGCGACGACCGCCGGGTACTTCTGGGCGACCTCCGCGCCCCACCGGGACGACTCGACGTCGACGCCCACCTGCACCAGCCGGTCGACGCCGACGGCCGCGGCCACCTCGATCGCCCGCGTGACCGGGTCGTCGACCGGGCCGCCGCCGGGCACGCCGGCCTCGCTGACCGTGATGTCGAGGTGGGTGTGGCTGTCCAACACCGGGCGGGGCAGCGGCTCGGGCGGCGGAGGGAACTCACCGGCGCGCCGGGCGGCCCGATTCCGGCGCGGTTCGGTCGGCTCGGTCGTCTGTTCGGTCGGCTCGTTCATCACCCAAAGGATCACACACCGAAGTGGTCCACCCGGCCGCCACCCGATGTTCACCTCGACTACGCCGTACGCGCTTAGCGTCGCCGGGTGAGTGAGCGTCGCGTACGGGAGATGACACCGTGAGCGATCATGTCGGGCGACGCCGACGGGCCGGCAGCCCGGCGCCGCGCGTCGCCGCCGAGCGGAGCGAGGTGACGGCGTGAGTTGCCCTGTGTCAAGCCATCGCCGGTTGATCTTGGCTGAGCAAGTGTTGGAGGGCTCGGTGCCGGTCGGGGTTGTAGGGGG
>NZ_JBEYSU010000028.1:0-82464 GCF_040704235.1 Micromonospora sp. NPDC047707
GCGGAGACCCGGATCGCGCTGTTCCAGCAGGCCACCGACACCCGGCCGGACGAGCTCAAGGCCCAGGGCGTACGGCCCCGGGTGTGGTTCGGCGACGCGGAGCGCGGGGACCCCCCGTCCCGGCTACTGCAGGAACGCCCCGAGGGGCGACAGCAGCAACCGGCCGAGCAGGGCGGCGTTGTCGTCCAGCCGCGCCCGCTCGCACTCGTGGGCGGTCGGATCGTGCCGGCACCGCCAGATCTTCTGCGCGTTACGCCAGGCGACGTCGCGCGTGTACTCGACCAGTTCGCCCTGGTACCAGTCGTCGATGTCGCCGTTGAGCATGTCGATCATCAACTGCCACTGGTCCAGGTAACCGCGACGCAGGCCGGGGATCTTGTCCGCGAAGATCTCGTTGATCTTCAGGTAGTCGCGGTGCTGGTCGGTGCCGTCCATCGGCTCCGACTCCAGGCTGTCGAACGTCGTCACCAGGGCGAACGGCAGGTCGTAGTTGATGTGCGCGTTGACCCCCGCGGCGGCCGACGGCAGCGGCCGGGCGTCCGGGCCGCGCATGCGCTCGAACAGGCACGACCACGCCTTCGGGCAGTTCGGGCTGGAGTCGGTCCAGAAGCGCAGCGCGTCGAAGTAGCGCGCGGCGAACTCGACGTCCAGCCGGGACAGGAAGACCGGGTCGGCGAACCAGTCGTCGTAGAGACCGTTCAGCACGCTTTCGGTGATGACCAGGTAGAGCTTGTTGAAGTCCGCGAGGGGGCAGCTCTCCTCCAGCGGAGGGAGCCGGACCAGCAGGTCCTGCAACTTCGTGAGGTGGTCCACGACGGCCGGAACATCCGCGGGACGATCGGCGAGCAGGTCGACGATGTCCCGGTGAACGGGCCCCCAAACCGGTTCGGTCATCTCTCCTCCACCTGCTCCCCCCAAGGTCACCTGTCCTGGTGACGGTGCACAGCCTTGCAGCCGACGGCGGTCGGTCGGATCAGTAGAACGACGTATACGTACGTGCGCGCGGAGGGCCGGCGTCCTAGGCGGGGCGGTTGCGCAGGAAGATCGCGCTTGCCTGGACCCGGGTGCGGACGTGCAGCTTGTCGAAGATGTGCGACACGTGCACCCCGATGGTCCGCTCGCTGATGAACAGCCGCTGGCCGATCTCCTTGTTGGTCAGCCCCTCGGCCACCGCCGAGAGCACCTCCCGCTCCCGGGCGGTGAGCACCGCCAGTTCGTCCCCGTCGCACGACGCGGCGGCCGACGCGCCGGACGCGGTGTCCCGTTCCTCCAGCGACACTCGCGCCCGCCCGGCCAGGGTCCGGATCTCCGAGGTCAACGGGACCGCGCCCAACCCCTGCGCCACCTGGTACGCCGCCCGCAGCAGCTTTCCGGCGGTGGCGCTGCGGCTGCGCCGGGCGAGCAGCGCCTCGGCCTGACGCAGCCGCGAGTACGCCGCCGGGTACGGATGGTTGCGCCGGTCCCACTCGGCGACCGAGCGCGCCCACAGCTCCGGGTCACTCCCGTCGAGCCGGCTCACCTCGGCGGCGCACAGGGCCAGGAAGGCGTCCACGACGTTGCGGACCGCCGGTGGGGCCGAGGCGCTCTTGCGGGCCACCCGCTCGGCGGCCTCGCGCAGGCGCCGTACCGCCGTCGGGTCGACGTCGACGGTGCGACTGGCGTGCGCCTCCGCCTCGGCGCGCAGGCCGTGCCAGACCAGCGCGGCGAGGATGGTCACGTCGTCGGAGCGGCTCTCGGTCAGGCCGCGCTGCACCGCCTGCCGGGCCAGGTCGTGCCGGCCCTGCCACATCGCCAGCCCGGCGCGCAGGGTGAGCAGCGGGATCACGTGCCGGGCGCCGCCGCCGGCGAGCACCGTGGCCACCGCGTCCAGGTCCCGGTCGGCGGCCTCGATGTCGCCGTACCCGACGGAGAGCCGGCAGCGGGCCAGCAGCAACTCGACGGCGTCCGCGCCGGACGGCCGGTGGCGCAGCGCCGCCGCCACCACCTTCTCCGCCTCGGCCCACTGGCCGACCCGGAACAGGCCGTTGGTGGCGATGGCGAGCAGGCGCGTCTCGTACGTGCGGCCCAGCCCCAGCTCGGCGACCCGCTCGGCGCCCCGCCGGGCCACCACGACGCCCTCCTCGAGGATGTTCAGCGGACCGGTGAGCAGCTCGGCCAGGTGCAGGTACGCGCACGCCACGTCCTCCGGGCGGCCGGCCCGCTCGGCGGTCTCCAGCGCCCGCCGGACGGCGGCCAGGCCGGAGTCCGGGTCCTCCAGGTACGCCTCGGAGAAGCCGAGCGCCGCGCTGGCGAGGACGACCTCCGACGTGGAGCCCTCCACCGCCGCGGACAGCTCCAGCGCCTCCCGGGCGCGACGGCCGGCGTCGGCGTACCGCCCGAGGTGCAGCAGCAGCTCGGCCAGGTGCGCGGCCGCGGTGGCCCGCTCACCCGGCGTGCAGTCCGGGTTGTCCAGGGCCCGCTGGTACTCCGCCTCGGCCAGCGCCGACCGGCCGGCCGCCGCCAGGTAGCGGGCCCGGCGGATGTGCAGCGCGCACGCCGGCCGGTCGGCGTCGGAGGCGGCCAGCTCCTCCAGCAGGGCCAGGGCCCGGGCGTGCTCGCCGCAGTGGTGCGCCGCCTCCGCGGCCCGCTCCAGCAGGGTGACCCGGTCCACGGCCGCCCCGGCGGCGGGCGCGTCGGCCAGCTGCAGGGCGGCCGACCAGTGCCGGTGCGCCTCGGCGTAGCCGTGCAGCCGCTCGGCCTCCTCGGCGGCCGCCACCGCGGCCGGCAGGGCCCGGGCGGGCTCGCCGGCCAACCGCCAGTGGTGCGCCAGCCGGGCCTGGTGCAGCTCGTCCGGCGCGGCGGTCAGCGCCTCGGCGTACCGCCGGTGCAGGGCGGCCCGCTCCGCGGGCAGCAGCTCGTGTTCCAGAACCTCGGCGACCAGCCGGTGCCGCAGCCGGTAGCCGTCGTCGGCGCCGACCAGCAGCCGGTGCGCGACCGCCGCCCGGACCGCCTCGATCAGCTCGTCCTCCGGCAGGCGCACCACCTTGGCGAGCAGCCAGTGCTCCACCGGCTCGACACCGGCCGCCACCGCGTGCACGACCGAGTGCGCGTGCTGCGGCAGCGCGTCCACCCGGGACAGGAAGATCTCGCGCACGTTGTCGGAGAGGCCGTCCCGGCCGTCGCGCAGGTCGCGGGCCAGTTCCTCCACCACGAACGGGTTGCCGCCGCTGCGCTGCCAGACCAGGTCGGCGGCGTCGGGCGTCAGGGGCCGGCCGACGACCGCCGCGGCGAGCTGGTCGGTGGCGGCCCGGTCCAGCGGGGCCAGGTCGATCACCTGCACCGTCCGCAGGCGACGCAGCTCGGTGAGCACCCGGCGCAGCGGGTGGGCGCCCTGCAGCGACTCCGCCCGGACGGCCGCCAGCACCGACACCTGCAGGTCGCCCAGGCCGGCCAGCAGGTAGAGCAGGAGCTGCCGGGTGCTCCGGTCGACCCACTGCAGGTCGTCGAGGACGAGCACGAGCGGCCGCCCCTCGGCGATCAGGTGCAGGCCCCGCGAGACCCGCTCCAGCAGCGCCCCGGCGCTGTCCGACCCGGCGGTCTCCTCGGCGAACATCCCGAGCAGCCCGCGCACCGCGGACGCCGTGCGGGCGTGCGAGGCGGTCAACTCGGCGTCGAAGCGGCGCAGGGCCTGGAGCAGCGGATGCAGCGGTGAGGCATCGCCGATGTCCAGGCAGGCGCCGGTGAGCACGAGGGCGCCCGCGTCCCGCAGCCCGGCGCCCACCTCGCGCAGCAGCCGGCTCTTGCCCACCCCGCTCTCACCGGAGAGGAAGACCGCCGCGGTGTGCCCCTGGGCGACGGCCCCGAGCAGCGCGGACCGTACCGCCTTGACCAGGTCGGCCCGGCCGACGAGCGGTGCACCGTCCACATCGCTGGCCATGGCACGCAGCCTAGTCACAGGTCCCCGGACCGTTCTACAGGCCTTTCGGTCCTCTCGTACTCATCGGGTCGACATTGCGACCAAAGGTTGCGGCCGGCGGACATACGTCGTTCTGCCGATCCCCGGTCGGCCCAGGGGTGACAGTCTCCGATCGTCGTCAGCCACCAACCGGGGGGAAGGGCAGGTGCGATGCCCATGTTCACCATCGCCGCTGGTCCGGGGCGCGTCGCGGGGCGAACCCTCAGCGCGGTCCCGGCGCGTCCCACGCGGTGCTCCGCCGATCCGCCGGACCGCTGGCCGGTGCCGGTGGAGAGACGGACGGTGACCGTCCTCTTCGCCGACATCGTCGGGTCCACGGCGCTGGTCGACCGGCTGGACCCGGAGGACGTCCGGGCGTTGCAGCACGCCTACTTCGACACCGTGGCGGGGGTGCTGGGCCGCTGGCACGGCGTGGTGGAAAAGTACATCGGGGACGCGGTGATGGCCCTGTTCGGCGCGCGCGAGTCCGACGGGTTCGACGCGTACCGGGCGGTGCGCGCCGGGCTGGAGATCCAGCGGTCGCTGGACCGGCGGTCGCTGGTCGGGGGGCCCGCGCTGCGGGTCCGGGTCGGGGTGGCCACCGGCGAGGCGGTGGTGGACCTGGCCGCGACCCGGGACGGGGGGCACGGCACGGCGAGCGGCGCGGTCATCACGCTGGCCGCGCGCCTCCAGGAGTACGCCCCGCCGGGCGGCGTCGCGCTCTGCGCCGCGACCCACCGGGCCACCGACGGGCTGATCGACCAGCGTCCGGTGCCGCCGGTGGCGGTCGCGGGCAAGGCGCTGCCGCTGGACGTGTGGCACGCCACCGACGTGACCCGGCCCGCGCCCGGCCGGCACGCCGGCCCGCTGATCGGGCGGCGACGGGAACTGGCCACCGTCCGGGACCAGCTCGTGCGGACGGTCCGGGAGCGCCGGCCGCGGTGGGTGTCGCTGGTCGGCCCGGCCGGCAGCGGGCGCAGCCGGCTGCTGCACGAACTGGTCCGGACGGTCGAGGCGGTCGACGGGAACCCGGTCCGCTGGTGCGTCGCGCACTGCCCGCCGTACCCGGCGGAGGCCCTGGCGCCCGTCGCGGACCAGGTCCGCGGCTTCGCCGGCCTCCGCGCGCAGGACACGCCCCCGGTGGTACGCCGGCAGCTCGCCGCCGCCGTGACCGACCTGGTGCCGGCACCGCGCCGGACCGAGGCCGTGTACGCCCTGGAAGGTCTGCTGGCCGCGCCGGACGCCGGGGCCGACGCGCTGCGGGGTGCGGCCGTCTGGCAGGAGTGCCTGCTCGCGCTCGCCGAGCGGCAGCCGGTGGTGGTGGCGGTCGACGACCTCGACCGGGGCGCCCCGGAGCTGGGTCACTTCCTGCACCGGCTGCTCACCGCCGCCCGTACCCGGGCCGTGCCGCTCGCCGTGGTGGCGCTGCACGGTCCGGACCGGGCCGATGCCCGGCCCGGCGACCCGGGGTGCCGGGTTCCGCTGGGCCGGCTGTCCACGATGGAGTCCGGGCGGCTGCTGCGCCACCTGCTGCACCGGGCGGGCCGCCCCGCGCCGCTGGTCGCGGCCCTGCTGCCGTGGGTCGACGGGAATCCGGGGCGGGCCGCGGCCTACGTGGCGGCGCTGCCACCCGACGGGGCCGACCCGGCACGGATGCCGGTGCCCGACCCGGTACGCCGGACCGTCGACACCCGGCTGGACCGGCTCGACGGCCCCCGGCGGGCGGTGCTCATGGCGGTCGCGGCGGCCGGTACCCCCGTCGACGCCGCCGCCGTGGACCAGCTGCTCGGCTGGGTGCCCGGCCGGGCGATGGCGGCGCTGCGTGAGCTGGTCGACCGGGGCCTGCTGACCCGGCGCCCGGCCGGGTACGCCGTGGGCGACCCGGTGGTCGCCACGGTCGCCACCGCCCGGCTGACCCGGGCGGCCCGATCCGGCCTGCTCGCCCGCGCCGACCAGCGGCGCGGACCGTCCGCCCTCGCCACGGTCGCGCCCGCCGCGCCGACGGCCCGGTCCGCCGAGCCTGGCCCGCGCCCGGTGCCCGCCGACACCCCGCCACGTCCGGTGTCCGCCGACCCCCGCACCGGTCCGGCATCCGCCGGTGGCCATCCGCGCCCCACGCCCCACGGCCACCCGAATCCGGTCGTCGCCCACCGCACTGGCGACGTGCCGTCCGGACCGGGCCTCCAGCCCGCCCCCGGCGCGGCCGGTCGCACGCCCGGCCGGCCATCCCAGGCGGGCATTCGTCCGGACACCGCCGGCGCCGGCTCTCCCCGCCTCGCGGCCACCGCCACGTCCCTGGCCGACCTCATCCCCGCCGCCGCACGCGACGGCTCCGGCTCCGCCACGGCCACCCCCGGATCCCCGCCCCGCCACACCGCCGCCGCGTGACCGGATACGCCGCAGCGGCACCGCGACCGGCGGTCGTACCGCTGCCGGGTAGGCGATCACGGCGCTCAGCGCCACCGGGGCGGCGGACGCGGGGCCCGCGCGGGCCCGGCCGTCAGTGGGGGTCGAGGAAGGCCAGGACCCGCTCCCAGGTGCGTTCGGCGGCGGCCTGGTCGTAGTCGGGCACGTCCGGGTCGGTGTACAGGTGGCCGACGCCCGGGTACCGGTGCACCGTCAGGTCGGCGCCGGCCGTGGTCATCTCCCGCTGCCAGGCGTCGAACTCGTCCGGCGGCTCCCACGGGTCGGGGTCGGCGAGGTGCACGTGCACCGGCAGGCCGGGCCGCACCCCGTCCGGCGCGCCGCTGGCGGCGTGCAGCAGCACCAGCCCCGCGGCGGCGGGACGCGCGCGCAGCATCGCGCCGGCCACGCCGGCACCCATCGAGAACCCGAGGAACACCGGGTGGGCGGGCAGGTCGCGGACGGCCGCCCGGGCCCGCTCCACGACGACCTCCCAGCCGATCTTGTCCAGCAGCGCGATTCCCTCGTCGACGGTCTGCGCCGCCGGGACGCCGTACAGGTCGGGGGCGATCACCCGGTGCCCGGCGGCGCGCAGCCGGTCGGCGGCGGCGAGCACGGCGGGCCGCAGCCCGTACACGGAGTGGAAGAGCGCGACGTGTCCCATGTGCACATCCTGCCGGACGCCGCCGGGCGCCGCGTCCGGCTCAGGAGCCGTTCAGCGTACGGCTGCGACCCCGGAACTCGGCGACCACCTCGCCGTCGTCGCGGGTGACGGTGACGTCGTAGATGCCGCTGCGGCCGTACCGGGTGCGTTCGGTGGCCCGGGCGACGAGCAGGTCCCCCACGCGGGCCGGCCGGACGAACGTGACGTCACCGCCGGCGGCCACGGTCACCGGGCCGTGGCTGTTGCAGGCCAGCGCGAACGCGGTGTCGGCCAGCAGGAAAACGTACCCGCCGTGGGCGATGGCGTGCCCGTTGACCATCGCGGCGGTGACCCGCATCCGGGCCACCGCCGCGCCGTCGGCGGCCTCGACCAGCTCGATGCCGAGCGCGCGCGAGGCGACGTCGGCGTCGAACATGTCGTACGCGGCGTTGCGCTCCCCCACGTCACCCGCCCCGCCGCTGGTCGACGATCCGGCGCATCTTGCCCATGGACCGCTCCACGCCGTCCGGGTCGAGCACCTCGACCGCCACGCTCACCCCGATGGTGTTCTTGACCAGGGCGACCAGCGCCGCGCCGGCCCGCTCGGCGGACGCCCGGTCGGCGTCCGCCCGCCGCTCGACCCGGACGGTGAGGGTGTCCATCCGCCCCTGCCGGTCGAGGACGCACTGGAAGTGCGGGGACAGCGGGGGCGTACGCAGGATCAGCTCCTCGATCTGGGTCGGGAAGACGTTCACGCCCCGGACGATCATCATGTCGTCGGTCCGGCCGGTGATCTTCTCGATCCGGCGCATCGGCCGGGCGGTGCCGGGCAGCAGCCGGGTGAGGTCCCGGGTGCGGTAGCGGACGACCGGCATCGCCTCCCGGGTGAGCGAGGTGAGGACCAGCTCGCCGCGTTCCCCGTCGGGCAGCACCACACCGCTGACCGGGTCGATGATCTCCGGGTAGAAGTGGTCCTCCCACAGGTGCAGGCCGTCCTTCGTCTCGACGCACTCGACGGCCACGCCCGGGCCCATGACCTCGGACAGCCCGTAGATGTCGACGGCGTGCATGTCGAGGCGCCGCTCCATCTCGCGGCGCATGTCCTCGGTCCACGGTTCGGCGCCGAAGATCCCGATCCGCAGCGAGGTGGAGCGCGGGTCGACGCCCTGCCGTTCCATCTCGTCGACGATGGCGAGCATGTAGCTGGGGGTGACCATGATGACCTCGGGTTGGAGGTCGCGGATCAGCAGCACCTGCCGCTCGGTCATCCCGCCGGAGACCGGGATGACGGTGCAGCCGAGCTCCTCGGCGCCGTAGTGCGCGCCGAGCCCGCCGGTGAAGAGCCCGTACCCGTACGCGACGTGCACCCGGTCCCCGGGGCGGCCCCCGGCGGCCCGGATCGAGCGGGCCATCAGCCGCGCCCAGGTCCGCACGTCCTCCGCCGTGTACCCGACGACGGTGGGCCGGCCGGTGGTGCCGGACGAGGCGTGCAGCCGGGCGACCCGGTCCCGCGGCACGGCGAACATCCCGTACGGGTAGTTGTCGCGCAGCTCCGCCTTGGTGGTGAACGGGAACCGGGCCAGGTCGGCGAGGTCCCGGCAGTCGTCCGGGTGCACGCCGGTGGCCGTAAAGACCCGGCGGTAGTGCGGCACGTGGTCGTACGCGTGCCGCAACGACCGGCGCAGCCGCTCCAACTGCACCGCCCGCAGCTCGTCGACGCCGGCCCGCTCGATCGGCTCCAGCTCCTCCGAGCGGGGGGTACGGTCCTCCACCACGGCCCTCCTCACGCCTGCCGCTTCGGGCGGGGTCAGCACCGCGCCGATCTTGGTACCGTACGCCCGCTCCGCGCCGGCCACCACCGCCGGCCCGCGTCCGCGTCACGCCGGTGACGCCGGTCCGGCGTCAAAGGTTCCGCGGGTCGAGGTTCCGCTCGCGCAGCAGGGCGTCCAGCTTGGCCTCGATCCGCTCGTCGGACTCGCGGCGCTGGGAGGAACCCCAGTAGTAGAAAAGCGCGTCGATCCGGCGGCGGTCGGCGCGGCACGGGTGCGGCGCGCGGGGCCGGGAAGGACGGCCTTCCCGGCCCCGCGCCGATCATCGCAATGCCCATTCTTTCGTAGTTGCAAATTATTGGCAAGAAGGCCTGGACACCGAGCGTCGAGTGTAACTAGCCTTCTCCGCATGGCTCCTTACATTGCGAACGCGGCGGCCTGGCAGGAGAGCTGGGACCGCCAGCAGGAGGCGTACCTACCGGACCGGGAGCACCGCTTCACGGCCATGCTGGACGCCGTCGACGCCGTCCACGACGGCGGTCGCCCGCTGCGCCTGCTCGATCTCGCCGGCGGCACCGGCAGCATCTCGGAGCGGACGCTGCGACGCTTCCCCGACGCGCGGGTGACGCTGGTCGACCTGGACCCGGCACTGCTCGCCCTGGCCCGGGCCACCCTCGGCGACCGGGTCTCGATCGTCACCGCCGACCTCGGCACGCCGGCCTGGCGGGACGCGCTCCCCCACCACGAGTACGACGCGGTCCTCACCGCCACCGCACTGCACTGGCTGCCCGCGGAGCGCGTCACCGCCCTCTACGCCGAGGTACGCGACCTGCTCCGGCCCGGCGGCCTGCTGGCCAACGCCGACCACATGCCGGACGACACGCTGCCCGACCTGACCAAGCGCCTGCTCGACCGGGCCCGGGCGCACCGGGACGCCCGGTACGCCGCCGGCGCCGTACCGTCCTGGTCACAGTGGTGGGACCTGGCGGCGGCCGACCCCGCGCTGGCGCCGCTGGTGGCGGAGCGGCGGCGGATCTACCCGACCGGGCACAGTCCGGAGTGGAACCCGCCGGTCTCCTGGCACCTCGCGGCGCTCACCGGGGCCGGGTTCGGCGAGGTCGGCACGGTGTGGCGAGGCGGTGCCGACGCGGCCGTCGCCGGAGTCCGCTGACCCCGGCCCACGGGCCCACCCGGCTCGCCGGTCCGCCCGGCTCGCCCCGAGCCCCGAGCCCCGGCCGGCGTGATCCACTCCGTGCCGGCGGCATCGGGTGATCCACGACGTCCGGGGGCCGCGATGGCGGCGGCACGGAGTGGATCACGAGGTAGGGTGACCCGGTCCGACGCCGGAGCAGGTGGGAGGGCGGGTGTCCGGTCCGGAGCAGCGGCGTGTCGACCCCGACGTCGACCTGCGCGTACCCGCCGACCGGGCCGAACTGGCCGCCCACCCGGCGGCGGTGCTCGGGGCCGTCGCCGCGGGCGGTGCACTCGGCGCCCTCGCCCGGGCCGGCGTGTCGGCCGCCCTGCCGCACGGCCCGACCGGCTTCCCCTGGGCCACGTTCGCGGTCAACCTGAGCGGCTGCCTGCTGATCGGCGTCCTGATGGCGGTGCTCACCCGGCGTGGCGTGCCGGCCCTGGCCCGGCCGTTCCTCGGCGTCGGGGTGCTCGGCGGCTACACCACGTTCTCCACGTACGCGGTCGACGCGCACCACCTCGTCGTCGCCGGGGCGCCGGCGACCGCCCTGGCGTACCTGGCGGCCACCCTGGTCGGCGCGCTGCTCGCCGTCGCGGCGGGTCACGCCGTCGCCGACCGGCTCGCCGGGCGCCGGCCGGCCGCGCCGGTGCGCCGCGACGCCGGAACGCCGGGGGCCGGCCGGTGACCGCACTGCTGATCACACTCGGCGCGGCGGTCGGGGCGCCACTGCGCTACCTCACCGACCGCGCGGTGCAGGCCCGCTTCGGTACGGCGTTCCCCTGGGGCACGCTGACCGTGAACGTGGCCGGCTCCCTGCTGCTCGGGTTCCTCGTCGGCGTCCCGGTCCCGCCGGCGGTCGGCGCGCTGCTCGGCACCGGCCTGTGCGGCGCGCTGACCACGTACTCGACGTTCAGCTACGAGACGGTGCGCCTCGCCCGGACCGGTCGGCGAGGGCGTGCCCTGGTCAACGCCCTGCTCAGCGTGGCGGCGACCGTCACGGCCGCCACCCTGGGCTACGCGCTGGCCCGGGCGCTCCGCTGACCCTCCCTCGGGGCGGCGGGTGGTCCGGACGTGTCGGTCAGGGCCACGACCGGGCCGACCACGAAGACGGCCGGCGGCCCGACGCCGCTGCCGGCGGCGACCGCCCCGATCTCGTCCAGGCGCGCGGCCAGCGACCGCTGCCCGGGGAGCCCGGCGTCCTGCACGGCGAGGACCGGCGTGTCCGGGGCGCGGCCGTGCGCCAGCAGCACCGCGGCGATCGCGTCGACCGTGTCGACGGCCATCAGCAGCACCAGGGTGCCACGGGCCCGGGCGAGGGCCGCCCAGTCGACCAGCGAGTCCGGGTGTCCGGGCGGCAGGTGTCCGGAGACGACGGTGAACTCGTGCGCCACACCCCGGTGGGTGACCGGCACGCCGGCCAGCGCCGCCGCGGCGGTCGCGCTGCTCACGCCGGGAACGACGGTCACCGGCACCCCGGCGGCCGTGCAGGCCTGGACCTCCTCGTGGCCGCGCCCGAAGACGTACGGGTCGCCGCCCTTGAGCCGGACCACCCGCCGGCCGGCGCGGGCGTGCGTGACCAGGGCGGCGTTGATGGCGTCCTGGCCGACCGACGGTCCCCGGGGCACCTTCGCCGCGTCGACGACGATCACGCCGGGGCGCAGCGCGGCGAGCAGCCCCTGCGGGGCGAGCCGGTCGACCACCACCACGTCGGCGGCGTCGAGCAGCGCCCGACCGCGGACGGTGATGAGGTCGTCGGGCCCCGGCCCGCCGCCGACGACGGCGACGTGCCCGGCACGCAACGGCGGCTCGTGATGATGGTGGCCGTCGACGGGGTGGGCGTGGTGATGGTGGCCGTGCCCGCCGACCGGGTCGTCGGGGTGGTCGTGGGGGGTCTGCGGCCGGCCCACCTTGTCGGCGAAGCCGGGCATCAGCACCCGGTACGCGCAGGTGTCGCAGTTCATCCGGATGTCGCCGCGTACCGCCTCGGCATGGCGTTCGAGGATCAGGTCGGCGAGGGCGTCGCAGTCGCCGATCAGGTCGGCCACCCGGACGTCCAACTCCGGGTGGGCGGCGGCGTACGCCCGGGACTGCGCGACGATCCGGTCGGGCAGCACCCCGGCGAAGAGGAAGTACGGGGCGACGACGATCCGCCGGGCACCGAGCCGGCGCAGCCGGTCCAGCGCGTCCGGCACGGACGGCTCGGCGAGGGAGATGAAGCCCGGTTCGACGCCGGCGTACCCGCGCCCCTCCCAGAGCAGGCGCGCCACCTTGGCGACCTCCGCGTTGGCGTCCGGGTCGGTGGAGCCGCGCCCGATCAGCGCCACCCAGGTGCCGGCCCGGTCGTCGCCGGCCAGGGCGGCGTCGATCCGCTCCTCCAGCGCGGTGTGCAGCAGGGGGTGCGGGCCGAGCGGCCGCCCGTACGCGTACCGGAGACCGGGGTGGCGCTGCTGCTCGCGGGCCAGCGCGGCGGGGATGTCGCCCTTGCCGTGCCCGGCCGCGGTGAGCACCAGCGGCAACGCGACCAGCGACCGGTGGCCCCGGGCGGCCAGCGCACCGACCGCGTCGGTGAGCGGCGGGCGGGACAGCTCGATGAAGCCGCCTTCGACGTCGCCCACCCCCGCGCGGCGGACCCGCTCGACCAGCGCGGCGAACTGGGCCACCCCGGCCGCACTGCGGGTACCGTGGCCGACGATCACCAGCGCGTCGCCGCCTCTGGCACCAGGCCCTAGGACCTGGCCGTTCCGGCCGCTCATGCTGCCTCCTCCGCGTAGAGCAGGGCGTTGAGGGCGGCGGCGGCGACCGCCGACCCGCCCTTCTCGCCCCGGTTGGAGACCCCGGGCAGGCCGCTGGCCCGCAACGCGGCCTTGGACTCGGCGGCGCCGACGAACCCGACGGGCAGGCCGACCACCAGCGCCGGCCGCGCGTCGAGGGTGAGCAGCTCCACCAGGGCCGTCGGCGCGCACCCGACCACCCACACCGCGCCGGGACCGACCCGGTGCAGGGCGACCCGCATCGCCGCGGCGGAGCGGGTGATCCCGGCCCGGCGGGCCAGGTCGGCCGTGGCGGCCTCGGCCACCGGGCAGGTGGTCTCCCGGCCGGTGATACCGGCGGCGACCATCGCCACGTCCGTCACGACCGGGGCGCCGGCGCGCAGCGCGGCCAGCCCGCCGGCCAGGGCCGCCTCGTCGCACACCAGGTCGGTGACGTACTCCAGGTCGGCGCTGGCGTGCACCACCCGCTCGACGACGGCCCGGGTCAGCGGCGGCAGGTGACCGAGGGCGGCGCGTTCCCGCAGGATCCGGTAGGACTCCACCTCGATCGGGTGCACGACCCGGCTCACCGGCCCTCCCCCGCGCCGGGCGCGGCCGGGTGGGCCGTCGCGGCGCTGACCGTGGTCGTCCTCATCGGCTCTCCTCCACCGTGGTCGGGGCCGGTGGCGCGGATGGCGTCCACCGGGCAGATCTCCAGGCATTCCAGGCAGCCGGTGCAGCGGTCGGCGCGGACGACGAGACCGCCGGCCACCGGCCGGATGGCGTGGGTGGGGCAGGTCAGCAGGCAGGCGCCGCAGCCCTGGCAGGCGTCGACCGTCACCGGCGCGCGGCGGTTCATCCGCGCCACCGGTAGCCGCGCGGGGTGACCATCCGGCCGGCGACCACCCGGGTCCGGCTGCTGCCCACGACCACGACGCTGTACATGTCGACCACCGCCGGGTCGAGGGTGGCCAGGGTGGCCAGGTGCACCCGTTCGCCGTCGCGGCTGGCGTTGCGGACCACGCCGACCGGGGTGTCCGGCGGTCGGTGCGCGGCCAGGATCCGCAGCGCCTCGGGCAGCTGCCAGTCGCGGGCGCGGCTGCGCGGGTTGTAGAGCAGGGCGACGAAGTCGCCCTCGGCGGCGGCGGTGACCCGGCGGGTGATGACCTCCCACGGGGTGTGCAGGTCGGACAGGCTCAGGTAGGCGTGGTCGTGGCCGAGCGGCGCCCCGAGCAGGGCCCCGGCGGCGAGGGCGGCGGTCACCCCGGGCACCCCCACCACGTCGATCCGGTCGTCGGCGTACTCCAGGGCGGGGCTCGCCATCGCGTACACGCCGGCGTCGCCGGACCCGATCAGGGCGACCGCGTGGCCGGCGGTGGCCTCGGCGACGGCGGCGCGGGCCCGTTCCTCCTCCGCGCCGAGACCGCTGGCGAGCACCCGGGTGCCGGGGCGCAGCACGTCGCGGACCTGGTCGACGTACTGGTCCAGGCCCACCACGACGGCGGCCCGCCGCAGTTCGGCCACCGCACGGGGGGTGCGCAGGTCGGGCGCGCCGGGGCCGAGACCGACGACCGCGAGCCGGCCGCGCGGCGCGTGCCGGGCGACCGCGACGGTCGCCATCGCGGTCGCGGTCTTCGGTACCAGCAGCTCCGCGTCACCGCCGAGCAGCGCCGCGGCCTCCGCGACGCTCGGGGTGCCGACGGCGGCGCGGACCACCTCGCTGGGGTTGGGCACGTCGACCGCCGCCAGCTCCGCCGCCGACCAGGTCACCAGGGGTACACGCAACGCGTCCGCGGTCGCGCGGATGCCCGCCTCGTCGGCCTTGACGTCGGCGCTGGCCAGGCGGCGCAGGCTCGCCGGGCTGAGGCCGGCCTCGGCGAGCACCCGGTCGAGCAGGCCGCGGACCTCCTCGGCGGGTACGCCCCGGCTCGCCCCGACGCCGGCCACCAGCGACGGCGGCCGGAGCACGGCGGTCCGCCCGTCCAGCGGCACGATCCGGTCGGTGACCAGCAACCGGTACCCGGCCCCGGGTGCACCGCTCCCGTCAGCCGGGCGGACGTTCTCCGGCAGGGCGGGCAGCGGCCAGCTGTCGTCGGCGACCAGCGTGACCGGCTCGCCGTCGAGGATGGCCCGGCTCACGGCCGCGACCGCCCCGTCGACCGGCCAGCCCAGGGTGTCGAGCCCGGGCAGGCCGACCGCGTCGGTGGCGGTGGTGACCACCGGCGTGGCGTCGAGCAGCGCGCCGACCTCGGCGGCGAGGGCGTTGGCACCGCCGGCGTGCCCGCCGAGCAGCGCGACGGCGTGCCGGGCCGCCTCGTCGACCACGACGACCGCCGGGTCGGTGCGCTTGTCGCCGAGCAGCGGGGCGAGGATCCGCACCGCCGCGCCGGTGGCCAGGAACGCCACGATCCCGTCGCACCGGCTCCAGGCCTCCCGCAGCGCGTCGGCGGCGCTGCCCGCGTCGACCAGTCGGGAGTGGGGCCACGCGTCGGCGAGGATCCGGGCGTGCCGCCGCCCGGCGGCGGTGACGGCGACGAGTCCGATCCGGCGCGGGACCGCGCCGGGGTCAGGGTGGGTCACGGGCGCTCCCCGGTGAGGACGACCACCGGATTGGTGGCGGCGAGGCGGACCGACCCGCCGGGCAGGTCGGCGAGGCGGGCGGCGGAGAGTTGGACGCCCTCGACGGCGTAGCCGGCGTCGCGCAGCAGGTTCCGGGCCGGGGCGACCCGGTCCAGCGCGGCGAGCGCGACGACCACCCGCGCCGGGCGGCGGGCCGCGACGGCGGCGAGCACGTCGGTGCCGCCTCCGCCGACGAACACCGCGTCCGGCTCGGGCAGCCCGGCCAGGGCGTCGGGTGCGCCACCGCACACCACCCGCACGTCGACGGCGTGCCGGGCGGCGTTGGCACGGACCAGGTCGGCCGCCGCCGGATCCCGCTCGACGGCGACGACGGCCGCGCCGAGCAGGGCGCACTCGATGCCCACCGAGCCGCTGCCGGCGCCCACGTCCCACACCAGCCGGCCGAGCCGGGGCCGCAGCCGGGCCACCACGAGGGCGCGTACCTCCGCCTTGGTGATCATGGAGTCGCGGTGGGCGTACGCGCTCTCGGGCAGCGCCCACCCGCCGGCGGGCGCGGCGGCCGGCTGGTTGTCGACGCGCATCCCGTCCGGCGGCTCGCCGACGCTCAGCAGGACGTGCGGGTCGGTCCAGGAGCGCGTGGCGGCCTCCGCCGGGGTGGTCCAGGTGACCCGCTCGGCGCCGGTGCCCAGGTGCTCGGCGACCACCAGGCGGCGGGGCCAGCCGACCAGGCCGGCACCGAGTTCGGCGGCGCCGGCGCCGGGCGCGGTCAGCACCGCGACCAGCGGCAGCGCCCGGGCGGCGTTGAGGGCCGGCCGGGGGTCGCGCCCGTGCGCGGTGACCACGACCGCGCCGTCCCACGGCAGGCCGGCCCGTGCGAACGCGGCGGCCACACTGGACACCGCCGGCAGCACCCGCACCGGCAGGCCGGCCGCCCGCAGCCGCCGCACGATCCCGAACAGCCCGGGGTCGCCGCTGGCCAGCACCACGGCCGGCGTGGCGGCGGCGACGGCGGCGAGCCGGTCCAGGGCCGGCGCCAGCGGCCCGAGGACCACGGTCTCCGCGCCGGCCGGAACCGGGACGGCGGCGAGGTGCCGGGCCGCACCGACCACGAGTCCCGCCCGGGCGAGCACGCCGGCCGCGGCGGGCGGCGGCGGGTTGCCGGCGGCGTCCACGCCGACCACCGTCACGTGGGGCGGGTCGGCGTCCGGCTCGCCGGCGGCGAGGCCGCGTGGCCCGGCGACAGCGAGGCGGCGTGGCGCGGCGACGGCGCCCGCGTCGGCCACGGTCACGGACGTCGTTCCGGCGTCGCCCGGGCGTGCTCCGGCGGCGGTCACCCGGCCCACCGCCCGGACGAGGCGACGACCCGGGAGCCGGTGAAGTCCACCAGGGCCACGTCGACGTCGAGCACGTCCTCCGCGAACCGCCGCAGCACCGCCCGGACGCGGCGGCAGAGCAGGTCACCGGCGGCGCCGAGCAGGCCGGCGCTCTCCCACAGCTCGTACGCGTGCCGCCCGGTGTTGGCGGCGGTGACGGCGGCGACCAGGTCGGCGTCCCCACCGGCGTCGGCGGTGACCGCGCCGAGCAGCGACAGGTCCACCTTGGAGCGCGTGTAGTGGGTCATCAGCACACCGGCGGCGAGCTTGGCCAGCTTCCCGGCCATCCCGACGAAGACCACCCCGGTCAGGCCGTCGGCGACCGCCGCGGTGACCGCCGCGCCGGTGAAGTCGCCGACCTCCACGAAACACACCTCGGGCAGGTCGGGCAGCAGCGCCCGGGCGGCCCGCTCGGTCCGCCCGCCGGTGCAGAGCACCACGGTCCGCTCGCCCTGGGCCGCCATCACGTGCACCGCCTGCACGACACTCGCCCGCCAGGAGGCGGTGGAGAAGGGACGGACGATCCCGGTCGTACCGAGGATGGAGATGCCGCCCAGGATCCCGAGCCGGCGGTTGGTGGTCCTGCGCGCCATGATCTCGCCGCGCGGGACGCTGATGACCACGCGGACGCCGACGGTCGCCAGGTCGACGACCTCGCCGACGGCCTCGCCGATCATCCGGCGCGGGGTGTCGTTGATCGCCGGCCCGCCGACCGGCAGCCCGAGCCCGGGTTTCGTCACCGTGCCCACCCCCGGCCCGCCCTCCAGGGCGAGCCCGGGGGCCTCCCGCCAGGCGACCGTGGCGGTCAGTTCCGCGCCGTGGGTGACGTCCGGGTCGTCGCCGGCGTCCTTGACCACCACCGCCTCGGCCCGCGCCGCCCCGCCCGGCGTGCCGGTGGCCGGCGAGAGGTCGCAGCGGGCCACCGGGAAACGCACCCGGCGGCCGGCCGGCAGGCCGATCTCCACCTCATCCTGCGGGACGCCGGTGACCAGCGCGGTCAGCGCGGCCTTCGTGGCCGCCGTCGCGCAGGCGCCGGTGGTCCAGCCGGTACGCAGCGCGGTGGGCCGGACCTTCGCGGTACGCGGCAGGTCCGGCTCGCGCAGCGGCGGCAGGTCGTACGTCATCAGGCCTCGGCGGCCGGCGGCGCGGCGCGGTCGGTGCGGGCCCGGCGCAGCGCGGCCCGGGCCGCCGGCTCGGCCCGGCGGTACGTGTGGAAGTGCCCGGGGTGGTACAGGTGGGAGCGGGTACCGGCAGCGTCCAGCGCCGGCCCGACCAGGAAGAGGGTGTGCTTCCACAGCCGGTGCTCCTTCACCGTGGCCTCCAGCGTGCCGACGGTGCACCGCACCACCAGCTCGTCCGGCCAGGTGGCCTGGTACGCGACGACCGCCGGGGTGTCGGCGGCGTACCCGCCGGCGAGCAGTTCGGCCTGCACCTGCCCGGAGCGGGCGGCGGAGAGGAACAGCGCCATCGTGGTGCCGTGCCGGGCGAACTCGCGGACCCGCTCGCCCGCCGGCATCGGCGTCTTGCCGCCCTCGAGGCGGGTGAGGATCACCGACTGGGCCACCTCGGGGATGGTCAGCTCCCGGCCGACCAGCGCGGCGACGGCGGTGAACGAGGAGACACCGGGGACGACCTCGACCGCCAGGCCGAGCGCCCGGCACAGGTCGAGCTGTTCCTGCATCGCGCCCCACAGCGCCGGGTCGCCGGAGTGGATCCGGGCTACGGTCAGTCCCTCGGCCGCGGCCCGCTCGTAGAGCGGCAGCACCCCCTCGATCGGCAGCTGCGAGGAGTCGACGATCTCGGCGTCCGGCCGGGCGTGGGCGAGCACGTCGGCGTGCACCAGGCTGGCCGCCCACACCACCACGTCGGCGGTGGCGATCACCCGGGCGGCGCGCAGGGTCAGCAGGTCCGCCGCGCCGGGCCCGGCGCCGACGAACCAGACGGTGCCGGTGGTGGTCACAGCTTCCCTCCCCGCCGGTCCCGGCGGGCCGGGACCAGCAGCGTCGACAGGTACGGCACGTCGCCGTCGGCCTCGGCGGCCGGCCCGACGTGTTCGCCGGGCAGTCCGAGCCCGCGGCCGAGCACGGCGTCGGCGAGCCGGCCCTGCCGGCGCAGCTCGGCGAGCAGCTCGGGGTGGCGGCGCCAGCCCTTGTAGGCGACGACGGTGCCCGGGCCGGCGACGGCGTCAGCGAAGAACGCCAGGCCGGCGGTGGCCGGCAGCAGCGTGAGCGGCTCCCGCCCCTCGCACAGCGGGACGCCGCTGCGGGCGGCGAGCTCCTGCATGGCGGTGATGCCGGGGACGGTCGCCACGCTGACCTCCGGCCGCAGCTCCCGCACGGTCTGCGCCAGGTAGCTGAACGTCGAGTACACGTTGGGGTCGCCGATGGTGGCGAAGGCGAGGGCCCGGGCGCCGCCGTCGACGGCGGCCACCACCGCCCGGGCGGCGGCGTCCCACGCCCGCTCCCGCCGGGCGGTCACACCGCCCCGGTCGTCGAGGGCGAACGGCAGCCGGCGCAGCCGGTCCGGCGGGACGTGCGGGGCGACGGTGGTCTCGGCCCGTCCGGGGCGGGCGGCGCCGTCGGCGTCGAGCCGGTCCAGCACGGGTACGAACACCAGCTCGGCCGCGCGCAGGACGCGTACAGCGCGCAGGGTGAGCAGGTCCGGGTCGCCGGGTCCCACCCCGACCCCGGTCAGCGTGGCGGTCACCAGGCCGCCTCCACCAGCCGCCGGGCCGCGCCGGCGTGGCCCGCCCAGTGGGTGTGCAGGTAGGAGGCGTGCACCCGGCCGGCGACGAAGCCGTGGGCGCCGCCGGTCCAGCGCCACGCCGGCCGGTCGCCGTGGCCGGGGTCGGTGGCGGTGCGGTGGAACTCGTGCCCGCGTACCGGGTCGCCGGCGGCGTGCACGGGCGAGTCGGTGGCGGCGACGGCGTCCCGGTAGCCGAGGGTGAGCCGCCCGGTCATCCGGGCGGTCAGGTCGAGCCGGCCGCACATGGGCACCCCGTCCAGCTCCCGACCCAGGTAGAGCAGCCCGGCGCACTCGGCCACCACGGGCCCGTCGAACGCGGCGAGGTCGGCGCGCAGCCCGGTGTTCGCGGCGAGGGCGTCGACGTGCACCTCGGGGAAGCCGCCGCCGATCACCACCGCGCGGGTGCCGGCCGGCAGCGCCGGGTCGCGCAGCGGGTCGAACGGGACGACGGCCGCGCCGGCGGCGGCGAGCAGTTCGGTCGTCTCCGCGTACGCGAAGGTGAAGGCCGGACCGCCGGCGACCGCGACCACCGGACGCTCCGCTCCGGCGGGGCCGCCGACGGCGGCGGCCGGGTCCCACGCCGGCACGGTCAGCGGCGGGGCGCTGCCGGCCAGGTCGAGGACGGCGTCGAGGTCCACGGTGGACTCGACCAGCGCGGCCAGCGCGTCGACCACGGCGAGCGACTCGGGGGCCCGCTCGGCGACCGGCACCAGCCCCAGGTGGCGCGACGGGGCGGTGACCTCGGCGGCGCGGGTCACCGCCCCCAGCACCGGTACGCCGACCTCGGCCAGAGCGTCGCGCAGCAGGGTCTCGTGGCGGGGCGAACCGACCCGGTTAAGGATCACCCCGCCGATCCGCACCGCCGGGTCGAACGCGCGCATGCCGAGCACCAGCGCGGCGGCGCTGCGCCCCTGGGCGGTGGTGTCCAGCACCAGCAGCACGGGCGCGTCGAGGAGGCGGGCGACGTGGGCGGTGGAGGCGTACCCCCGGCGGCCGACCGCGCCGTCGTGCAGGCCCATCACGCCCTCGACCACGGCGACGTCGGCGGGGGTGGGGGTGCTCGCGCCGTGCCGCAGCAGCGGGGCGATCCGCTCCTCGCCGACCAGCCAGGGGTCGAGGTTGCGGCCGGGCCGGCCGGCGGCGAGTGCATGGTAGCCGGGGTCGATGTAGTCGGGGCCCACCTTGTGCGGGCTGACGGTGCGGCCCCGGCGGCGCAGCGCCGCGAGCAGCCCGGTGGCGACCGTGGTCTTGCCGTGCCCGCTGGCCGGCGCGGCGACGACGACCCGGGGCAGCGCCCACGGTTGCGGGTTCACCACTCGATGCCCTTCTGGCCCTTCTGGCCGGCGTCCATCGGGTGCTTGACCTTGGTCAGCTCGGCCACCAGGTCGGCGGCGGCCACCAGGCGCGGGTCGGCGTCGCGGCCGGTGATGACGACGTGCTGGAAGCCGGGGCGGTCGGCGAGGGTGTCGACCACCTCGGCCACGTCCACCCAGCCCCACTTCATGGGGTAGGTGAACTCGTCGAGGACGTACAGGCCGTACCGCTCGGCGGCCAGGTCGCGCTGGATCTGCCGCCACCCCTCGCGGGCGTCGGCGGCGTGGTCGGCCTCGCCGCCGCGCTGGATCCACGACCAGCCCTCGCCCATCTTGTGCCAGGTGACGGGGGCGCCCTGGCCGGTGCGCTCGTGCACCTCGCCGAGCGCGCGGAACGCGTTCTCCTCCCCCACCCGCCACTTGGCGCTCTTGACGAACTGGAACACCCCGATCGGCAGCCCGGCCGTCCACGCCCGCAGCGCCAACCCGAACGCGGCGGTGGACTTGCCCTTCATCTGCCCGGTATGGACGATCACGAGCGGCCGGTTCCGCCGCTGCCGGGTCGTCAACCCGTCCGCGGGCACGTGCGACGGCTTCCCCTGTGGCATCAGACGGCGCTCCTGTCGGTGACGGCGGAGATCTTGGACGATTCCGGCCCCCGGAGGGGCCGTCTGCTGCCAGGATCCGGATCGGCGGTGAGCCTGAGGAGGGGTGCGGTGGTCACCCGGTCCAGGGGGTGGTGGTCGGCGTTCAGCTGCGTGGCGAGACGGCGGGCCAGGTTCAGGCGCACCGGGCCGGATTCGCAGTCGACCACGACGCAGGGGGCGCCGGTCGAGCGCAGCACCGCCGCGGCCAGGTCCGCCCTGGCCAGCGGGTCCGGGCCGGCGGTGGCGCGGCCGTCGGTGACGACCAGCACCAGGGGGCGCCGCTTCGGGTCGCGCAGGCATTCCCGGCGCAGCAGGTCGGCGGCGGCGAGCAGGCCCTCGGCGAGGGGGGTGCGCCCGCCGGTGGGCAGCTCGGCCAGCCGCGCCGACGCCGCGAGGACCGACGAGGTGGCCGGCAGCAGGGTCCGCGCGCCGGCGCCCCGGAAGGCGACCACCGCGACCTTGTCGCGGCGCTGGTACGCGTCGGTGAGCAGGGCGAGCACCGCGCCCTTGACCGCGCTCATCCGCTGCCGCGCGCCCATCGACCCGCTGGCGTCCACGACGAACAGCACCAGGTTGCCCTCGCGCCCCTCGCGGACCGCCTCCCGGACGTCGGCCGGGCGCAACCGCAGCGGACCGTGCTGCCGCCCCCGCGTGGCCTGGTGCGGGGCGGCGGCCCGCACCGTCGCCGGCAGGTGCAGGGCGCCGGGCCGCCCGGCCGGCACGCGCGCGCCGGTCGTCCGGCCCCGCCCGGTCCGGGCCCGCGACCGCCGCCCGGGCACGCCCTCCCCGATGCCGGGCGCGGTGAACAGCCGGGCCCGCAACCCACTGCGGGGTACGGCCACCGCACCGGCCCCCACGTCCGGGCGCCGACTGTCGGGCCGCCCCGACCGGCGTTCCCCAGCCTCCCCGGACCGGCGTCCACCCGTGCCCACCGAGTCACCGGCGGCACGTCGGTCGTCGGCCGGCCCGCCGGAGTCCGACGGCCCGGCGACGTCCGGCCCGTCGGCCAGGTCGGTACGGGAGCGCGGCGGTTCCCACCAACCGCCGTGCTCCGTCGGCGGCGGGTCGCCGACGGGGCCGTCGTCACCGCCTGCTGCGTCACCCGACGTGCGATCAGCCGATCGTCGGCTGGAGTCGGCGGCGGCCTCCGGGCGGGAGCCGTCGACAGGCGGGCCGTCCGGGCCGGCACCGCCACGCGGGCCGCCGTCCGGACCGGGCCCGCCGTCCGGGCCAGCCGGGCCGGCAGCGTCGTCCGGGTCGTCGGGGTGCTCGTCCCGGGCCCGTTGCAGCGCCTCGTCGAGGCGCTTCTCGTCCAGACCCGGCGTGTCGAACGGGTCGCGGCGCCGCCGGTGCGGCAGGGCGAGCCGGGCGGCGACCCGGACGTCCTCCGCACCCACCCGCTCCCGGCCCTGCCAGGCGGCGTGGGCGACGGCGGTGCGGGCGGTGACGATGTCGGCGCGCATGCCGTCCACGTCGAAGGCGGCACACACCTCGGCGATCTGGCGCAGCGCCGCGTCGCTCAGCAGCACCCGGTCGAGCCGGGCACGGGCGTCGGCCACCCGGCGGGCGACCGCGGCGTCCGCGTCGGCCCAGCGGGCGGCGAAGGCGGCGGGGTCGGCGTCCGCGGCGAGCCGGCGGCGGACCACCTCCACCCGGACGGCCGGGTCACGGCTGGCGGCCACCTCCACGGTGAGCCCGAACCGGTCCAGCAGCTGGGGTCGCAGCTCCCCCTCCTCCGGGTTCATCGTCCCGACGAGGAGGAAACGGGCGGCGTGGCTGACCGAGACGCCCTCCCGCTCGACGTGGCAACGGCCCATCGCTGCCGCGTCCAGCAGCAGGTCGACCAGATGGTCGTGGAGCAGGTTGACCTCGTCGACGTAGAGCACACCCCGGTGGGCGGCGGCGAGCAGGCCCGGCTCGTACGCGCGTACCCCCTCGGCGAGCGCCTTCTCCAGGTCGAGCGACCCGACGACCCGGTCCTCGGCGGCCCCGACCGGCAACTCGACCAGCGCGGCCGGGCGGTGCTCGACGACCGGCTCGGCGGGGTGCGGCCCGTCCGGGCAGCCGGGGTCGGGCGCGGCCGGGTCGCAGGCGAAGCGGCAGCCCACCACCCGGTCAACCGGAGGCAGCAGCGCGGCCAGGGCGCGCACGGCGGTGGACTTGGCGGTGCCCTTCTCACCCCGGACGAGCACCCCGCCGATGGCCGGGCTGACCGCGTTGAGCAGCAGGGCGAGCCGCATGTCGTCCATGCCGAGGACCGCGGAGAACGGATAGGTGGTCACGGTGCCACCTTCGTTCGCGACTGCGGGGCTCGCAGACCCGGCTCACTCCTCGCGCTCACCGCTGGTCCTCCAGGTCGCCCTCGCTGGCCAGGTACGTCTCGCGGAGCCGGTCCAGGGTGCCCGGATCGGGCTCGGCCCACAGGCCCCGGTCGGCGGCCTCCAGCAGCCGCTCGGTGATGCCGCGCAGCGCCCACGGGTTCGACGTCTCCAGGAACGCGCGGGTCTCGTCGTCGAACAGGTACGCCTCGGCGAGGCGCTCGTACATCCAGTCGTCCATGACACCGGCGGTGGCGTCGTAGCCGAACAGGTAGTCCACGGTGGCCGCCAGCTCGAACGCGCCCTTGTAGCCGTGGCGGCGCATCGCGGCGATCCAGCGCGGGTTGACCACCCGGGCGCGGAACACCCGCCGGGTCTCCTCGCCGAGCGTGCGGGTACGCACGTCGTGCGGCATCGCCGAGTCCCCGACGTACGCGGCCGGAGCGGCGCCGGTGAGGTGGCGGACCATCGCCACCATCCCGCCGTGGTACTGGAAGTAGTCGTCGGAGTCGACGATGTCGTGCTCGCGGGTGTCCTGGTTCTTCACGGCGACGGCGATGCGGGCGAAGGAGCGTTCCATGTCGGCGCGCGCCTCCCGCCCGTCGAGTCCGCGCCCGTACGCGTAGCCGCCCCAGACCGCGTACACCTCGGCGAGGTCGGCGTCGCTGCGCCAGTTCCGGGCGTCGATGAGCGGCAGCAGCCCGGCCCCGTACGCCCCCGGCTTGGACCCGAAGATGCGCGCGGTGGCCCGGCGCTCGTCGCCGTGCTCGGCGACGTCGGCGTCCACGTGGGCCTTGACGAAGTTGTCGGCGGCGGGCTCGTCCAGCGCGGCGACCTGCCGGACCGCGTCGTCGAGGAGCGCGACGACGTGCGGGAACGCGTCGCGGAAGAAGCCGGAGATGCGGACGGTGACGTCGACGCGGGGCCGGCCCAGCTCGAGCAGGGGCACCACCTCGACGCCGGTGACCCGGCGGGACCGGTCGTCCCAGACGGGCCGGCAGCCGAGCAGCGCGAGCACCTCGGCGATGTCGTCGCCCTGGGTACGCATCGCGCTGGTGCCCCACACGGTGAGGCCGACCGAGCGCGGGTACGCGCCGGTGTCGGCGAGGTGCCGGGCGAGCAGCGAGTCGGCCAGGGCCACGCCCACGTCCCAGGCGTTGCGGCTGGGGATGGCCTTCGGGTCGACGGAGTAGAAGTTGCGTCCGGTGGGCAGCACGTTGACCAGGCCGCGGGTGGGCGAGCCGGACGGGCCGGGCGGCACGAAGCCACCGCCGAGCGCGCCCAGCACCCGGTCGATCTCGTCGGTGGTGCGGTCCAGGCGGGGCACCAGTTCGGTGGCGGCGAACCGCAGCACGGCGGCGGCGTCCGGGACCGGCCGGCCGGTGACCTCCTCGACGACGGCATCGGCCTTGCCGGCGTCCCAGCCGAGCGTCTCCATGCCGAGCACGAGCCGGCGGGCCAGGCCCTCGATCAGGTCGACGGCGTCGGCGGCGGTGGCGGCCGGCCCGTCGACCGCCTCGGTGAGCGCCGCCGGCAGCGCCACCCGCTCGCCCGGCGACGCGAGCAGCGCCTGCTCGTCCAGGCCGTAGCTCGCGGCGAGCGCCTGCCGCAGGCCGGGCAGGGCGCGGGCGCCACCCCACACCTGCGGGGCGCGCAGCACGGCGAGCACCAGGTTGACCCGCGCCTCGCCGGTGGGCGCGGCGGCCAGCACGTGCAGGCCGTCGCGGATCTGCACGTCCTTGACCTCGCACAGGTACCCGTCGAGGTGCAGCACGAAGTCGTCGAAGTCGTCGGCGGCCGGCATGTCGGCCTGGTGCAGGTCGTGGTGCAGCTCGGCGGCCCGCACCAGGTCCCAGATCTGCCCCTGCACCACCGGCACCTTGGCCGGGTCGAGGGCCTGCACGGTCGCGTACTCGTCGAGGAGCTGTTCCAGTTTCGCCAGCTCCCCGTACGTCTCGGCGCGGGCCATCGGCGGCACCAGGTGGTCGACGACGACGGCGTGGGCGCGGCGCTTGGCCTGCGTACCCTCCCCGGGGTCGTTGACGATGAACGGGTAGACCAGGGGGAGGTCGCCGAGCACGGCGTCCGGGGCGCAGTCGGCGGCCAGCCCGAGGCCCTTGCCGGGCAGCCATTCCAGGGTGCCGTGCTTGCCCAGGTGCACCACGGCGTCGGCGCCGAAGCCGCCGTCCGCGACCGGCGCCGACAGCCAGCGGTACGCGGCCAGGTAGTGGTGGCTCGGCGGCAGGTCCGGGTCGTGGTAGATGGCGACCGGGTTCTCGCCGAAGCCGCGGGGCGGCTGGATCAGCAGCGCCACGTTGCCGAAGCGCAGCCCGGCGAGCACGATGTCGCCGCCGTCGGTGTACAGCTCACCGGGCGGCTCACCCCAGTGCTCCCGCATCGCCTCCCGCAGCTCCGCCGGCACCTCCGCGAACCAGCGCCGGTACGTCTCCCCCGGCACCCGCGCCGACGCGGCGGCGAGCTGCTCCGGGGTGAGCCACTCCACGTCGTGGCCGCCCGCGGCGATGAGGGCGTGGATGAGGGTGTCCCCGTCGTCGGGGACCGGCGCGTCGCCCAGGTGGTATCCGGCGTCGGCGAGGGCGGTGAGCAGCCGCACCGCGCTGGCCGGGGTGTCCAGGCCGACGGCGTTGCCGACCCGGGAGTGCTTCGTCGGGTACGAGCTGAGCACCACCGCGAGCCGCTTGTCGGCGTTCGGCACGTGCCGCAGCCGGGCGTGCCGCACGGCGATGCCGGCGACCCGGGCGGCCCGCTCCGGGTCCGGCTCGTACACCGACAGCCCGTCGGCGTCGATCCGTTTGAACGAGAACGGCACGGTGACGATCCGCCCGTCGAACTCGGGGATGGCCACCTGCATGGCCGCGTCCAGCGGGGACAGTCCGGCGTCGCTGCCGGCCCACTGCGCGCGGGTGCTGGTGAGGCAGAGCGCCTGGATCACCGGTACGTCGAGGGCGGCGAGCGCGCCCACGTCCCAGGCGTCCTCGTCGCCGCCGCCGGAGGCGTCGGCGGCGACCGCGCCACCGGCGGCGAGGACCGTGACCAGCAGCGCGTCGCAGCGGGCGAAGAGCCCCAGCGGTCCGGCGCCGGCGGTCAGCCCGCGCAGCGAGCCGCAGAAGATCGGCAGGGCGTTGCCGCCGGCCGCCTCGACGGCGTCGGCGAGGGTGTCGACGAACGCGGTGTTGCCGGCCAGGGCGTGCGCCCGGTAGAAGACGATCCCGATGGTCGGCCGGTCCGGGTGGGCCGGCCGCTCGCCGTGGATCCCGTACGCCGGTGTGGGCGCGGGCGGGGCGAAGCCCTCGCCGGTGAGCAGCACCGTGTCGGACAGGAACCGGGCCAGCTGCGCCAGGTTCTCCGGACCGCCCTCCACCAGGTAGGACAGGGCCTCGGTGGCCACTCCGGACGGCACCGTGGAGACCGCCATCAGGTCCGCGTCCGGCACGCTCTCGCCGCCCAGCACGACCGTCGGCACGCCGGAGGCGAGCACCGCGGCCAGGCCGTCCGGCCACGCCGCCCGGCCGCCGAGCAGGCGTACGACGGCCAGGTCCGCACCGTCGACCAGCGCCGGTACGGCGTCGGCCGCGACCCGGGCCGGGTTGGCCAGGCGGTAGTCGGCGCCGCTCGCGCGGGCGGCGAGCAGGTCGGTGTCGGCGGTGGACAGCAGCAGGATGGGCACGAGGGAGCTCCGAAGAGTGACGCCCGCCCCCGGGGGTGAGGCCGGTCGGGCTGGGGGCGAGGGATGGCTGCTCGGTCAGCGGATGCGGTGGGCCGGCGCGCGGCGCGACGGTGCGCCGGGGCCGGCGGCGAGCGGGCTCGTCAGGCGCGTGGTCGGCGCCGACCGGCCCGGCCGGTCAGGGCGAAGCGACCGGCCGGGCCGGTCGGGGCGACGCGTGCGGAGCGGCTGGGCGTCCGGGCGGGGCGGCGGCGGGCGCGTCGGCACGCGCGAAACGGATACGACGATCGTCGTCGATGGCGGGGGCGCTGCGCGTCATCGGGTCCTCCTCGGGTGTCCACGCCCTGGGGTGCACCGACGGCCGAAGTATCCTGGCTCCCGGATCGACGCTCACCCCCGGCCTTCCAACCGCGCACGCGCGGCCGTGACTCGCGAGGGGGGATCGCTCCCCGGTGACAGTGGCGGGACCGCGCCGGAATCGCACCGGCTTCCTTCACTGCCGTCCGGCCGCGAATGCTGCCACACCTCCGACGGCCGGTCAACGCGGCCCACACGTGCCCGACGGTCCAGCTAGGATCGGTGTGATGGCGGACACCGACGGGGCGGCGAGCCCCGCCATCGAGTTCCATCACGTCGCCGGTCGGGTGTGGGTGACCCCTTTCGACCCGGATCCGGCCTGGGTCCGGCCCTCCGTCGCACTGGTCGCGGACGAGCGCGGCAGCGTGCTGGTCGACGCGGGCCAGAGCCCGGCGCACGCCGCCGAGATCCAGGTGGCGCTGCGGGCCGCCGGGCTCCCGGAGCCACGCTGGCTGGTCTACACCCACCACCACTGGG
Organism: Micromonospora sp. NPDC047707; assembly: GCF_040704235.1. NCBI lineage: Bacteria > Bacillati > Actinomycetota > Actinomycetes > Micromonosporales > Micromonosporaceae > Micromonospora > Micromonospora sp. NPDC047707. The sequence goes on from NZ_JBEYSU010000028.1 coordinate 28,187, forward strand.
ACCACGTGTGGGGCGCCTGCGCCTGGCCCGGCGTGGAGATCGTCGGCCACGTCACCGGCGCCGACCTGCTGCACGCCGAGGCGGCCCGCCCGTGGAGCACCCGCTACCTGCGGGAGCAGGTCCGCGCCGACCCGCGGCTCGGGCCGAGCTTCCGGGCCCGGGCGCTCGCCGTGGACTCCTGGGACGATTTCACGGTCCGGCCGCCCACGCGGACGTTCACCGACGAGCTGGAGATGCCCACCGGCGTCCTGGTCCGGCACGTCGGCGGCCACCACGCCCCCGACTCGACCGTGGTGGTCGACCCGGCCTCGGGCGTGCTGCTCCTCGGCGACAGCTGGTACCCGCCGCCGCTGCACCTGCGCTCGCCCGACGACGGGCCGGACCTGGCCCTGGTCCGCCGCCTGCTCACCGACGACGTCGGCTGGTACGTCTCCAGCCACAGCCCGACGATGACCCTCGACGAGGCGCGCGCCGCCGTCGCGGACTGAGCCTCGGCGGGGCCGGCAGGACAGGCCCTAGCGGGCGCGGCGCTCCGGGTGGGCCCGGTTCCAGGCCCGCATGCGCTCCGGGTACCCGGTCTTCGCGGCCTCGTACAACGGCAGGGCGAGCCGGTTCGCGAGGGCCGCCGCCACCCGGGGCGACCCGGTCCGGCGCCGGATCCACTCACCGTCGTGGGCGATCGCCACCACCGTCGTGTTCGTCGCGGTCGTCTCCGGTTCCAGGTAGAACTCCACCCCGGTCCGGCTGGCCACGAACGCCTCCAGCGCCGCCAGATCCTCGCGGGTGGCCTCCCGGTCGAGCTTCGTCGCCGGTCCCTCGGACCCCCGGGTACGCGACCGCCGGCTGAACCAGCCCATGTGCGGCTCCCTCCCTCGGCGAACCTCCAGTTCAGCACGGTTTTCTGGCAGTCTCCTGCGAGCCCGGTGTGAGCCCCCTGGGCTAGGGCCTGGGCTAGGCTCCTGGCCGTCGCGCGATCGGCCGGCTTCCGCCCGACGGGCCCACTGCGGGTCTGGCTGCGCGACTGACGCCGGCCCGGGCCGGGTCCGGCCGCACGACCGGGCCCGGCGCTCACCGCGACCGACGTCGGTCTCCGCGGCCGGCCGGGCTCGTCGGCCGTCAGTCGGCGGGTCGGCGGGTCACCGGCACCAGCGCGAGGGTCGGCAGCAGCAGGATCGGCACGACGAGCAGGGCGCGCAGCGTACCGACCCGGTCGCCGAGCAGGCCCAGCAGCGGCGGGCCGGCGAGGAAGGCGGTGTAGCCGATCACGGCGACCACGCTCACCCGGGCGGGGGCGCGGTCCTCCTCGTCGGCCGCCGCGCTCATCCCCACCGGGAAGCCGAGCGACGCGCCGAGCCCCCAGAGCGCCACGCCCACGACGGCCACCGGCCCGGAGCCGCCGAGCACCGCGATGCCCGCGCCGAGCACGGCGAGCAGGATCGTCGCGGTCAGCACGCGTACCCGGCCCCACCGGTCGAGGGCGAGGGTGCCGAGGGTACGGCCGAGCGTCATGCCCACGACGAACACCCCGAACACGGCGGCGCCGGCCGCCTCGCTGAGGTCGTACCCGTCGACGAAGGCGACCGCGACCCAGTCGTTGGCGCTGCCCTCGGCGAACGCCATGACCAGCACGAACAGTCCGATGAGCAGGGTCCGGGGTTCGCGCCACGCGGCGAGCAGCGCGCGGCGGCGCGTCGCCGGCGAGGTGGTGTCGGCGGCCGGCGCCGTCTCGGCGGCCGGCAGGAAGGCCCGGGCCCCGAGCACCGTGCCGGCCAGCACCACCACCGCCGTCAGGGCGAGGTGGACGGACACGGGAACGCCGAGCCGGGCGGCTCCGGCGCCGAGCCCGGCCCCGGCCACCGAGCCGAGGCTCCACGCGGCGTGGAACCGGGGCATGATCGTGCGGCCGAGTCGCCGCTCGACCGCGGCGCCCTCGATGTTCATCGCCACGTCGCAGGTGCCGGAGCCGTAGCCGAGGGCGAACAGGCCGATCGCCACGCCGCCCAGCGAGCCGACCGTCCCGGCGCTGACGCCGGCGACCGCCAGGCCGAGCGCGACGAGCAGGGTCGCCAGCACCACCGTCCGGGCGGTGCCGAGGCGCTGGGCGACCAGACCGGACGTGGGCATCGCCAGGATCGCCCCGGCCGACATGGCGAGCAGCAGCAGTCCGAGGCGGCCGGCGGTCAGGTCGAGCCCCTCACGGACCGCCGGCACCCGGGCGAACCAGGAGGCGACGGCGAGGCCGTTGAGGGCGAAGACCACCGCGACACCGGTGCGGGCGGCCCGCACCTGGCGGGGGGTGACGGTCGGGCCGGCCGGGGCGGCGACGCTACTCACGAGCGATGATCCTCTCCTGTGGGAGCGTTCTCCGGGAACCCTCTCACAACCCGCACCGTCACCACCATCGGCCGTGGCGCCCCTTACCATCCTGCGGGACGACGGCCACCGGGTTTACCGGCGGCCAGCCGGGTAACCGGCCACACCACCCGAGGACGAGGGACGGAAGCCCGTGGCCGAACCCGCGACGCCGCACCGGGTGCCGGAGGAGAACCCCCGGCACGGCCGGCTCACCGCGCGTCCCGGTCCACCGTCGGTGCGGGCCGCCACCGGGCTGGTCCCGTTGACCGACGCCGCGGGCGACCCCCTCGCCATGGTGTACGCCCCGGAGCCGGCGGACGGCCGGCCGTACCGCCTGGTCCTGCTGCTGCACGGGGCCGGCGGCTCGGCCCGGCAGGGCCTCGACCTGCTGCTCCCGGTCGCCGACACGCACCGCCTCCTGCTGGTCGCCCCGCAGGCCGCCGCCAGCAGCTGGGACCTGATCGTGGAGGGCTTCGGCGTCGACGTCCGCCGCATCGACACGCTGCTCACCAGCGTGTTCGCCGGCCACCCCGTCGACCGGGTGGCGTTCGGCGGGTTCTCCGACGGCGCCTCGTACGCCCTCTCCCTGGGCCTGACCAACGGCGACCTGGTCGACGCGGTGGTGGCCTTCTCCCCCGGCTTCGCCGCGCCGCTGGTCACGCACGGCCGACCGCGGGTGTACGTCTCGCACGGCGTCGCCGACCCGGTCCTGCCGGTCGAGGCGTGCAGCCGGCGGTTGGTGCCCCGGCTGCGCTCGCTGGGCTACGACGTGACCTACCACGAGTTCCCCGACGGGCACGAGGTGCCCGCCGACATCCGGGCCGAGGCCGCCTCCTGGTTGACCGGCGCCTGACCGTTCGGCCCGGAGCGGCCGGGCACGTCAGACGGTGATGACCACCTTCGCCCGCGCGTGCTCACCTTCGAGGTAGCGGAGGGCCTCGGGCACCTCGTGGAGCGGGTAGGTCCGGTCGATGACCGGGGTGAGGCGGCCGGCTTCGGCGTAAGCGCGGAGCGTGTCGAGGTGCTGCCGGCCGGGTGCCGTCGTCAGGATGCCGATCCGCTGCCGGACGAAGGGTGCCAGCACCCGCCCGCGCATGATGAGCCCGATCGGTCCGACGAGGCTGCCGCCGCGGTACACGCCACCGCCGGAGAGCACCAGCGCCCCGGTCGGGGTCAGCGCCCGCCGGAGCGCCGTGAGTGAGCGGTTGCCGACCAGGTCGAACACGACGTCGTGGCGGCGGGTGTCGCGGGTGAAGTCGTCGCGGGTGTAGTCGACGACGTGGTCGGCGCCGAGGGAGCGGACCAGGTCGACGTTGCGGGTGCTGCACACCCCGGTCACGGTCGCGCCGAGCACCTTGGCCAGTTGGACGGCCAGCGTGCCGACGCCGCCGGAGGCGCCGTTGATGAGTACGCGGTGGCCCGGCCCGACCTGCCCGACGTCGCGCAGGCCCAGGAGCGCGGTGGTGCCGGCCAGCGGCAGGGCGGCCGCCTGCTGCGGCGTCAGGTTCGCCGGCCTCGCCGCCAACAGAGTCGCGGGTACCCGGACGTACTCGGCGAACGCGCCGTTGGCATCGCCGAGGTCGCCGAAGACGGCATCGTCCGGGCGTACGTCCCGAACGTCGGTCCCCACGGCCTCGACCCGGCCGGCGAAGTCCCGGCCACGGACGCGCGCCCGGGGCCGTGACCGGCCCAGCGCCAACCGCGCCAGCCGCGGATCGCCACGCATGACGTGCCAGTCGTAGGCGTTGAGCGCGGCGGCCTCCACCCGCACGAGCACCTCGTCGGCGGCCGGCACCGGCACGTCCACGTCCGCGAGCGTGAGCGTCTCCGGCGGGCCGTACCGGTCCTGGACGATTGCCTTCATGTCTCCCCCTCCCCCTGGTGTACGGCGTACACCTTTCCTCAGACACGATAGGTGTACGCCGTACACCCGTCAAGGGGATTAGTGTTCAACCGCCGACGGAAGACGAGGAACGAGATGGCTGAGCAGGCTGAGACGCTGCGCCGGACGCCGCTGAGCAGGGACCGGATCCTGCACGCCGCCGTCGCGCTCGCCGACGAGGCCGGGATCGAGTCCCTCAGCATGCGCAACCTCGCACAGGATCTAGGCGTCGTGCCGATGGCCCTCTACAAGCACGTGGCCAACAAGGACGAACTGCTCGACGGCATGATCGACGTGGTCGTCGGCGAGATCGACCCGCTCGTGCCCGACGCCGACTGGAAGCACACCGTCCGCCGGCGCATCCTCTCGGCGCGCCAGGCGCTACGGCGTCACCCCTGGGCGCCGCTCGCCATCGAGTCGCGGAACATGGCGACGCCGGCCATCCTGGCCTACCTCGACTCGATGGTCGGGACGTTCCGGGCCGGCGGCTTCTCCGCCGACCTCACGCACCACGTGATGCACGCGATGGGCAGCCGGATCCTGGGCTTCAGCCAGGAACTGTTCGACGCCGCCCGCGACGCCGGCCGGTCCGGCACGACCAACCCGGACCCGCCGGCGGCCCTGCCGCCGGAGATCGCGACCCGGTTCCCGCACCTCGCGGAGATCGCCGGGGCGGCGTCCCACGACGACGCGTCCGTCGTCGGGTCGGGTTGTGACGACCAGTTCGAGTTCGAGTTCGCGCTGGACCTGCTGCTGGACGGCATCGAACGGCTGCACCGGCAAGGCTGGACCTCGGCACGCTGAGCGCGTTGAGACTGCCAGCCGGAAGGTGGGTGGCAGGTCCCGCTGCCTAGTGCGGTGGTGACGGCGCCTCGGGTGGGCGCCCTCGGGCGCGGCTCGCATCGGCTACGGCGATCCCGGCCAGGACAAGGACCGAGGCGACGGCGACGGCCATCGGCGGCAGGAGGATCACGGCCGGTGCGATCGCGGCCAGCAGGAGCACCCCGATCACGCGGGATCGGGATACCCGGCCGAACACCCCGTACTCGAACATGCCCCGGCCGGCAAGAAACAGTGCGGGCCCGCCGAGCATGACGGCGATCCAGGCCGGCTGTGCATGTCCGAACGGGTGCTCGATGACAAGCTCGACGCCGACGGCGATGGCCACGATGCCCGCGATCATCGTCAGGTGGGCGTACAGCGACCAGATGAGGGCGCGGACCGGATCGGAAGCGGCGGCGAGCGCCTGCGCCAACAGCGCGCCAGCACGGTGGATGTAGATCCACCACAGCAACGCCGTAGTGGCGAACGCGACCACGCCCGCGGCAACCCGGTCGAACTCGAGGCTGCTGCGACTCAGGGCCAGCCCCGTGACCAGGATGGGTTCGCCGAGCGCGATGATGAAGATCTGCCGGTAGCGTTCGGCCTGATGCGCACCGGAGATCGCATATTCGGCTACCCGCATGTAAGCGCGCCCCAGCCGCGGCGTGGGGACGCCGAGTGCGAGGGCGATGGCCTCCGCCGCCACCGCCAGCACCCACAGCACCTCACGTGTCGTGCCCGGCGCGAGCGCGCCCGCGATCCACGGCACCGCGGACACGCCGGACCAGAACAGTGACCGCGCGAAAGCGGCCCCCGCCTCGTTGCCCCGCAGCAGGACCACGACGACGGCGGTGCGACCGACCTGAGTGACGACGTAGGCACCGGCGAAGAACAGGCCCTGCTCGCCGAACGCCTCAGGCAGCGCGGCAGCCATCAGCAGGGTGCCGAACATGGTCGCGATGACCAGCACCTGGATCACCCGGTGCTCAGAGTCCAACCTGTCCGTGAACCCGGCCGTATGGATCCACACCAACCACAGGGCGAGCAGCAGTACCAGTGTCTGAAGGGCACCCTTCCAGGTCAGGTCGTCCAGCAGCTTGTGTGAGAGCGACACGAGCGCGAGGACGAACACCAGGTCGAAGAACAGTTCCAGGAACGTCGCCTGTGGTTCCCCGGGTCGTCGCAGCAGCGCAGCTGCCCCACTCGTCATCGGCTCGCCCGTTTCGACCGCTTTGGTCTACCTTTCTGGCAGTTGTACCACAGCGGAGTGGCCCCCGAATCAGGGTGCGATGCGGAGCCGGCGAATGTGCCGGTCGTCGTAATCCTCGAAGCGGAACCGCAGGCCGGGGACCGGGCTACCGGGAAAGTCTCCGCTGACGGTGGCGGTCACCACCGCACCGGCCGGGGTCTGCTCGACGTCGGTGATCTCGTACGTCACCAGCGGCACCTCGGCGCGCCAGGCGCGGATGGCGTTGACACCGATGTGCGTCCGCCCCTCGTCCTCGACGACGGCGTCGTCGGCGAAGAGCGCGAAGTACGCCTCGGTGTCCGGCTGGGATGCCAGCGCGAAGTACCGACGGATGATCTCGGGCGCGGATGTGACCTGGGGCATCGGGTGACCTCCTGCAGCGCACGACGGACGTCGCGGGGACGCCGTACAGTTGCTTCCGAACTGGAAGTTAGTCGCTTCGACTTTAGCACCTACCCGCCGGAGGGATGGCCGTGGCAGGCAAGATCCGACTTGAGGACCGCGAGTGCCCGCTGTCGAGCGCGCTCGGGCACGTCGGTGAGTGGTGGACGCTGCTGATCCTTCATGACTGCTTCGACGGCTACACCCGCTTCGATCAGTTCCAGGCCAACCTGCAGATCTCGTCGAGCATCCTGACCAGCCGGCTCAAGGCCCTTACCGAGAGTGGCCTGCTCGAGCGGCGCCGGTACCAGACCCGCCCGGACCGTTACGAGTACGTCCTCACCGAGCTCGGCCGCAGCCTCCGACCGGTGGTCATCGCCCTTGCCGCCTGGGGCAACTCCCGGCTGGACCCGGCGCAACGCAGCATGATCCTGGTCGACAGAGAGACCGGCGTCGAGGCCGATCCAGTCATCGTGGACCGGACGACCGGGCGGCGCCTCGACGGTGACGACTTCGTGTTCACCGCCGGCCCCGCCGCCAGTCCGACGATGCGCGCCCGCTACACCAGATCACGTGCTGGTGAGCGAACGGTGTGAAGCGAACCTTCACACCGCTCCGAACCCACCCCACCGGATCATCGCCGCCTCCTCACCCCCGGCGGCGAGCGTAACGGCGGAGGCCGGTCAGGGCTTCCACACCCCGGTCACCGCGGTCGCGGCCGCGTAGCCGGCGAAGTCGCGGGCGGGCCGGCCGAGAACCTGTTCGACGCCGTCGGCCACGTGCGCGTTGCGGCCGTCGAGGACCTCCGTGAACAGGTACGTGAGCAGTCCCGCCACCTCGGCGGGGACGCCGCCGGCGGCGAGCCGCGCCGCGTACGCCTCGGTGGTGACCGTGGTGAAGCGGACGTCGCGGCCGGTCGCGGCGGCGATCTCGGCGACCGCCTCGGCGAAGGTCAGCGCGCGCGGTCCGGTGAGCTCGTAGAGCTGGCCGGCGTGCCCGTCCCCGGTGAGCGCGGCGACCGCGACGTCGGCGACGTCGTCGGCGTCGACGAACGGTTCGGGCACGTCCCCGACGGGCAGGGCGACGACGCCGGCCCGCACCGGGTCGACCAGGTGGCTCTCGCTGAAGTTCTGCTGGAACCAGCTGGCCCGCAGCACCGTGCAGGGCACCCCGGCGGCCCGCACGGCCGCCTCGGCGTGTTCGGCCTCCGGCTCGCCGCGGCCGGAGAGCAGGACGATCCGGCGGACATCATGCGCGGCGGCGCGGCGGGCGAACGCGGCGACGACCTCCGCGCCGCCGGGCGCGGCCAGGTCCGGCTGGTACGTCAGGTAGACCGCCCCGACACCGGCGAGGACCGGGTCCCAGCCGGCCGGGTCGGTCCAGTCGAACGGCGGGGTGCCGGCGCGGGAGCCGAGCCGGACCGGGACGTCGAGGTCGGCGAGGCGGTGGGCGACGCGGCGGCCGGTCTTGCCGGTACCGCCGAGGACGAGAGTCGGGTTCGTTGTCATGTGGACAGTCAAGCCGCCGGCGGCGAGACTATGAATGGTCGAGGATCGTGCTGCCATACGCGGACGTCTACAGTGCGGGAGTGGATCCACTCACCGGACTGCTCGACGGGCCCCGGGCCCGAGGCGCCTTCCTGCTGCGGTCGATGCTCGACCCGCCGTTCTCGCTGCGCATCGAGGACCGCGCGCCGCTGACCGTGGTGGCTCTGGTCCGCGGCGACGCCTGGGTGGTGCCGGACGACGGGCCGGCGGTCCGGCTGCGCCCCGGCGACGTGGCGGTGCTGCGCGGCCCCGACGGCTACCTGGTGGCCGACGACCCGACCACCCCGCCGCAGGTGGTGATCCACCCCGGGCAGCGGTGCACCACCATCCACGGCGAATCCCTCGCCGAGAGCATGGCGCTCGGCGTGCGGACCTGGGGCACCAGCCCGACCGGCGCGACCGTGCTGCTGACCGGCACCTACCAGCTGCCCGGCGAGCCGGGCCGGCGGCTGCTCACCGCCCTGCCGCCACTGGTCACGGTGAACGGCGACGACTGGCGCAGCCCCCTCGTACCGCTGCTCGCCGACGAGGTCACCCGCGACGCCCCCGGTCAGGCGGCCGTCCTCGACCGGCTGCTCGACCTGCTGCTGATCGCCGCGCTGCGGCACTGGTTCGCGCGTCCCGGCGCGGCACCCGCCTGGTACGTGGCCGCCGCCGACCCGGTCGTCGGCCCCGCCCTGCGGCTGCTCCAGAACGACCCGGCCCGGCCCTGGACGGTGGCCACCCTCGCCGCCGAGGTGGGCGTATCCCGGGCCGCCCTGGCCCGCCGCTTCACCGACCTCGTCGGCGAGCCGCCGATGACGTACCTGACCGGCTGGCGGCTGGCGCTCGCCGCCGACCTGCTCCGCGAGCCGGACGCCACGCTCGGCGCGGTGGCCCGCCGGGTCGGCTACGGCAGCCCGTTCGCGCTGAGCACCGCCTTCCGGCGGGTCCGGGGCGTGAGCCCGCGCGACCACCGCCTCGCCGCCGTGGAAGGCTGACCGGCATGACGGAGCGGCACGCGGTCGTGGTGGGTGGCGGGATCGGCGGGCTCGCCGCGGCGGTCGCCCTGCACCGGCACGGCTGGCGGGTGAGCGTCCTCGAACGCGCCCCCAACTCGGCGAGGTGCACCGTCGCGGGTCGGCCGGCCTCCGGGCCGACCTGGTGGTCGGCGCCGACGGGCTGCGCAGTGTCCTCCGCGCCCGGCTCTGGCCCACGACGCCCCCGCCGGCGTACGCCGGCACGACCGCCTGGCGCGCGGTGACCACCGTCGCCCGGCCGGTACCCACCGCGATCAGCTGGGGTCGCGGCACCGAGTTCGGCATGGTGCCGATCGGCGGCGACCGGATCTACTGGTTCGCGGCGGTCACCGCCCCGCCGGGCCTGACGGTCCCGGACGAACTGGCCGCCGTGCGGGAACGGTTCGGCGACTGGCACGACCCGATCCCGGCCCTGCTCGCGGCGACACCACCCGAGTCGGTGCTCCGCACCGACCTGTACCACCTGGCCACGCCACTACCGTCGTACGTGCGCGGCCGGGTGGCGCTGCTCGGCGACGCCGCGCACGCGATGACCCCGAACCTCGGACAGGGCGCCGGCCAGGCCGTCGAGGACGCGGTGGTGCTCGGCGCGGTCTGCGCCGGCGTGCCGGCCACCGGGGTTCCCGAGGCGCTGCGCGCGTACGACCGGCAGCGCCGGCCCCGCAGCCAGGCGATCGCCCGCGCCTCGTACGGGATGGGGCGGCTCGGCCAGCAGCTGCGCAACCCCGCCGCGATCGCGGTGCGCAACACGCTGATGCGGCTGGTCCCCGCCCGGGTGGCGCTGCGCAACATGGCCCGGTACGCCGACTGGCACCCGCCGGCGTCCCGCTGACGGCGCGCCGCCGGAGGGCCCGGGTCGCCGATACGGCTCGGGTCCGGGCGACTTTCGCCGGTCGGCGGGCCAGCTCCCCCGCGGGCCGGTCAGGAGACGGCCGGCTCCGCGGCGCCGGCGGCCAGATCGGCGTACGCCGTCGAGTCGAGGAATCGCGCCAGCATGTCGGCGGTGCCCGGAGTGTACGGGCGGCCGTCGCGGACCTCGTCGACGGTGAGGAACACGATCGCCGCGCCCTCACCGAGCACCACGTCCTCCTGCCGCGCCCGGGTGGCGCCGCAGAAGTAGTGCTTGGTCAGGCCCCGCTCCGGCAGCTCCTGCCGGCCGAAGAGCCGGAGCGGACCAGCCGGGGACAGCCCGGTCTCCTCGTGCAGCTCCCGCAGGGCCGTCTCCTCGGGGCTCTCCCCCGGCTCACCGTGCCCGCCGGGCAGGCCCCAGGTGTGCGGGTAGTACGGCGCCTCGCCGTCGCGCAGCTGCATCAGCAGCCGGCCACGCGGATCGACCAGGAGCACGCAGGAGATCGGAACCATGCCGGGCAGCGTAACGGGCCCCACCGACGGTGGGGTTCCGGGACGCGGTGCCGAGAACGCGACAGACAACGTCTCCCGTTTCCGGTGCCACCATGGACGCAGGTCCCCGATCCGAGGAGCGGGCCATGGTCGCCGGAATCGTCAGCGCGGTCGTGCACGTCGTCGCGGGCGCCACGCTGGGCGCGCTGGTCGCCGGTCCGGTCGGGCTGTCCGCCGGGGCGGTCGCCGGGCTGATCCCGGGTGCCGTGTTCGGCGGGGCGGTCGCGGCCACCGGGGTCTACCCCCGTGGGCCGCGCGGCGTCGCCCTGTTCCTGGTCGACCACACGTGGAGCCTGCCCAACACCGCCCTCGGCGCGGTCTACCTGGCCCTGCACCTGGCCGCCGGGCACACCCTCGACGCGCCGGGCTGCCGGCACGCCTGCCGGGTCAACGTCGTCCAGGGCGTGTGGCCCCGGTACGCGACCACCCTCGGCACGGTCTGCGCGGGCAGCAACCCGCGCATCCAGCGCCACGAGGACACCCACATCCTCCAGGCACGCCTGCTCGGCCCGCTCTACCTGCCGCTGGTCGCCGCCAACTACGTGCTGTTCACCGTCCTGCCCGTCTGGTGGCTCTGGCACGACCACGCGGGCGCCCCGATCGACCGGGTCCGCCGGTACTTCGAGGTGGGCGTCTACCCGCACGTCTGGCACGAGGCGCACGCGTACCGCGTCCAGGGCCGGCCACCCCGCTGAGCCCCGTGGCGCGGGTCGGGTAGAAGTGGGTCATGGAGTTCCCCGCGCACCTCGCCACGATGCCGATGCACGCGATCACCGAGATCCACGGCGAGCCCGGCCTGCTCGCCCGGTTCCGGCTGGAGATCCGTGACTTCGCCGAGGCCGAGCGGGCGCGCCTCACCGACGCCCTCGACCTCGCCGCCCACCTGCACCGCGACGACCGGCGGGTCCGCGAGCCGTACCTCAACCACCTGCTGCGGGTCGCCATCCGGATGCTGCACCACTACCGGGTCCGCGACGTCGACGTCATCGTCGCCGGGCTGCTGCACGACACGGTCGAGGACCACCCGGCCGACCTGGCCGACCTGGGCGGCGGCCACGCCGGCACCGACGTCCGCGAGGCCGCGCTGGCCACCCTCGCCGACCGGTTCGGCCCGCGCGTCGCGCGCCTCGTCGCCGCCGTCACCAACCCGGTGTACGACCCCACGCGCGACCGTCACGAGCAGTACCGGGAGCACGTGGCGGCCAGCCTCGACCGGGAGCCGTGGGCGCGGGTCATCAAGGTCTCCGACTTCACCGACAACGGGGTCGGCGTGATCCACTCGGTCGGGCCGAAGGTGCCGACCTGGGCGGCGAAGTACCGCCCCCTGGTGCCGGTGCTCCGGGACCTGGTGACCCGGCCGGACACGCCGCTGGCACCGCCGGTGAAACGGCACATCCTCGACCAGCTCGACCTCGCCGAGGAGCGCTTCAGCGCCATCCTCGACGCCCCGGCGCACCCCAACTGACCGGCGGGAGCGACCGGTGACGCTGCCTATGCGCTGCGAAGTTTCCCCTGGACGCCGCGTCCACGGCCGGCAACGGCGTCGCGGACCTGACGGCAGAGGAGATTCTGAGGAGAACGAACGCCGCCCCCAAGAAGGCCGGGATCGTTCCACGTCGAGGGCCCGGAGGGAGAACGAGGGCAGCACGCTGTCCCTATCGACGAATCCGACCGCTGTACGTGGCGACGACCGGTGAGCCGTACCCGCTGCTCCTCGTCGGCCGCGACAACCTGGGCCAGTTGGCTTACCGCGAGTTCGGGAAGTCCTTCCCGGACATCAAGAAGCCGGCCGCGGCTGACGTCATCGACTTCAGCAAGCTCTGATCCGACCACGACGGAGAGCTGACCGTCACGTTCTCCAGTCAGGCCCGTACGCCCCGGCGTACGGGCCTGACGGCGTTCACGGCAAGCCCGTTTTGCAGGGCCGCGAAGGTCAGCCCCGCCGCGTTGTCACGCGGCCTTGAATACGGTGTCAAGGTGCCACTCGAGGAACTCTCGGTTGGGGCGGTCGGCGCGACGCTCCGGAAGGGTGATCAGTTCTCCGGCCTTGGCGTAAAACTGGTCGCCATTGCCGAACTCGCTGCGAAGGCGAGGGCTGACCAGCAACCGGTACCTGGGATCGACGCCGAGGTAGCCGCGGTCGAAGAGGGTGTGCACGTCGGATTTGAGGAGAAGCCCGTTGTCCAAGCGATGTTGACCGCCCTTCGGCAGCGGACGGATGTGCGCCGCCTGTAGCACCGGTGCCACCTTGTTGCCGGTGACAGCGCATCGCCGACCGTAGGCCCCCAGCACGACGGCCTTGAAAGCCTGCTGGCCGAGACGCTGCGGCGCCAACCGAGGATCACCGTACACAGGTCCTGGCCGATGCCACGGCTCACTGAGGTCAAGGTCGACTGCGGTGCCGATGAGACGGTGGATCAGTAGCTGGAAGTAGTCCTGCGTCTGGGGATCCGCAAGGTCGTACGTCTTACCTTGCACGACGTTCGACGCGAGACCTTGTGGCGGCGCCACGGTCGCCTCGTCCGGAAAGTAGGTGACGTCGCGGATGAAGATGCAGCCGATGACCGGATCCTCGTCCGATCCGATCGCCTGTTTACGGTAGCGCCCGACGCTCCTGCGCATGTCCGCCACCGTCGCGGCACCGTTGGCCTCGCCAAGCAGTTCCCAAGCTTCGGAGATGCGAAGTGTTGCGAAGCCGCTGAAGAATCCGCCTCCGATGATGCGGTTCAGCGGGTAGTGCGCCTTGAAGAAAAAGGGTTCACCAATTGTCAAGGCACGGAAGGCGCCCCCGGACGGTCGCCAGAAGTTGACCTCGTTCAGATGTGGCCGCGCCGCCAGAAAGCGGTACCACCTCTCGTCGGTCACACCAACGTAAGCCCGCACGGGATGATCGTGCCCCTACGTCGATCTTCTCACCACCGGCTGATCGGCCGAGGCGTTCGACAGATTCGAGGTCACGGCTCCCGCATCCAGAGCTTTGGATCGTTCACGAAGACACCCTTGCCTTGGTGACGCCAGATCACCCGCAGGGCCTCCAGCCGCACGTAGACCTGCTTGACGGTGGACGGGCTGACCTTGTGCGTCGCGGCGAGCTGCGTGATCGAGGGCAGCCTGTCCCCCGGCTTGAGCTTCTTCGCCCTGATGTCGGCGACGATCTCATCGGCGATGCGGATGTAGTCGGCGGTGATCGGCATGACCTTCCCCCTGCGTGGCATGCCAATTCGATCACGCAACGACACCTCGCAACAACTCATCGTTTGACCGAGGTGACTGGGACAGCTAAGTTGAAGACCGCCTCTCCCCCTTGCGTGGCAACAAGGAGCAGAGGCATCCCCCTGGTCGGGGCGGGTGCGCGTGCCCGTCCCGACCCACCGGACCGCTCCGCTGTCGTACCGCTGAATCGAGCTGCGGCGGCGGAGCGGGCGGGTCGTCCGCGGCCGGCGTGCGGACGGCCCGCCCTTCCACACCTATCGACCGAGCCTTCGCTCCCGGCTGCACCGGAAAGGATCGACGTGGCCCAGGTGCACCGAGGTGGCCACCTCTACGGGACCGGCCACCCGGCCCGGCTGACCCCGCACGAGGTGCGGACCCGCGCGTTCGCGCCGCGCCGGCGCGGCGTCGACCCCGATGAGGTACGCCGGTTCCAGGCGCTCGTCGCCGACGAGCTGGCCGACCTGCACCGGCGAGTCCGCCTGCTCACCGAGGAGAACGACCGGCTCAAGCGGGCGCTGCGCGACTGGCAGACCATGCACGCCCGGGAGTGCCGGCCGCCGAACTCCGGCCACTGGTGACCGCGCGCCCCTCCCCCGGTGACCTGCTGATCGTCGACGGCCGCGCGTCGGTGCAGTTCGCCGGGGACCGCGCGCTGACCTTCCGCGTCGTCTCGGTGTCCGACCAGCCGACGTACCACGGCTGGATCTGGCTGACCGGCTACGTTTTCAACCGGCGCGGCGAGGCGACCGCCAAGCGCGAGATCTACGTCCAACTCGCCGGTCTCCGCCCGAGTCGTGCCTCCCCGCACTGAAAAAGTCGGCACGGTCAGCCCCAGAAGATCGCTACGGTGCTGCCCTACGACGGCGACCTCGCACGGCCATCACCGGTCAGCCGACGACCTCGGTGGTGCCTGCCGGCTCGCGGACTGACGCGAGGCGTCAACCCGCCGGGGCCGCGCCGCTGCCGGCCCGGTGACCCGCTCCTTGTTAACGTGAGCGCGGCGCTGCCGCACCTGCCGGGAGTCCCCCTCGTACCTGGCACCGACCGCACCACGGCCTGCGCCTCCGGTCCGCGGACCGGTCCACGGACGAGGAGGGGGACATGGCCGAGGGTCCACCGGCGGACGCGACCCCGCCGGATCCGTCAACTCAGGTCGACCAGCCTGCGGATGGTTCGTCGACCGACGCGGCCACCGGCCCGAAGCGCTTCTGGGAGCGGCTGGTCACGACGTGCCGCCGTCTCGCGGAATGGCTTGGCACAACCTGCCGGCGTCTCTGGGCACAGCTGGCCTCCGCGTCCCAGCGGCTCACGGCACGGCTGGTGCCGGCTGCACAGCACCTGTGGGGGTGGATGCTCTCCGTCGCCCGCAAGGTGGACGCGGCGGCGAAGGAGGGCCCGCCGCCGCCCCCGCCTGAGGAGCCGATCGAGCGGCGCGAGTCGGCCGGCCCGTTCACCGTGCCGGCGCGGGGGTACGTCTTTGCCTTCAGCGTCCGCGCCACGTTCACCTGGTCGGCCCAGGGCTTGCGGCCGGAGCAGCTGGCCTGGTACGCGCACTACTTCATGCCGCAGGCGACCCAGCGGCTGACCCGCATCGCCGGTGACCTGGCGCGTACCGTCCCGCCGCACCGGGCGGGCGAGCTGGAGGAACGGTTGCAGCGGGCGCTCGGCCGGCAGGAGCCGTGGTCGTTCGAACGCGGCGGGAGGACCGTGACCTGCCGGCCCGAGGCGTGGATACGCCTCGACGAGCGGGTCCGGCGGGCCCTCCAACCGTACTGGGAGCGCCTGATCACGCTGGACTGCGAGTACGAGGAGCAGACCCGGCGCGCACAGTACGCCGAGCGGATCAACCGGCGGTGGACGGCGATCCTGGACGACCTCGCCGGCGCCGACGTGCCCGACGATCTGCGCGAGAAGGTGGCCCGTGCCCGGGAGCACACGATGGCCGAGCAGCGGGCCGCAGCACAGTGGACGGGCGACCTCCTCCGTCGACGCCGACGCCAGGAGAACCTGTTCGAACCGTTCACCGAGATCGACCTGACGCCGAAGCCCCGATCGGCCCCGCCGACCGGCGCCGCGGAGCAGCCCGCGCGACCGGGCAACACCGAACCGTCGTCCGGCCCCGGCTGACCGTTGTGCACGCCCTGCCCCGCAACGTGGTTGTCGCAACAGCGGCGCATCGAGCCGCCACCATCCATGGGCCGTGGGGCCGTGGGGCGTGGGGCCGTGGGGCCTCTCGACTCCCTCGGTCACCTGCGGCTGGCGAGGATGGCCAGGGTCTCGCGGCGGACCTCGTCCGGTTCGTGGACCAGGCGGCGGTGCGAGAAGCGGACGGTCAGGATCCCGGCGGTGGCGAGCATTGCGTCGCGGCGCAGGTCGATCTCGCGCTGCCGCTGGTTGCCGTGCGTGGCGGCACCGTCGAGTTCGATGTCGACGCGCTCGCGCTCGGCGTACAGGTCGAGGTAGACGGTGCGTTGGTCGAGCCGCAGCCGGAACTGCCGGCGGAACTCCGGCATGCCGGGACCGACGAAGACGTGGTCGTGCCCCCAGATCTCCAGCGGGCTGCGGCAGCCGTCCGTGAGGCGGCTGAGCAGCGTACGCAGCGCGGTGCGGCCGGGCAGCCTCGGCAGCGGCGTGAGCGCGGCGCGCAACCGGTCGGGTGTGGTCAGTCGGTCGTTGACCGCCCTGATCACCGGCCCGTGCCGCTCGACGAGCGGCAACATTGGCCACGACGTGACCAGCGCCGCCTCCAGCCGCGCCACCTGCTGGCCTCGGCGGACCACGACGTGCGGCGCCTCTGCGGCCCAGTCCTGTCGGTGGTGGACGACGAGATGCGGCCGGCTGCGGAGCCCGGACGCCCTGGGCACGTCGAGGTATACCGGCTCGTCGGTCGGTTGCGGGCGCAGACCCCACACGTCGAGGGCGGTGAGGCCGCTGAGTGCTCCCAACCCGTCACTCCACACCAGCGCCGCCCGACGCGCCAGGGCCCGAGGGACGCGGGCGAGGACGGGTGACAAGGTAGCGCACTCGAGCGGTCCAGGCTCGCCGCGGGGACGCGACGACCCGTCATTGACAGCGGCGACGTGGTCCGCTGTCACGAATACCTCGGGCAGCACCCGGACCAGTCGACCGGCACGCACCGCGTCGTCGAACACCCACCGCGGCACCACGGCCAACGCCGCCGACCGCCTGACAAGCCCGCCGTCGCGCTGGATCAGTGCAAGGAACTCCCCGTGCATGAGGCGACGGTGCCCGACCGCCAACCCGCGCCGCAGCCCGGCACCAGCCGATCTGTGGACGAACCGTCCCCTGTGGAGAACAACCA
This sequence comes from Micromonospora sp. NPDC047707, assembly GCF_040704235.1. NCBI lineage: Bacteria > Bacillati > Actinomycetota > Actinomycetes > Micromonosporales > Micromonosporaceae > Micromonospora > Micromonospora sp. NPDC047707. The sequence goes on from NZ_JBEYSU010000028.1 coordinate 45,378, forward strand.
CGGCGGCAAAGCGTGTGCTATGGCCACCGAGATCAGGTGATTGTGTGCTGGGCGGATCCGCACGTGGCGGCCCAGCTCAGCATCACGTGATCGACGCCAGCGGGGCACTTGCTGCCGGCCCGCGCGATCAGGCGGTTGCGCCGTGGTAGAAGAGGTCGCCGAGGCCGACCGTGAAGGCGAGGACGCCGTACAGGGCGTGCTCGACCGAGGCGGCCAGCAGTGACCGGGTACGCCGGTAGCGCCACGCGAACAGCGCGCCGCCGAGCAGGGTGAGCAGCACCGACCAGACACTGCCGAAGATCACGTGCGCGAAGCCGAACGCGGCGGCGCTGGCGACCAGCAGACCCCAGCCGGCTCCGAACAGTGGCGCGTACCGGTGGAAGACGAACGCTCGGAACAGCAACTCCTGTGGGTAGACGGAGACGAGCGGGTACAGCACGGCCACCGCGACCCAGATCAGCGGCGCCTCGCGGGGCAACGCGAACAGGCGCTCCGGCGCGAGCACGGCGATCCCGGCGACGGCGGTCACCGCCGCGCCCGCCCACGGCCCGACGATGCCCGGCAGCGCGGCGCGCAGCGCGGCCGGGCGGCCCAGGTCGGCGCGGTCGAAGCCGGGCTGCCGGCGCAGCCACCACCAGCACAGGAGCCCGAGCAGCACCAGCGGCGGGATCGGCCCGCCCGGCGGACCGGCGACCGTGTACGCGGCCACCGCGCCGTAGAACAGCAGCACGTGCTCGACGGCCAGCCGCACCCGGCGGGCCTTCCCGACCCGCTCTCCTGCCGGGGCACCCCGAGCCCGCAGCGACCTGCCCACCAGCCACCACTCCCGTCGAGCCACTCCCCTGCCAGGCACCGCCCGCGCGCCACGTTACGGTGTCGTGGCATCGGACCGGCCGGCCCTGCGTGGATCTTCGGCCGTTGTTCGCCCGCATGTCGGTTGGCGGTGACCTGCCCGGTACGAGTGGCCCCGACGGTACGAGCGTGCGTACTCCGGACGCTCCGAGACCGGTGCGGTTCGTGGCGCTCGGTGACTCGATCACCGTGGGCCTCGGCGACCCGATGCCCGACGGGACGTGGCGTGGGTGGGCAGCGCTGCTCGCCGACGCGGTGGGGCCACCCGGCACGGTCGAGTTCCACAATCTCGCCCGCACCGGCGCGCTCACCGGCGACGTGTTCCGCGACCAGCTTCCGGCCGCCCTCGCGTTGCGCCCGACGGTCGCCGCCGTGGTCGTCGGGGTGAACGACACGCTGCGCGCCCACTTCGACGTGCCGGCGGTCAGCGCGGCGCTGCTGGGCACGGTGGGCGCGCTCAGCCGGGCCGGAGCCGTGGTGCTGACCGCCCGGCTGCCGGAGCCGGGCCGGATGTTCGGGTTGCCGTCGGGGTTGGCCCGGCCCCTGGCGCGGCGGATCGCCGCGGTGAACGCGGTCACCGACCACGCGGCAGCGCTGTACGGCACCGTCCACTTCGACGCGGCGACCCACCCGGACACGTACCGGCGGGACATGTGGAGCGTCGACCGGCTGCACCCGAGCGAGCGGGGGCACCGCCTGCTCGCCGGCGCGTACGTGGATCTGCTGCGGGAGCGGGACGTGCCGGTGCACCGACGCCCGGACCCGCGACCGGGCAACCCGCCGCCGACGCGGGCGGCCCAGCTGGCGTGGTTGGCCGTGAAGGGCACCCGGTGGGTGCGGGACCGCTGCACCGATCTGGTGCCGCAGCTGCTGTGGCTGGCCGCCGCCGAATCCTGGTACTCGCTGCGCGGCCAGGCGAGCCGCCTCGACGAGCACCTCGGCCGGGACCTGGCCGCCGCCCTCGCCGCAGGCACCGGCACCCCGGCCGTCGGCGTCGACCCGACCGCCCACCCCAAGCACCCACCCGCCCCGACCTAGCCACCGAGCGGCCGGAGGCGCATGCCGCTAGCCGCGACCGCGCGTTAACAGGGGCCCCTTCCACTACCGCAGGCGTTAACAGGGGGCCCTTCCTTCCACCTCAGGTGGGGACGTCGCGGTGGCGGAAGCCGGCCAGGCCGGCGGTGAGCAGCAGCGCGCCGACGCCGGTGAGCACCGCGAGGGGTGGGACGGACAGATCCACCGCCGGCACCGACGGCACGTGCGTGTACGGGGACAGGTTGAGCACCGCCTGCGGCAGGTCCAGCACCGCGCCGAGCTGCCCGAGCAGCAGGAACGCCATCAGCACCGCCCAGGACAGCGCCACCGACCAGCGGGGCGCCAGCCCGAGCAGCGCGGTCACCACCCCGGCCACGACGAGCAGCGCCGGCAGCCGCAGCAGTGCCGCCCAGCCCAGCTCCAGGGTGTGCCCGAGCGCGTCGCCGGCCACCAGCCCGTAGCCCAGGCCGGTCGACACGCCGGCCAGCAGCATCAGCGCCACCGCACCGAGCACCGCGCCGGCGATCTGGGTCAGCAGCCAGCGGTGCCGGCTGACGGCGGTCGCCAGCACCGCCTCCAGGATCCCGTCGGACTCGTCGGCCCGCGTTCGCAGCAGGGCCTGCACGACGTACGCGCCGAGGGTCAGGGCGAACAGCCCGAGCATCGCGGCGAGGAACGCGTCGACGAGGTCGGTCCCGCCGCCCAGCGCGGCGATCGCCTCGGCGGCGGCGGGGTTCTCGGCGATCATGTCGTTGACCTCGTCGGCGGCGACACCCATCGAGAACCCGAGGATCACCACCGCGACGGCCCAGCCGAGCAGGGCGCCGCGGTGCAGCCGCCAGAGCAGGCCAGTGGGGCTGAGCAGCCCGGCGGCGGCACGGGCGGGCCCCCGGCGGGCGGCGAGCAGGCCGGCGCCGAGGTCCCGCCGGCCGGCGAGGGCGAAGGCGGCCGCCACGCCGGCCACCAGCAGCGCGACCGGCAACGCCAGCACCCACCAGCGTTCCCCGCCGAACGCCCGTACCTGGTTGCCCCAGCCGAGTGGGGACAGCCAGGACGGCCAGGCGCTCTCCACCCGCAGGCCGTCCCGCTCGCCGAGGACGTCCCCGGCGGCGCGGAGCAGGAACGCCACGCCGACGGTGGCGGCGGCGAGCGCGTTCGCGCCGCGCGAGGTGACCGACAGCTGGGCGGTGACGGCGGCGACGGCGGTGAAGGCGACACCGACCCCGGCGACGGCTCCGGCGGCGGCGAGCGACCCGGCGAGCGGCAGGCCGGTCGCGGCGAAGGCCAGTCCGAGGAGTACGCCGGACGCCACGTTCGCCGCGACGACGACGAGCAGGGCGGCGGTGAGCAGCGCGTACCGGCCGACGACGGCGGCGCCGAGCAGCTCGGCGCGGCCGGTCTCCTCGTTCTGCCGGGTGTGCCGGACGACGGCGAAGGTGCTGACCAACGCGGCGAGGACGGCGAGGGTGATGTACGTCTCGGCGACCACGACCGCGCCGAGGTCGGCCCCGACGATCGGCCCGTTGAAGGCGCGCGCGACGACGCTGGTGGCGGCGGTCTCGGCGTACAGCATGCGGGACGGCTCGTCCGGGTAGACGCCGGAGACGCTGCCGGCGAGGCCGACGCCGAGCAACGGCGTGCCGAGCACCCAGATGCCCAGCTTGATGCGGTCGCGGCGCAGGGCGAGCCGGGCCAGCCGGCCGGTGCCGGTGTACGCGCTCACCGGGTACGCTCCGCGCCGGTCGGGACCCGGCCGTTGGACGCGCCGTCGTAGTGCCGCAGGAACAGCTCCTCGAGGGTCGGCGGGGCGCTGGTGAGGGCGCGGACGCCGAAGCGGACCAGGTGCGCCAGCAGTTCGTCGAGGTGCTCCGGCTCCACCTCGAGGCGGGTGCGGCCGTCGACGGGCCGGACCTCGTGGACGCCGGGCAGCTCCGCCACCCCGGTCAGCGGGTGGGCCGTCTCGACGGTGACCGTGGTGCGGGCGAGGTGCCGCAGCTCGGTGAGGGTGCCGGACTCGACGGTGCGGCCGGCGCGGATGATGCTCACCCGGTCGCAGAGGGCCTCGACCTCGGCGAGGACGTGGCTGGAGAGCAGCACGGTGGCGCCGCCGTCGGTGAGCCGCCGGACCTCCTCCTGTAACACCGCCTCCATGAGCGGGTCGAGCCCGGAGGTCGGCTCGTCGAGGACGTACAGCTCGACGTCGGAGGCGAACGCGGCGACGATCGCGACCTTCTGCCGGTTGCCCTTGGAGTAGGCGCGGCACTTCTTGGTCGGGTCGAGGTCGAACCGGTCCAGCAGTTCGTCGCGGCGGCGCCGGTCCAGCCCGCCGCGCAGCGCGCCGAAGAGGTCGATGGCCTCGCCGCCGGACAGGTTGGGCCACAGGTTCACGTCACCGGGCACGTACGCGAGCCGCCGGTGCAGCGTCACCGCGTCGCGCCAGGGATCGGCGTCGAGCACCCGCACGTCGCCGGCGTCGCGCCGCAGCAGCCCGAGCAGGACCCGGATGGTGGTGGACTTGCCGGAGCCGTTCGGCCCCAGGAAGCCGTGCACCTCCCCCGCCTCGACCCGCAGGTCGAGTCCGTCGAGCGCGCGGACCGCGCCGAAACTCTTGACCAGGCCGTCGATCGCGATGACGGGCATGGCACCTCCTGTGGCCGCCGGTTCGTCGCACCCAGCGTACTGACCATCGGTCAGCCGGATCAACCCGGCGGTCAGGACGGCGGCTACGCTGGGCGGCATGACCGTCGAGGCGCCGGACGACACCCGGACCCGGATCCTGCGGGTCGCGCTGGACCTGTTCAGCCAGCACGGCTACCAGCGCACCTCGCTGCGGCAGATCGCCGAACGGCTGCGGCTGACCAAGGCGGCGATCCTCTACCACTTCCCCGCCAAGGAGGACCTGCTCACCGCGCTGACCGAGCCGTTGCTGGTGGACCTCGAGACGCTGCTGGACGCCACCGCCGCGCTGCCGCTCCCCCGGGCCCGGGAGGCGCTGCTCGCCGGCTGGGTGGACACGATGCTCACCCACCGCCGCTCGCTCGGCATGCTGTTCCACGACATCGCGATGGTCAGCCGGGGCCGGACGTACCACCGGCTGATGCAGATCGCGATGCGGGCCAACGAGATCGTCGCCGGCCCGGACGCCGGGCGCCGGGAACGGGTCCGCGCCGTGCAGGCGATCGCCATGTGCAGCGACCCGGTCGTCTTCTTCGCCGACGTACCCGAGGAGACCCTGCGCGCCGACATGCTCGACGGCGTACGCCGGCTGCTGGGCGACACCGGCGGCGCGGCGGCCGGGGACGGCGCGCAACCGGCGACGGACGCCGCCCGCGCCGCCGCGCGGCGCGGGCCGGGACGCCCCCGGTCGATGGGCCCGGAGCAGGTCCGCACCGCCCGCCGGCTGCACGCCGCCGGCACCCACTCGGTCGACGACATCGCCGCCGCACTCGGGGTCTCGCGGGCGACGGTGTACCGGCACCTGGACGGGTCCGGAGCGGAATACTGAGACGGGTTTCGCGACGGTTTTGAGACCCGTTTGGCCGCCCCGGCAGCGGGTAGCCGACCCGCCCGTCCTGCGGACGGGACCGGGCCGCGCACGTGGCCCACGGCCGGCGCGACGGGACGGTGGCGGATGGGTGCGGTGCTCGACGGGCGGGCGCCCCGACGGCGGACGGGTGGCCGCTGATCGTGTGCGGCATCGGCGGGGAGGCACGCCTCGACGGGTCGACACCCGACGCGGAAGCGGTGGCCCGGATGACCGACGCGATGCGGTCCCGGGGGCCGGACGGCGAGGGCCTGTGGAGCGACGGCTGGGTGACCCTCGGACACCGCCGGCTCACCATCATCGACCTGTCCGACGCCGGCGCCCAGCCGATGGTCCGCGAGGACCTGGGGCTCGCACTGGTCTTCAACGGCTGCGTCTACAACTACCCCGAGCTGCGCGAGGAGCTACGCGCCGCGGGGCACACCTTCCGCTCCACCAGCGACACCGAGGTGATCCTGGTGGCGTACGCGCAGTGGGGTGAGGCGTTCGTCGACCACCTGGTCGGCATGTTCGCCATCGGGCTCGTCGACCGGGCCCGGCGGCGACTCGTACTCGCCCGCGACCGGCTCGGCATCAAGCCGCTGTACCTCGCCGAGACACCCGGGCGGCTGCGCTTCGCCTCGACCCTGCCGGCGCTGCTGCGCGGCGGCGACGTCGACACGGGCATCGACCCGGTGGCCCTGCACCACTACCTGTCCTGGCACTCGATCGTGCCGGCGCCCCGGACCGTCCTGCGCGGCGTCCGCAAGCTGCCCCCGGCGACGCTGCGGGTGGTCGAGGCGGACGGGCGCAGCCGGGAGCGGGTGTACTGGCAGCCGGAGTACGTCCGCGATCCCGCCCACGCCGGCATGGACGCCCGGGACTGGCGGGCCGCCGTCGGTGGCGCGCTGCGGACGGCCGTACGGCGGCGGCTGGTCGCCGACGTCCCGGTCGGGGTGCTGCTCTCCGGCGGTCTGGACTCCAGCCTCATCGTGGCGCTGCTCGCCGAGGCCGGCCAGGGCCAGCTCCGCACGTTCAGCATCGGCTTCGACAGCCGGGGCGGCGAGGCCGGCGACGAGTTCCACTGGTCCGACCTGGTGGCCGGCACGTACCGGACCGACCACCACCGCATCCGGCTGGCCGACGACGACCTGGTGCCGGCGGTGCGGGCGACGGTGACCGCGATGACCGAGCCCATGGGCAGCCACGACGTGGTGGCCTTCCACCTGCTGAGCGAGCAGGTGGCGAAACACGTGAAGGTGGCGCAGTCCGGGCAGGGCGCCGACGAGGTCTACGCCGGGTACGGCTACCACCAACCCCTCACCGGGGTGCCCCGCGACGGCGCGGCGGCGGCGTTCGCGGCGGCCTTCTTCGACCGCGACCACGCCGAGCTGACCCGGGTGGTCGACCCCGCGTACGCCTGCGACCACGACGCCAGCCGCGACCTGCTCACCGCCGAACTGGCCGCACCGGGCGCGCAGACCGCGCTGGACGCGGTGCTGCGCCTGGACACCCACCGGATGCTCCCCGACGACCCGGTGAAGCGGGTCGACAGCATGAGCATGGCCTGGGGGCTGGAGGTGCGGACCCCGTTCCTGGACCAGGACCTGGTGGCCCTCGCGGCGGCCTGCCCGCCGGAGCACAAGGTGGCGCAGGGCGGCAAGGGGGTGCTCAAGGAGGTCGCCCGGGAGGTGCTGCCCCCCGAACTGGTCGACCGCCCGAAGGGCTACTTCCCGGTGCCGGCGCTGCGCAACGTCGACGGCCCGGTGCGTGACCTGGTCGTCGAGGCGTTGCGGGCGCCGGTGGCGCGAGAGCGCGGCCTGTTCCGGCCGGAGTACGTGGCGGAGCTGCTCGCCGACCCGGAGGCGGCGCAGTCGGCGGCCGGCAGCAACAAACTGTGGCAGCTCGGGCTGCTGGAGCTGTGGCTCCAGACGCACCACATCCGCTGAGGTGCAAGGAAGGGCCCCTTGTTAACGCCTGGCGTTGTACAAGGGCCCCCTGCAATCACGCCGCCGGGCGGGTCTGGGCCGCGAGATGGTCCAGCACGGCGCGGACGTCGCAGCCGGTCCGGGCCAGGACGCGGCGCTGCCGGGCCGCGCCGTTGCCGTCGCGGCGGACCCGGTGCAGCTGGTCGAGCACGTACGTCAGGTCGCCGTGCCGCAGCAGCGCGGGCGCGACAGTGGCGAACAGCTCGTCGACCAGGTCCCACGCCGGCCGGGCAAGGCCCGAGCGCAGGTCGATGAGGTCGCCGTCGAGCCCGTCGTGGGCGGCCCGCCAGTGGGCGGCGGAGAGCAGGCAGTCCCGGATCCGCGGGGCGAGGATCCCGTGGCGGACGTCGCCCGCCACGGTCGCGACGAGGGCGCGGACGAGCCCGGCGACGAGCACGGTGTCGTCGACGGTCGGGCAGACGTCGCCCACCCGCACCTCGACCGTGGGGTACGCGACGGACGGGCGGGCGTACCAGTAGACCATCGCGGCGTCCAGCATGATGCCCGCCCGGATCAGGTCCTCGACGGTGGCGTCGTAGTCGGCGACCGACTCGAAGTGCGGGGTGGGGCCGATGCTCGGCCAGCGTTCCAGCTGCATCGACCGCCAGCTCGCGTGCCCGGTGTCCCGGCCGTCGTGCAGCGGCGAGTTGGCGGTGATCGCCTGCACCACCGGCAGCCAGGGGCGCAGGTGGTTGCAGACCTGCACGGCGAGTTCCCGGTCCGGGACACCGACGTGCACGTGGCAGCCGCAGACCGCCGGATCGTGCGCGACCGGCCCGAATCGCCGGGACATCGCGTGGTAGCGGGGTTCGTCCGGCACCGTCCGGTGCGGTTCGTGCACCGGCGTGGCCCCCACGGCGACGAGGCGGGCGCCGGCGGCCTCGGCCGCGTCGGCGGCGGCCCCGCGCAGCGCCACCAGGTGCTCGCGTACGTCGGCGAGCTCGGACGAGACCGGCGTGACCATCTCGACCATGCTGTGCCGGAACTCCTGCCGGCTCTGCTCCCGGGCGGCGCCCGACAGCCCGTCGAGCACCTGTCCGGCGACCGGCAGGCTCGCCCCCGTGTCGGGGTCCAGCAACAGGTACTCCTCCTCGACGCCGAGGGTCAGCGTGGTGAGGTCGGGGAGGGTGGGGGCCGGACGGTACGTCATGAGCGGTCGGCGTCCGTTCGTCGGGCGGCGCGCCGGGCGCCGCACTGCCGTGCCTCGGGAGTTCCCGCCCGACGCGGCGGAAAACGCTCGGGGTCCGCGGCCCGCGTTAAGAAGGGACCCTTCCTCTACCGGAGGCGTTAACAGGGGGCCCTTCCTTGCACCTCGTCCGCCCGGGTGGTGAGGTCGTGGCGCACGGGCCCCTCCTCGGGCGAGGGCGTACCGGCGGCCCCACGGCACCGCCGGTTCCTACAACACCCAGCGACATTTCTCCGGGGGCACGTCGTGCCGGACCTTCCCCGGGAGAAGGACCCTCGCATTCCGGGCGCGGCCACTAGAGTCGACCGGGGGGTGCCGGGGATGTCGGAGGCGACGGAGGAGTTCTTCGCCGGGCTCGTCCGGCACGGGCACGAGCGCCTGACCCGCAAGACCTGCGGCTCCATCCGCTTCGACCTGATTCACCCCGACGGGACCGACCACTGGCTGGTGACGATCGACCGGGGCACGGTGCGGGTCACCCGGGAGGCGCGCACGGCCGACACGGTGATCCACGCGGACGAGTCGTTGTTCGAGCGGATGGCCCGCGGCGAGGTCAAGCCCCTCTCCGCCTGGCTACGCAACGACATCACCACCGAGGGCCAGTTCCGGTACGTCGTGCTGCTGGAACGCCTGTTCGCGCCGCCGCCCGGCGCCCGCCACCCGCGCGCCGTCGGCCCGACAGCCCGGGACCGGGCGTGAAGGCCGACCTGGTCCGGATCCTGGACGGCAACATCTTCGTCCTCAGCGAGGACAACGGCGACATCGCGGCGACCCCGGCGAACCCGTGCGGATTCTTCGACTTCGACACCCGCTTCCTGTCCCGCTGGCGGCTCACCATCAACGGCGAAACGCTGCACCCGCTCGCCGTGCACGAACCGCACTACTTCGAGGCCCGGTTCTTCCTGGTGCCCGGCGTTCCGACCCACTACGTCGACGCGAAGGTGTCGGTCATCCGGGACCGCGTCATCACCGGCGGCAGCTTCCAGGAGACGCTCACCGTCCTCAACCATCGGTCCGAACCGACGGACTACACGGTACGGATCGACGCCGGCAGCGACTTCGTGCCGATCCTCGCGATGCAGCAGCCGCACGGCCCCGCCGGGCGCCTCTACCGCCGGACAGAGAACGGCTCCCTACGCCTGGGCTACCAGCGGGAGCGGTTCCAGCGGGAGACGGTCATCTCCAGCACGGCACCCGCGGACGTCGACGAGGACGGGCTGACCTACCACGTACGGATCGACCGGAACGGGCGGTGGACGACCACTGTGCGGGTCCGGAGCCTGGTTCTCCGCCCGGACGGCGAGGACGTGCGCGAACGGTTGCACCGCCGTCGGCGGCGCGCCGCCGACCAGCTCCGGACCGATCTGGGTCACTGGCTGGCCGAGTCGCCGCGGCTCAGCTGCGACTGGGAGGTCCTGACGACGGCGTGGCGGCGCAGCCTGGTGGACCTCGCCGGCCTGCGGTTCTCGCCGCTGACCCTGCCCGAGGAGGCGATGCCCGCCGCCGGCCTGCCGTGGACCGCCACCATCACCGGCCGGGACAGCATCCTGACGAGCCTGCAGGCCCTCCCGGTCGCTCCGGGGCTCGCCGCCGCGACGCTGCGCATGCTCGGCATCGACCAGGGCGCGGTCCTCGACGACTTCCGCGACGAGGAGCCGGGAAAGATCCTGACCGAGTTCCGGTACGGGGAACGCGCCGCGTTCGAGGAGCGGCCGCAGTCGCCGTACTATGGCAGCGCCGACACCACCCCGTTGTACGTCGTCCTGCTCGACGAGTACGAGCGGTGGACCGGTGACACCGCGCTGGCGCGGGAGTTCGAGGAGGAGGCCCGGGCGGCGCTGCGGTGGATCGAAGAGTACGGCGACATCCGTAACGACGGGTACGTCTGGTACCAGCGCCGCAACAACGACACGGGCCTGCTCAACCAGGGCTGGAAGGACTCTCCCGACGCGGTCTGCTACCGCGACGGGCACCTGCCCGGCCTGCCCCGGGCGACCTGCGAACTTCAGGGGTACGCGTACGACGCGAAGCGGCGGGGCGCCCGGCTGGCCCGCGACGTCTGGGGCGACCCGGCGTACGCCGACCGGTTGGAGCGGGAGGCAGCGGACCTGAAGGTGCGCTTCAACCGGGACTTCTGGCTGGCCGGCGACGGCTACTTCGCGCTCGCCCTCGACAGCGACGGCACCGCGGTCGACGCCCTGTCGTCGAACATCGGGCACCTGCTGTGGAGCGGCATCGTCGACGATTCGCGGGCGGCGTCGGTGGTCGAGCACCTGCTCGGCCCGCGGCTCTTCTCCGGCTGGGGGGTACGCACCCTGGCGGAGGGCCAGGCCCGGTACAACCCGCTCGGCTACCACGTCGGCACCGTGTGGCCCTTCGACAACGCGCTGATCGCCGCCGGGCTGCGCCGGTACGGCTTCCGACGCGAGGCCGGCGTCATCGCGGAGGGGATCATCGCGGCGTCGGCGTACTTCGACGCCCGCCTGCCGGAGGCGTTCGCCGGGTTCGACCGGGAGCGGACCGGTTACCCGGTGCGTTACCCGACGGCGAACAGTCCCCACGCGCTGGCGACGAGCGCGACCTTCATGCTGGTCCGTACGCTGCTCGGACTGGAGCCGTACGGCGAGCACCTGGTGGTGGCCCCCGAGGTGCCGGCGCGGTTCGGTCGCGTCGAACTGCTGGACATTCCCGGCCGCTGGGGCCGGATGGACGCCATCGGCACCGCTCGCGCCGAGCATCAGAGCTAGCTTAAATAAGTAGTCCCTGATATAAAGGTCCGGTGCACGCGTTCGATGTGCTCGGCGATCCGGTGCGGCGCCGGATCCTGGAGCTGCTGGCCGACGGCGAGATGACCGCCGGCGAGCTGGTCGAGGTGGTCCGGGCGGAGTTCGGGATCTCCCAGCCGGCTGTCTCCCAGCATCTGAAGGTGTTGCGCGACAACGGCTTCGCCACCGTCCGCCCGGCCGGCACTCGCCGGCTGTACGCGGTCGACACCCGGCCGCTGCGGGAGGTCGACCAGTGGTTGGAGCATTTCCGCCGGTTCTGGACCAACCCGCTCCAGGCACTGGCCACCGAGCTGGCCCGGGGCCAGCGCGAGCGGCGGCGACGCGAGCCGCCGCCCCCCGACGACAGGAGTGAACGATGATCGACGCCAGCAGCCAGATCAGCGCCGTCCGGCGCCAGCTCGGCCGCCGTGCCCTCGAGGCCGGCGAGGCCCGGGTGATGACGATCAGCCAGACGTACGACGCGTCCCTGGAGGACGTCTGGGACGCCTGCACCAACCCCGAACGCATCCCCCGCTGGTTCCTGCCCGTCTCCGGGGACCTGCGGCTGGGCGGCCGCTACCAGTTGCAGGGCAACGCCGGCGGCACGATCGAACGCTGCGACCCGCCGAAGGGCTTCGCCGCGACCTGGGAGTACGGCGACGAGGTGAGCTGGATCGAGGTGCGGCTCGCCCCGGTCGAGGACGGCCGGACGCGGTTCGAGCTGGACCACATCGCGCACGTCGACGACAACCGCTGGACCCAGTTCGGCCCCGGGGCGGTGGGCGTGGGCTGGGACCTGGCGGCGCTCGGCCTCGCCTCGCACCTGGCCGCCGCGGGCGCCGGCGTCACCCCCGAGGAGAGCGAGGCCTGGATGGCCTCCGACGAGGGCCGACGGTTCGTCGCGCTGAGCAGCGAGCAGTGGTACGAGGCGAGCGTCGCCGGCGGCACCGACCGGGCCGAGGCCCGGGCCGCGGCCGACCGCACCACCGCCTTCTACACCGGCGCCGAGCAGGCCTGACCCGACAGGTGCCGCCGCGCGGCGGTGTCGCGTACCCGCGGACACCGCCGCGCCCCCGGGGAGTGACCGCACGCCCTGCGATGCGACGGGTAACGTGCGACGGCATGACCGCGACGCCGTACTCGCACTGCTCCTACTGCGGCACGGCCTACCCGCCACCGACCGCGTGGCCCCGCGTCTGCGCGGCCTGCGGCGAGACCGTCTGGCGCAATCCGCTGCCGGTGGCGGTGGCGGTGCTGCCGGTGCGCACCGACGCGGGCCTGGGCGTGGTGGTCGTCCGCCGGGACATCGAGCCGGCGCGTGGGCAGCTCGCGCTGCCGGGCGGCTTCATCGAGTACGGCGAGGAGTGGCAGGACGCGCTGGTGCGGGAGCTTCGTGAGGAGACCGGCCTGCTCGCCGACCCGGCCGACGCGACGCTGTTCGCGGTGCGCAGCGCCCCGGCGGGCGGCACGATGATGATCTTCGGGGAGCTGCCCGCCCGGCCGGCCGCGACGCTGCCGCCGTCGGCGCCCACCGAGGAGGCGACCGAGTGGCTGGTGCTCACCGACCCGGTCGAGCTGGCGTTCTCGACCCACACCCGGGTGCTCGCCGACTTCCTCTCCCGGCACGCCGGCTGAACCCGGCGGCTCCGACCGGGTGGCCGGGCAGCGGGCGGGCCACCGGCGCCGGGCCGGCGGGCCGAGCGGGCCGAGCGGGCCGGCCGGGCAGCGGCGGCGGTCAGGCCTCCAGGTAACGGGCGGGGACGGTGTCGGTCAACCAGACGCCGTTGGCGCTGCGGTAGAAGGCGTGGCCGTCGCGCGCCATGCCGGCCGCGTCGACGGTCAGGACCACGGTCCGGCCGGCGCGCCGGGCCCCCACCCGCCGCGCGGTCTCCACGTCCGGCGAGAGGTGGACGTGGTGCCGGCCGCCCCGGTGCAGCCCGCTCACCCGGATCGAGTCCAGCACCGCGGCGCTGGTGCCGTGGTAGAGCACGGCCGGCGGGTCCACCGGCGACAGCCCGAGATCGACGGGGATCGAGTGCCCCTGGTTGGCCCGGATGCGCTCCACGCCGTCCGGGCCGCGCTCCACCGTGAAGCGCTGCTTGTCGTTGCCGGCCACCGCGTCGTCGAGGTCGGCGCGGCGGATGCCCAGAGCGGCGAGGACGTCGTCGACGGGTACCCAGCCGGCGCGGTCCGGGGCCAGCCCGAAGCGGTCCGGACGGTGCCGCAGGGCGAGGGACATCCGCTTGCTCAGCCGGACCAGCCGCGCATCATCCACGCCCGGATTGTGGCCGGACACCCCGGCCCACCGCCACCCGGATCGGGTATCGGGCGGCAGGCGTGACCGGGCGTCGAACGGGTAGACCGCGCCCACCGCGCGGCCCGGGGCGGCCGTGCCGCCGTACGACGCCTCCGGGGGGCCGATGTCGGACGCGCCAGCACCTCCGGGCGGACGCCCGGACGACGTCGTGGAGCTACGCGTGCACGGCGCCTCCGGCGCCAGCGCGGAACAGGTGCTGAACCGCCCGAACGTCGAGCAGGTCGCCGGTGACCGCAATGGCGGCTTCTACCGGCCCCGCACCGGCTACCCGGACACCAGGGGGCCGGGCGGGGTGGTCCTGGAGGCGTACCGCTGGAGCGAGCTGCCGTCGGGCACCGCCGTCCGCACGTTGTCGCTGGTGTTCCTGCTGCCGTTCATGCTCTGCAACGTGGCGTTCTGGATGCGCCCGACCAGCTCCGACGCCTGGGCCCTCACCGTCAAGGGCCTCTGCCGGGTGCTCGCGCTGACCCTCACCGCCCTGTACGTGCTCGCCGTGGCCGGGGTGGCACTGGACCTGGTCGCCTGGAAGTGCATGTCGTCGCCGCAGTGCCTGGCCGAGCGGAGCTGGCTGTCCTGGCTCGGGGGCCGGCCGGTGGGGCTGCGGCTGGCGGTGCTGGCGCTCGTCCCGGCCGCCGCCGTCGGGCTGGTCTGGTGGCTCGGGGCACGGCCGGAGCAGATGTTCGCGTCGTTCCGCGTTCCCCCGACCGTCACCGGCGTGCACCAGCTCACCGCCGTCGGCCAGTGGGACGCCGCGCCGCTGGTCGGGCGGCTGCGCGCGATCCACGTCGCCGCCGCGTTCGGCACGCTGGACGCCGTCCTGCTCACCGCCCGCGTCAACCTCGGGGCCTCGCCCACCACGGTGACGCTCAGCGTGCTGACCTGCGCGGTCCTGGCCACCTGTGTCGTCCTGGTCTGCGCGCATCCGCTTATCGATCAGCCCGGGACGGGGCGGATCGACCGCACGACCCGGGTCCTGCGGACGCTCGCGTGCGTGTTGACCGCGGTGGTCCTGGCCGTGCTCGCGGCCGACCCCGCGCGACCGCCGACCGGCGTTGGGCTGCCCGGGTACGGCGACATGGTGGCCCGGCTCTTCCTCGCGCAGACCGTCCTGCTGCTCGTGCTCTGGCTGGTCGTGCCGCTGTCGCGACGCGGCGGCGGGCCGCCGCTGCGGGCGGTCGGCACGCCCGTGTTCGGTGCGGTGGCGACCGGTCTGGCGGTGGCCTTCTCCGCCGAGCTGGTCTACCGGGTGGCGGACTTCCTGGACCGCGACGTCGGGACGGGTGAGCAGTCGGCGACCGGCCCGCCGCTGACGTACAAGTGGGCGATCTTCGCGTTCTTCCTGGCGGTGGTGGCCGCGGCGACGGTCGCCGCCGTGGTGGCCGTCACGTCGCGACCGGCCCGGTGGCAGGCGGCGGGCGCGGCCGTGGCGCGGGACTACCCGGACGCGCCGCCCGAGGCCGGGCGCCGGCTGCGGGAGGTCGAGACGGTCATGGCGCGGGCGCGGTTCACCGAGCGGCTCGTTCCACTCGCGATCACGTACGCCTGGCTCGCCGGCTTCGGCATGGCGACCAGCGCCGTGGGCATGTTCGAGCTGGAGCCCGGCGCGACGCTCGAGCAGTGGTTCGGGTTCCCCGCCGGCCTGGTGCGGTTCGGCCTGCGCTTCGGTAGCTGGGTGATCTTCGTGCTCATCCTCGCCCTGGTCCTGGGCGGCATCTTCGCGTACCGGACGGCCGAGTTCCGCCGCTACGTGGGCGTGCTGTGGGACCTGGGCACGTTCTGGCCCCGGGCGGCGCACCCCTTCGCCCCACCCTGCTACGCCGAACGGGCGGTGCCGGAGCTGAGCCGCCGGATCGCCTGGCTGACCGGCCAGGGGCACCGGGTGCTGCTCACCGGGCACAGCCACGGCTCGGTGCTGCTCGCGGCGACCGTGCTCCAACTCCCACCGGGCGCCGGTGACCGGGTCGCGCTGCTGACGTACGGGTCACCGCTGCGCCGGCTCTACTCCCGGTGGTTCCCGGCGTACGTCGGCGACGAGGTCCTGCGCGAGGTGGGCGAGCGGATCGGTTGGCGCTGGCTCAACCTGTGGCGGGACACCGACCCGATCGGCGGCTGGATGTTCTCCCCGCACCGGCCGGGCGAGCCGCCCACGGTCTACGGGCCGGCGGGAACCGTCGACCGGCGGCTGCGCGACCCGAGCGACGTGGTCATCCCGCCCGACGACAGCGTCCCGCCGCCGATCGTGGGGCACTGGCCGGGCGAGTTCGACCCGCGCTTCGCCAAGGCGGTCCGGGAACTGGCGGACCGGCTGCGGCGGACGGCCTGACCGGACCGGCTGCGGCGGACGGCCTGAGCAGGCGGCATATCCTGCCCGGGTGAGCACCGCCCGGAAGCCCGACCGCACGCTGATCGCCTCGAACAAGAAGGCCCGGCACGACTACACCGTCGTCAAGACGTACGAGGCGGGGATCGTGCTGGCCGGCACGGAGGTCAAGTCGCTGCGCGAGGGACGTGCGTCCCTGGTCGACGCGTTCGCGCAGGAGCGCGACGGCGAACTGATGCTGTACGGCCTGCACATCGCCGAGTACGGCTACGGCACGTGGACCAACCACGCGCCGCGGCGCACCCGCAAGCTGCTGCTGCACCGGGTGGAGATCGACCGGATCCGGGAGAAGCTGCGCGACGGCGGGTTCACCCTGGTGCCGCTGTCGATGTACTTCGCCAACGGCTGGGCCAAGGTGGAGCTGGCGCTGGCCCGGGGCCGGAAGTCGTACGACAAGCGGCAGGCGCTGGCCGAGCGCGACGCGCAGCGGGAGATCGCCCGGGAGCTGGGCCGTCGTCTCAAGGGCCGCCCGCAGCGCCGGAGCTGACCGGGCGCAACTGCTGACGAGCCCGGCGGACGCTGCAACCCACCCGCCCGCGCGGTCGGCTCCACCGGTCAGGCCCTGGCGCAGTCCGCGCAGGTGCCGAAGATCTCCAGCGTGTGGTCCACGTCGGTGAAGCCGTGCTCGGCCGCCACCTGGTCGGCCCAGCGCTCGACCGCCGGGCCGGCCACCTCGACCGTCCGACCGCAGGAGCGGCAGACCAGGTGATGGTGGTGGCGGCTCTGGCTGCACCGGCGGAACAACTGCTCGCCGCCGGGCAGCCGGGTGGAGTCGATCTCACCGGCGTCGACCAGCAGCTGGAGGGTGCGGTAGACGGTGGTCAGGCCGACCCGGGCGTCGCGGTCGCAGAGCATCCGGTGCAGCTGCTGCGCGGTGTGGAAGCCCTCGACCTCCCGCAGCAGCGCGAGCACCTCGGCACGCTGCCGGGTGTTCCGGGTCACGTTCGGGATCGCCTGCGTCACCGTACTCCCGCCATCTCCGCTGCTCCGACCGCGACCAGCGGTCCCGGACCGACACCTCGCCGGCTGCCCACCATTATGCGCGCCCGGCGGGCGCCCGCCTCACGGCCTGATCCGCACCTTCAGGGCGGTGCGCTCGTCCATCGCCCGGTAGCCGTCCGGCACCCCGTCGAGCGTGACCGTGCGGTCGAAGACCGGCGACGGGTCGATCCGGCCGGCCAGCACGTCGGCGAGCAGCTCCGGAATGTACCCGCGGGCCGGGGCGACGCCGCCGCCGAGCCGCACGTTGCGGCCGAACATCTGGCGGATGTCCACGCCGGCGCTGCCGCCGTGCGGTACGCCCACGTAGCCGACGGCGCCGCCGTCGCGCGCCACCGAGATGGCGGTGCGCATCGACTCCTCGGTGCCGACGGCCTCCAGCACCGCGTGCGCGCCCTGCCCCTTGGTCAGTTCCCGCACCGCCGCGACGGCGGCCTCGCCGCGCTCGGCGACCACGTCGGTGGCGCCGAACCGGCGGGCGATGTCGGTCCGCGCGGTGTGCCGGCCGAGCGCGATGACCTGTTCCGCGCCGAGCCGGCGGGCCGCGAGCACCCCGCACAGCCCGACCGCGCCGTCGCCGACGACGGCCACCGTCGCGCCGGGCCGCACACCGGCGGCGAGGGCGGCGTGGTGCCCGGTGGACATCACGTCGGACAGCGCCAGGATCGCGGTGAGCAGCCGGTCGTCGCCGGCCGCCTCGGCGGGCAGCCGCACCAGCGTGCCGTCGGCGTACGGGACGCGCACCGCCTCGCCCTGGCCGCCGTCCGAGCCGGGCTCACCCCAGAAGCCGCCGTGCGGGCAGGACGTGTGCAGGCCCTCGACGCAGAAGTCGCAGGTGCCGTCCGACCAGACGAACGGCGCCACCACCAGGTCGCCCCGGCGGACCGTGCTCACCTCGGCGCCGGTCTCCTCGACCACGCCGAGGAACTCGTGCCCGATCCGCTGCCCGGGCTGGCGCGCGGCCACCCCCCGGTACGCCCACAGGTCGCTGCCGCAGACGCACGCCTGCACGACCCGGACGACCGCGTCGGTCGGGTTCCGGACTGCGGCGTCGGGCACCTCCTCGACCCGGATGTCGAACGGCGCGTGGATCACGGTGGCACGCACGGGCTTCCTCCGCTGCTCGGGGCGGCGCCACTGCGCCGCCCGCCGAGGCTAGCGGGACGTCGCGCCGGGCCGACAGACCGTGCCCACCGGCGGTGGCTCTCCTCACCCGGGCCGCGTCGACAGCGGCCGTTGCCGGCGGGCCGGGGTGGGGTGTCCGGCGCCGGGACGGCTGGCCCGTCCGCGGCCCGCCGCACCGCGTCCCCGGCCGGCCGGTCGCCCTATCGCGGATGCCGGGACGGCAGGGGGCTTGAGTGTGCAGCAGCGAGCCGCCATCCACGGTTCCGCTCGTGGATGCGACAGCATATGGTGTCCTCCGTGGCGATGTTCCGGATCGGGGAGGCGGCCGAACTGCTCGGCGTCAGCGCGGACACCGTGCGCCGCTGGGTGGACGCCGGTCGGCTGCGGGCGGTCCGCGACGAGCACGGGCACCGCACGGTCGACGGGGTGGACCTCGCCGCGTTCGCCCGAGCCCAGGCGGCCGACCCGGACGAGCGGACGGACGCCTCGTCCGCCCGCAACCGGCTGCGCGGCATCGTCGTGAACGTCGTCAAGGACACCGTGATGGCGCAGGTCGACATCCAGGCTGGCCCGTTCCGGATCGTCTCGCTGATGAGCCGGGAGGCGGTCGACGAGCTGGACCTGCGGGTCGGGTCCCTCGCGGTCGCGGTGATCAAGTCCACGACGGTGGTGGTGGAGCGCGCCACCCCGGCGACCGGTCCCCGGGGAAGGCAGGCGTCATGAGAGCACGCGTCGTCCGTACCGTCGCCGTGGCCGTCGCCGCCACGCTCGCCCTGGCCGCCTGCGGAGACGGCGGGTCCACGGGCGCGGGCGGATCCGCCGGAGGTGTGACCGGGACGGTGACCGTGTTCGCCGCCGCGTCGCTGACCGAGTCCTTCACGCGGATCGGCCGGGACTTCGAGACGGCCCATCCCGGCACCGCCGTGGTCTTCAACTTCGCCGGCAGCTCCGCCCTCGCCACGCAGATCACCGAGGGCGCACCCGCGGACGTCTTCGCCTCCGCCTCGCCGCGCACCATGGCCACCGTCAGGAGGGCCGGCGGCACCGACGGCGAGCCCACCGCCTTCGTCCGCAACCAGCTCGTCGTCGCGGTCGCGCCCGGCAATCCCGAGGGCGTCCGCGGCCTGGCCGACCTGACCCGGCCGGGGCTGAAGGTGGCGCTCTGCGCCGAGCAGGTCCCGTGCGGCGCGGCGGCCCGCACCGCCCTCGACACGGCCCGGGTCACGCTGACCCCGGTCACCCTCGAACAGGACGTGAAGGGGGCACTGTCGAAGGTGCGGCTCGGCGAGGTGGACGCCGCGCTCGTGTACCGCACCGACGCGCGCGCCGCCGGCGCGGACGTGACCGCCGTGGAGTTCCCCGAGTCCGCGCGGGCCGTGAACGACTACCCGATCGCCGTCCTGGCCGACGCCCCGAACCCGGCCGGGGCGCGGGCCTTCGTCGCGTACGTCCGGTCGGCGCCGGGGCAGGCGGTGCTCACCGGGGCCGGGTTCCAGGCGCCGTGACGGTCGCGGGGACCGGGTCGCCGACCGGGCGCGAGCGACGGCCCGGCGTACGCGGACGGGCGGGCGGCGTACCGGTGGCGCTGCTGCTGCCGGCGGTGCTCGGCCTGGTGTTCCTGGTCCTGCCGCTCGTCGGCCTCCTGGCCCGGACCCCGTGGAGCACCCTGCCGCAGCGGCTCGCCGAGCCGGGGGTGCTCACCGCGCTGCGGCTGTCGCTGCTCACCGCCACCCTGGCGACGCTGCTCTGCCTGGTGCTCGGGGTGCCGCTGGCGTGGCTGCTCGCCCGGGTGGAGTTCCCCGGCCGGCGCCTGGTCCGCGCGCTCGTGACCGTGCCGCTGGTGCTCCCGCCGGTGGTCGGCGGCGTGGCGCTGCTGCTGGTGTTCGGGCGGCGCGGCCTGCTGGGTGGCTGGCTCGACTCGACGTTCGGGATCACGCTGCCGTTCACCACCACGGGGGTGGTGCTCGCCGAGGCGTTCGTCGCGATGCCGTTCCTGGTCATCGCGGTGGAGGGCGCGCTGCGCGGCGCCGACCCCCGGTACGAGGAGGCGGCGGCGACCCTCGGCGCGGGCCGCTGGACGACGTTCACCCACGTCACCGTGCCCCTGGTGGCGCCCGGGCTGGCCGCCGGCGCGGTGCTGTGCTGGGCGCGGGCGCTGGGCGAGTTCGGCGCCACGATCACGTTCGCCGGCAACTACCCGGGCCGGACGCAGACCATGCCGCTCGCCGTGTACCTGGCGCTGGAGACGGACCTGCAGTCGGCCGTCGTGCTCAGCCTGATCCTGCTCGTCGTCTCGGTCGCGATCCTGGCCGGCCTGCGCGACCGTTGGATCACCGCGCCGTGACCGCGTGCCCGCTGGACGCGCACCTCGTCGTGGACCGGGGCGGTTTCCGCCTGGACGTGCCGCTGCGCGTGGCGGCCGGCGAGGTGGTGGCGCTGCTCGGCCCGAACGGCGCCGGCAAGACCACCGCCCTGCGGGCGCTCGCCGGCCTCCAGCCGTTGACCGCCGGCCACGTCACCGTCGACGGCGCCGACCTCGACCGCCCCGACCGGCGCGCGTTCACCCCCACCGAACGCCGCTCGGTCGGCGTGGTCTTCCAGGACTACCTGCTCTTCCCGCACCTGAGCGCGCTGGACAACGTGGCCTTCGGGCCGCGCCGGCACGGCGCCGACCGGCGCGCCGCCCGGGCGACGGCCCGCGCCTGGCTGGACCGGGTGGGGCTGGCCGAGCACGCCCACCGGCGGCCCCGGCAACTCTCCGGCGGGCAGGCGCAGCGGGTCGCGCTGGCCCGTGCCCTCGCGGTCGCGCCGGCGCTGCTGCTGCTGGACGAACCACTCGCCGCGCTGGACGCGCGCACCCGGCTGGACACCCGCGCCGAGCTGCACCGGCACCTCGCCGCGCACCCGGGCGCCACCGTGCTGGTCACCCACGACCCGCTGGACGCGCTGGTGCTCGCCGACCGGCTGGTCATCGTGGAGGGTGGCCGGGTGGTGCAGGAGGGCGACGCGGCGAGCGTCACCGCGCGGCCCCGGACCGACTACGTGGCCCGTCTGGTCGGCCTCAACCTGCACCGGGGCCGGGCCGAGGGGCACGCCGTCCGGGTCGCCGACGGCCTCGTCCTCACCGTCGCCGACCGGCTCGACGGGGACGCCTTCGTGGCGTTCCGGCCGTCGGCGGTGGCCCTGTACCCCGCCCGACCGGAGGGCAGCCCGCGCAACACCTGGCCGGCGACCGTGGTGGGCGTGCAGCGGCACGGCGACAACCTGCGCGTCCAACTGGACGGACCGATCGCGGTCGCCGCCGACGTCACGCCCGCCGCCGCAGCGGCCCTGCGCCTGGTGCCCGGCCAGCCGGTCTGGGCCGCGGTCAAGGCGACGGAGACGCACGCGTACCCGGCGGTGTGAGCCCGGGTGGCCGCGGTGGCCGGCGCGCGGGCATGGCTCCCGGCGCTCAGCCGGCCAGCAGGTCGGCGTGGGCGGCGCGCAGCCGGGCGAGCGTCGGGTCGGTGCCCGGCGGGAACCGCCGGTCGAGCTCGGCCCACACCTCGGCGAGCGCGGTGGTCACGGCTCGCAGCTCGGCGGCGTGCCGCTGGGCGCCGCGCCGGTGGGCCTCGTCGAGCCGGCGGGCCCAGCCGGCGGTGACGGCCGCGAGGCGGTCCGCGTCGGCGCGGGCCGGCGCGGCGCTGCGGGCGGCGGTGGCCGGGACGATCGCGGCGACCGGCCGCGGATCGCCGTCGCGGGTGAGCAGGGTGACGGTGTCGGTCAGCTCGGCCAGGGCGACGAGCTGCGTGAACCGGGTGCGCGCCTCGCGCAGCGGAACGGAGCGCGGCCGGCCGGCGTCAGGGGTGAGGGCGGGGACAGCCATGGATGCATGGTGCCGTCTGGGTACGACAGAAACCGTCCATGCCGGAGCCTGGACAACTACAGTTAACAATCCTAATAATTGTGCATCCGTCGATCCGACGGCCCCACGTACCGAGAGGTCCGGATGCGTCGCCCTGCCCGAAATCTGTTGCTGGCCGCCGTCGCGGCCCTCGTCACCGTCGCCGGCACCACGCTGGTCCTGGCCGCGCCCGCCCGGGCGGCCGGTCCCACCGCCACGTTCGTCAAGACCTCTGACTGGGGCACCGGATGGGAGGGGAAGTACACGATCACCAACGGCGGCACGAGCACGCTGACCGGATGGCAGGTCGCCTTCACCCTGCCCACCGGCACCACCCTCGGCTCGTACTGGGACGCCACGGTGAGCAGCTCCGGCGGGCGGCACACGTTCACGAACCGGTCCTGGAACGGCACCGTCGCGCCGGGCGCCTCGGTCTCCTTCGGCTTCCTCGCCACCGGTCCCGGCTCCCCCACCGACTGCACCCTGAACGGCGCGCCGTGCGGAGGCGGCCCGACCAGCCCGCCCACCACCACTCCCCCGCCCACCACCGCGCCACCCACCACGCCGCCGCCGACCACACCGCCCCCGACCACGCCGCCGCCGACCACACCGCCACCCGGCGGGTTGCCGAAACACGCTCTGATCGGCTACCTGCACGCGAGCTTCGCCAACGGTTCGGGGTACCTGCGGATGGCCGACGTGCCGGCCGACTGGGACATCATCAACCTCGCCTTCGGCGAGCCCACCAGCGTGACCTCGGGCGACATCCGCTTCCAGCTCTGCCCGGCGGCCGAGTGCCCCGGCGTCGAGACGGAGGCCGAGTTCATCGCGGCGATCCGCGCCAAGCAGCAGCAGGGCAAGAAGGTGCTGCTCTCCATCGGCGGGCAGAACGGTCAGGTCCAGCTCACCACGACCGCCGCCCGGGACACCTTCGTCCGGTCGGTCTCGGCGATCATCGACCGGTACGGCCTGAACGGCCTCGACATCGACTTCGAGGGGCACTCGCTCTACCTGAACGCCGGTGACACCGACTTCCGCAACCCGACCACGCCGGTGATCGTCAACCTGATCGCCGCGATCCGCGCGCTCAAGCAGCGGTACGGCGCGAACTTCGTGCTCACCATGGCGCCCGAGACGTTCTTCGTCCAGCTCGGCTACCAGTTCTACGGGCCGGGCCCGTGGGGCGGGCAGGACCCGCGCGCCGGCTCGTACCTGCCGGTGATCCACGCCCTGCGCAACGACCTCACGGTGCTGCACGTGCAGGACTACAACTCCGGCCCGATCGTCGGGCTCGACAACCAGTACCACACCATGGGCGGCGCGGACTTCCACATCGCGATGACCGACATGCTGCTCGCCGGCTTCCCGGTCGCCGGCAACGCGGACCGCGTCTTCCCCGCCCTGCGCGAGGACCAGGTCGCCTTCGGCGCGCCGTCGTCGGTCAGCGCCGGCAACGGGTACGTGGCGCCGGCGGGCGTGCAGGCCGCCGTCACCTGCCTGGTACGAGGCCAGAGCTGCGGCTCGTACGCCCCGCGCAGCGGCACCAACCCGAACTTCCGGGGACTGATGACCTGGTCGATCAACTGGGACCGGTACTACAACTGGGAGTTCCGGCTCAACCACGGACCGTTCCTCAAGGCCCTGCCCTGACGCACCGGGAGGCGGCTCCGCCCGGAATTCGCTGGGCGGCGCCGCCTCCCCCGCAGGATGATGGCGGGCGATGAGGAGGTCGCCCGTGCCCGGGCCGGTGTCGGCGTCACCGCCCGGCCGCGCCGGGACGTCACCGCATGTCCTGGTTCCGGCCCTCGACGACGCCGTCCGCGCGGTCGTGCTCGTCGAGGGCGCCAGCGACCGCGTCGCCCTGGAGACGCTCGCCGCCCGGGTGGGGCGGGACCTGCCGGCCGAGGGGGTCCGCGTGCTGCCGATGGGCGGCGTGACGAACGTCGGTCACTTCCTCGACGCGCTCGGGCCGCCGGGCCTCGGCCTCCGGCTGGCCGGCCTCTACGACGCGCCGGAGGAGGGCTTCGTCCGGCGCGGCCTGGCCCGCGCCGGACTCGGCGCCGCCCTCACCCGAGCCGACCTGGCGGCGTACGGCTTCCACGTCTGCGTCGCCGACCTGGAGGACGAACTGATCCGGGCCGCCGGGGTGGACGGGGTCCGGGCGGTCCTCACCGCAGTCGGTGACCTGCACTCGTGGGACCTGTTCCAGCGGCAGCCCGCGCAGCGCGGCCGGCCGGTCGAGGCGCAACTGCGCCGGTTCATCGGCACCCGGTCGGGGCGCAAGGCGGCGTACGCGCGGCTGCTGGTCGACGCGCTGCGCCCGGAGCGGGCGCCCCGGTCACTGCACGCGGTGCTCGACCACCTCTGACCCGCGCGCCGGCCACTCGTCGGCGAGCACCGACCAGACCTCCATGTCGACCCGCCCCTCGCCCACCGGCGCCGGGTAGACCGAGCGCAGCGTGCCGTCGAGGGAGAACCCGAGCCGGCGGGCCACGGCGATGCTGCGGTCGTTGCGCGCGTTGCAGCGCCACTCCACCCGCTGGATGCCGCGTTCCTGGACGGCCCAGTCGACCAGGTGGGTGACCGCCCGGCTGACCAGCCCCCGCCCCTCGGCCGCCGGCTCCAGCCAGCACCCCGCCTCGCAGAGCCCGAGGGCGGCGTCGAAGGACACGAACAGCACCCCACCGACGAGGACGCCCCGGTCCCACAGGCCCCAGATGCCGCCGGCGTCGTGGGCCCGACGGTCGGCGTGGCGCTGGAGCACCGCGCGGGCCGAGTCGAGGTCGGTGGCCACGAACGACGGCCCCACCCAGGGACGGATGTGCTCCCGGGCCCGGTCCAGGTGGGCGAGGAACTCCTCGGCCCGCCAGGGCTCCAGCGGACGCAGGACCACGTCCTCGGTCAACGGCAACGTGAACACTCAAGACCTCCCCGTGCGGCGGGCTCCCATCCTTGCCGATCATCGGCCGCTGCCGCAGCCGGGTTATCTGCTCGCACGGACAGCCCCACCCGGGGTGATGCCACCGACACCACCCCGGCCGCCCGCCGTCACCGCCGGATCTGCGAGGTGATGGTCGGGTCGGTGATCTGCGTGTCCCGGGCGAGCAGCAGCGCCTTGCTGAGGATGACGCCGAGCATCCGGTCGCCCTCGAAGGGAAGGAAGACGCCGGTCGGCCCGGCCTCCACCGCCTGTTTCGGGACGATGCACAGGTACTGGTCGTTGGGGCTCATCAGGATGTTGCCCGATCCGAGGTGGATCTTGTAGTCGCGCAGGTCACCCCGGACTCGCAAGAAGCGGCCGTCCACCTCGCACCGGTCGGCCACCGCCAGCCGAGGCACCAGCCGGGCGAGCAGGTCACGGCGGGTCTCCGCGGTGGCCGACAGCTCGCCGAACCCGTACGAGTGCCAGTACTCGCGGTACCGGCCGGTGGGCCCGCCGTCGGACCAGGTCGGGTCGTTGCCGACGCTCGCCACACCGACGAAGAGGTCGACGTCGCGCATCACCTCGCTGAGCACCAGCGGCGGGACCTGGTCCAGCGGCAGCGGCGCGACCGGACCGGCGCCGCCGCGCACCCACTGCTCGTACCCGCCACCGCCGGCGTGGGCCAGGTTCTCCGGGGCGTGCACCGGGTAGAAGCGCACCTGGTCGGTCACCACGCGCAGGTACGCCCCCGACTCGCTGGTGTCCACGCCGTAGTCGTCGCCGGCGCCCTCGACCCAGAACTCGGCCCGCAGGCCCCACTCGGGCAGCTCCCGCGTCGCCGGCGGGTAGTCGTCGTCAACCATCAGCCGCAGCCGGTTGCGCCAGCCCCGGACCGCGGCGAGCGCGTGGAACTGGTGCTGGCGCAGGACGTGGGCGGCGAACCGGTTCGAGTAGACCCCGGTGCGTTCCTCGGCTGCGGTCAGCAGGTAGACCTCCCGGTGGGCCTGCTTGAACGGCTGCACGACGCCGTGCCGTTCCAGCCACGCGCGCCAGGCCAGCACCTCGGCCACGTCCCGCCCGATCGGGTGCCACAGCGTCACGGTGGCGCCGTCGGTCGCCGTGACCGGGTCGCCGTCGACGGTGCGCAGTGCGCCGTCGGCGAACCCGCACGGCTGGCCGTCGACCAGCCAGATCAGCCGCCGGCCGAGGGTGCCGACCAGCGGATGGTCGAGGTAGCGGGCGCGCCACGTGGCGTACGGCCAGCTGCGCCGGCCGAGGACCTGCCGGTCGAGGCGCTCGGCCTGGGCGGCCAGCATCTTCTCGACGTCCTTGACCGCCGCCTTCAGCTCGCGCAGCTCCTCGGGACGGTCGCGGCGGACGGCCGCCGGCGGGCTCTTCACCACCCGGCCGGCGGCGGTGCGCCAGGTGAGCGACACCGATCCGGCGGTGACGGTCAGCTCGGCCTCGGCATCGCCGAGCCGCTCCACCCGGCGGCCCACCTCGGTCAGGCCGTACGTCGGCACGGCGAGCTCCTCCACCTCGGCCCGGGACAGGCCGAGGGCCTCGGCGCGCCGGTCCAGCGCCGCGGTCAACTCCTTGAGCGTGCCCTTGTAGGTGACCCGGGTGGCGAGGCGGGCGAGCTGGGCCAGGGCGTCGTCGCCGTCCAGCCGGGCCAGCGCCCACACCGCGGCGTTGGCGACCTTGGGGTTGCGCGGGCCGATGCCGGCGACCTTGCGCAGCGACGTCTCGACCAGGCCGCCGAGCGTGCGCGCGGTGGCGGCGTCGGCCGGGCCGTCGACGGCCAGCGCGAGCAGCCACACCAGGCCCCGCAGCGCGGTGGCGTTGTACGGGTCGTACGCGTGGGCGATGTCCGGGTCGTACTCTCCCCGGTCGAGCGGGAAGGTGCGGGGCCGCCCGACCAGGGCCAGCCACCCGGTCACCGTGTCGCGGTACCCGGCCGGCCCCACCTGATCGAGCAGGGACCGGGCCTGCCGCTCCCAGCGGGCCGACGGGCGCGCCGAGGTGGCGGTCAGGGCGTGCCGCACCAGCTCGGGCCAGCCGGCCCCGAGGTCGGGCAGGTCGGCGAGCACCCGGTCGGCCCACGCCTCGCCGGGGCTGAGCAGCGGCGCGTCCACCGTGGCCAGAACGTCGTGCAGCGGGCCGCTGGCGTGGTAGGTCGCCAGCGCCGTGCGGCGGGCCACCGCAACGGCGTGGCCGGGCAGCTCGCCGTCGACCCGCCGCACCTCCCGGCACAGTCGGGCGAGCTGGTCGAGCCTCCAGTACGTCCAACACCGGGACGCGGCGTCGAGCTGCGCGCGAAGGCGCTCATCGGTGGGGGCGCCTGGGCGCAGGGCGGACGGCAGGACGCTCATCAGCCACCCACCAGCGGGACGAGCTTGAGGAAGCACACCTCGGTGCCGACCCGCAGGTCGACCTCGACGTCCAGCTCCTCCACCTGGCGGTCGTCGACGAGCACCACGAACCCGTTGCGGGTGAACGCCTCCACCGCCCGCGCGAACTGCTCGTCGGCGTCCACCCGGCGCCGCTCCCGCATCCGGTAGCCGTTCAGCGTGCGCTCGGTGCCGCCCGGCTGCACCAGCCCCCGGAACACCTCCGGCTGGCGCGCGTTGTGCTCGGCCACCTCCTGGAAGACGCGCCGGCGGATCAGCTCCCGCAGCGGCAGCCGCTCCTCGAAGATCTCCAGATGCCACGCCTCGTCCCGGGCGCCGGACGTCGTCTCGTCGACGAACCTCACCATCACCATGCCGGGCACAGTAGGGACGCCCACCGACAGGATTCCGCGCCGTTCACGGCGGCTCGGCGAGCAGGTAACCCCGTCCGTGCACGGTCCGCAGGTACGGCCTGCCCGGCGTGACGGCGTCCAGCTTGCGCCGGAGGTTGACCATGTGCGCGTCGACGGCCCGGTCCGAGACGTACCGGTCGGCCCCGTACGCGACGTCGATGATCTGCCGTCGACTGTGGACGCGACCGGCCGCCCGCGCCAGCACGACCAGGATCTCGAACTCCCGGGCGGTCAGCTCGACCCGGACGACCCCGCCGGCGGGCCGTCCGGTGGGCCCGGGTCCTGGGGGTGCGGAACCGGGGCCCCGCCGGATCGACACCGGGAGGTGGATCACCCGCCGGCCACCGGCCGGCGATCCGGCGCGGCCGACGGCATTCCTAGATCCGGTACCGTGAGAGGACCGTCGATGGAGCGAGAGGGGCGGTCATGGCGACCCTGTCGGACGTGGCCCGACGGGCCGGCGTCTCCCCCGCCACCGCGTCGCGGGTCATCAACGGCAGCAGCAAGCCGGTCACCGACGAGCTGCGCGAGCGGGTGCTGCGCGCCGTCGCCGAGTTGCAGTACGTCCCGAACGCGCACGCCCAGTTGCTGGCCCGCCCGCAGCGCACCGCCGTCGGCGTGATCGTGCACGACGTCTCGGACCCGTACTTCGCCGAGGTCACCCGGGGGCTGCAACGGGTCGCCGGTGACCAGGGCCGGCTGCTGATGATCTGCAACAGCTACCGCGACCCGGACCGGGAGCTGGAGTACGTCGAGCTGCTGCGGGGGCAACAGGTGGCGGCGATCATCCTGGCCGGCTCCGGGTACCACGACGCGGAGTTCACCCGGCGGCTCAACGAGAAGCTGGCCGCGTACGAGGCGACCGGCGGCCGGGTGGCCGTGATCGGGCGGCACGAGCACTCCGGTGACGCGGTGATGCCGGACAACCGCACCGGCGGCTGGCTGCTCGGCACCGAGCTGTGCCGGCTGGGGCACCGGGCGATCGGCGTGGTCGCCGGCCCCGAGGTGCTCACCACCACGACCGACCGGCTCGCCGGGCTGCGGGCGGCGCTCGCCGAGCACGGCCGCGACCTGCCGGAGCGGCGGATCCGGTACGCGGCGTTCGACCGGGACGGCGGGGTCGCCGCGACCGGTGACCTGCTCGACGCGGAGCCGGGGATCACCGCGATCGTGGCGCTCAACGACACGATGGCGATCGGGGCGCTCGCCGCCCTGCGCGCGCGTTCCGTGGCGGTGCCGCGGGAGGTGACGGTGACCGGCTTCGACGACATGCCGATCGCCCGGGACGTCACCCCGGCCCTGACGACGGTCCGGCTGCCGCTGGTGGAGATGGGCGCACGGGCGATGTCGCTGGCGCTGGACGCGGGCGGCCCGGCCCCCCGGGTCGAGGTGCTCGCGGCCGAACTGGTCCGCCGCGACAGCGCGGGCCCGGTCAGATGATGAAGTGCGTCCAGTACGCCAGCCAGGCGACGAACAGCGCACCCTGGAGCAGGGCGAGGGCGGCGGTCAACCAGACGTCGACGGTGACCCGCCGGGTCCAGCTGGCGAGCACCAGGGCCACCGGGAAGACCGCGATCAGGTAGCGCAGCAGGCTCTTGTAGACCGGTGGGCCCATGGACACCGGCACCAGCACCATCATCACGCCGTACACCAGGTAGGGCAGCCCGAGCCGGCGGGCGCCCGCGACCAGGACGGCCAGGACCACGACGGCGATCCAGACCCGCAGGGCGTCGCGCGGTGCCGTTCCGGTGAGGCCGTGCCAGAGCACGCCGAGCGGGTTCTGCACGCGGATGCCCCACCCCTCCTCCTGGGTGTGCTTGTAGGCGAACCAGTCGCCGCCCTGCCACCGGCAGAACGCCATGAAGGTGAGCCAACCGGCGGGCACCAGCAGCAGCGGCCAGCCGGTGCGCAGGTAGGTCCAGAGCGAGCGCGGGTCGAGCCGGTAGCGGTGCTGGCGGAGCAGCACCAGGGCCAGCGGGACGACGACGAAGAACCCGGCCGAGCGGCTCAGCGCCAGGAAGAAGCCGATCACCCCGACCAGCAGCCAGCGCCGGTGCTCCGCGTAGTGGAAGGTGGCCAGGGCGAGGCAGAGGAAGAGCGACTCGGTCAGCGCCGCGTGGAACAGGAACGCGGCCGGCAACAGCACCAGGTAGCGGACGAACCGCCGGGCCGCCGCGTCGCCGCCGTTGTCGCCGGCGCCGCTGCGGTCGGTGCCGTCGGTGCCGTCGCCGAGCAGCCGCTCGCCGAGCCGGTGGGCGTAGTACAGCATGCCAACGAGGGCCGCGTTGGCGACGAGCAGCAGCGCCAGCGCGGTGTCGCCGCCGAGCAGCGGGGCGAGCGGCCGGGCGAGGAACGGGTACAGCAGGGGGAAACCGAAGTCCCGCCACGGCTCGTCGAGCTTCTGGCGGGCCAGGTGGTCGTAGAGGAACGAGTCCCAGGCGAACCAGAGCGAGAGCCACCGGTGCGGTGAGACCTCCCGCTGCTGCTGGCGCATCACCGCCTCGTCCGGCGGCGGCGACCACGGGATCTCGTCGAAGGCGGCGAGCGCGACCACGCCGACCAGGCTCAGGACGACCTTCGTGCCGACGAAGACCGCGAGCACGTACGGCCAGGGGGCGGGCACCCGCGCGAGCAGTCCGCGTACCCGCCCCCCGTCGACCATCCGTCCCCCGACCGTCCCCACCACGAACGGTGCCGCGTACCCCGTCCGGGGCCGTCGACACCTGCGGTCGGCAGGTGACATCGCCGCCGGGCCGGGTAAGCGGCCGGCCGTCGGTGTCGACGGGGTGCCGACGGGGTACGGAGGCGCGGGCGTATGGGCGACGAGAACGGCACCGTGGTGATCGGTGCGGGTCCGGCGGGGCTGACCGCCGCGTACGAGCTGCTCCGCTGGGGCGCCCCGGTGCGGGTGTTCGAGGCCGACGAGGTGGTCGGCGGGATCAGCCGGACCGTGGAGCGGGACGGGTGGCGCTTCGACATCGGCGGGCACCGCTTCTTCACGAAGGTGTCCCGGGTCGAGGACTTCTGGCACGAGATCCTCCCCGACGAGGACTTCCTGCTCCGGCCCCGGATGAGCCGGATCTACTACCGGGGAGCGCTCTACGACTACCCGCTGAGCGCCGCCAACGCCCTGCGGAACCTGGGGCTGTGGGAGGCCGCCCGGTGCATGGGCTCGTACGCGCGGGCCCGCCTGCGGCCGCCGCGCGACCAGTCGCACTTCGAGGGGTGGGTGTCGGCCCGGTTCGGCTGGCGGCTGTACTCGATCTTCTTCAAGACGTACACCGAGAAGGTCTGGGGTATGCCGGCCGACCGCCTGCAGGCCGACTGGGCGGCGCAGCGGATCAAGAACCTGTCACTGGCCAAGGCCGTCCGCAACGCGGTGCTCCCGAAGCGCAACCGCAAGGATGTGGCCAGCCTCATCGAGGAGTTCCAGTACCCGAAGCTGGGTCCCGGAATGATGTGGGAGCGCTGCGCCGAGGAGGTCCGGCGGCGCGGCGGCCGGGTGGCCACCGGCACGTGGGTCACCGCCGTACACCGGGATCCGGAGCACCGGCGGGCGGTCGCGGTCACCGTCGACGGTGCCGGCGGCCGGCGGACCGAGCCGGCCGACCACGTCGTCTCCTCGATGCCCATCTCCGAGCTGGTGGCCGCGCTGCGGCCGGCGCCACCGCCGGAGGTCCGGGCCGCCGCGGAGGACCTGCGGTACCGGGACTTCCTCACCGTGGCGCTGGTGGTCCCGGCGGAGTTCTCGTTCCCGGACAACTGGATCTACGTGCACGACCCGGGCGTGCAGGTGGGCCGGATCCAGAACTTCGGCTCCTGGTCACCGCACCTCGTGAAGGACGGCCGCACCTGCCTCGGCCTGGAGTACTTCGTCTCGGTGGACGACGAGACGTGGCGGACGCCCGACGCGGACCTGATCGCCTCGGCGACGGCGGAACTGGAGGCGCTGGGGCTGGTGCGTCCGGGCGTCGTCGAGGCCGGCTACGTGGTGCGGATGCCGAAGGCGTACCCGGTCTACGACGAGCGCTACCAGCGCAACGTCGACGTCATCCGGGAGTGGCTGGCCCGCGAGGTGCCGAACGTGCATCCGGTGGGGCGCAACGGCATGCACCGCTACAACAACCAGGACCACTCGATGCTGACGGCGATGCTGACCGCCGAGAACATCGCGCGGGGAACCCGGCACGACGTCTGGGCGGTCAACGTCGAGCAGGACTACCACGAGGAGACCACGACACCGGACGGCGACGGCCGTCGCGGCACCGGCCGGGACGCGCCGATGATGCCGGCGCCGCCGCTGCGCCCCACGGCCACCGTCGGGCTGGCCGCCGACCACGACGGCGGCGCCCCGGCCCACCGGCCGACCGGGGTACGCCCCGGACTCAGCCGCCTGGCGGACGGCGGCGGCGCCGCGAGCGGCACGCCCACCCACCGGCCGACCGGGGTACGCCCCGGCTGAGCCGCCGCCGACGGGGACGCGGACGGCGGCCGGCCCGGGTAGTGTCCGCGGATGCACCCAGCGGGAGGAATCCGCTTGCGACCGCGACGGCCCGCCGCCTAGCGTCCGTCCCGATGCGGATCCGGGAGTTCGACGACGCCGACTGGGCTCAGGTGTGGCCGATCGTCGCGGAGGTGGTCCGGGCGGCCGACACCTTCGCGTACGACCCGGGCCTGACCGCCGAGGCCGCGTACCCGATGTGGGTGGAGGCGCCGCCGGGACGGACCGTCGTCGCGGTGGACGGCGGCGCGGTGCTGGGCACCGCGAAGATGGGGACCAACCGCCCCGGGCCGGGCGACCACGTCGCGACGGCGAGTTTCATGGTCGCCCGGGAGGCCCGGGGCCGGGGTGTGGGGACCGCGCTGTGCCGGCACGCGCTGGCCTGGGCCCGCGAGCGGGGGTACGCGGGGATGCAGTTCAACGCGGTGGTGGAGAGCAACGCCCGGGCCGTCGACCTCTACCGGCGGGAGGGTTTCGCGGTGGTGGGCACGGTGCCGGGCGCCTTCCGGCACCCCGAGCGGGGCCGGGTCGGCCTGCACGTCATGTACCGGGAGCTGTGATCCGGAGGCGTGTCCCGGCCGGCGACCTCACCGGCCGGGACGTTCCCGGGTCAGCCGGCGAGCTTCTTCGCGCCCTTGATGGCGGTGGCCAGGTTCTCCAGCAGCGGCGCGGCGCCCGCGTACGAGAAGCGGGGCACGGCGTCCCACGGGGTGACCTGGTTGGCCTTGACGGCGGGCAGCTGGGCCCAGGTGGGCTTGGCGGCGAGGTCCTTGGGTTGGAGCGCGGTGCTGCGGTTGTCCAGCAGGATCAGGTCGGCCGGGAACTTCCCGGCGTTCTCCCAGCTGAGCGCCTCGAAGTAGTCGCCGGCCTCCAGCTTGGTGGGCACCACGATGTCGACGCCCAGCTCGGCGAAGAACATGAGGTCGGTGCTGACCTTCGGGTTGGACACGTAGAACAGGTCGGGGCTGCCGGAGCAGGCCATCACCCTGATGCCGGGGTTGGCCTTGACGGCCTGGCGGACCGATTCGGCGGCGGCCTCGAAGCGGGCCTTGGCGTCGGTGACCTTCGCGGCCGACAGGTCGGCGCCGAGGGACTCGGCGAGCTGCGCGTACCGCTCGATGGGCTTGGTCATCGGCACCCGCGCGGTGGTGATCGCGGCGACCGGCGCGAGCGGGACGATCTTGTCCTTGCTCTCGTCGGGGACGTACCAGAGCGCGCCGGGGTCGTACATGTGGGTGACCAGCAGTTCGGGGCGCAGGGCGGCGTACTTCTCCAGGTTGAACTCGCCCCACACGTTGCCCAGGATCTCGACGCCCTCGATGTTGAGGTCGCCGGCCTGCGGGTCCTTGCTGCCGTCGGCGCGCTTCGTCTCGCCGAAGACGCCGACGATCTGCTTGTCGAGCCCGAAGTCGACCAGGGCGGCGGCCACGCCGGTGAAGGCGACCACGCGGGTCGGGCGGGCGGCGGCGGTGAGCTTCTCGCCGCGGTCGTCGGTGAACGACCACGGCCCGCTGGAGGGCGCGCCGGCGGACGGGGTGTCGGTGTCGTCACGGCCGCAGCCGGCGAGGAGGGCGGCCAGGGTGGCGCCGCCGGCGGCGGCGAGCAGGCCGCGACGGGAGAGTCGGCGGGCGGGCACGGGATGCGACATGGCAGGTCTTTCGGTCGGGGGTCGCGATGACCATGGACAGCGGGGGTTAGGTTAACCTAACCTAAGGCGCTGTCAAGCCCGCCCCGGCGTTCCCGCACCACATCGGAGTTCACCCTGTCCGTCACGCATCCACCACTGTCCGATCTCGTGGCGGGCACCCCGGACGCGCCGTCACGTCGTGGCCGTGCCGCCGCGCGGGCCGGCGGGCTCGTGGCCGCCACGCTCGTGCTCGCCACCGTCGCGGTGCTCAGCATCACGGTCGGCGCGAAGTCGCTCCCCCTCGCCGACGTGTGGCGGGGACTGCTCGACCCGGGCGCCGCCGAGTACGCCGTGGTGCACCGCATGCGGCTGCCGCGTACGCTGCTCGGCCTGCTCGCCGGCGTCGCGCTCGGCGTGGCCGGCGCGGTCATGCAGGCGCTGACCCGTAACCCGCTCGCGGATCCCGGCCTGCTCGGCATCAACGCCGGCGCCTCCGCGGCGGTGGCCACCGGCACCGCGCTGGTCGGCGTCGCCACCGTCGGGGGGCAGGTCTGGTTCGCGCTACTCGGCGCCGCCGCCGTCACGGCCGCCGTCTACCTGGTCGGCGGCGGACGCGGCGCCACGCCCGCCCGGCTGGCGCTGGCCGGCGCGGCGCTCAACGCGACGCTCTACTCGTACGTGAGCGCCGTCATGCTGCTCGACACCGCCTCGTTGGAACGGCTGCGGTTCTGGACCGTCGGTTCCCTCGCGAGCGCCGACGCCACCACCGTCGGCACGGTCGCCCCGTTCGTCGGAGCGGGGCTGCTGGTCGCCCTCGCCGTCGCCCGCCCGCTCAACGCGCTCGCGCTCGGCGACGACACCGCCCGCGCGCTCGGCGCGCGGCCCGCCCTGGTCCGGGGCGCGGTCATCGTGGCGGTCACCCTGCTCTGCGGGGCCGCGACCTCGGCGTGCGGGCCGATCGTCTTCGTCGGGCTGCTCGTGCCGCACCTGGTCCGCGCGCTCACCGGGCCGGACCTGCGCTGGCTGCTACCGTACTGCGCGGTGCTCGCGCCGGTGCTCCTGCTCGGGGCCGACGTGGTCGGCCGGGTACTGAGCCGGCCGGGCGAACTCCAGGTCGGCATGGTGACCGCCGTGCTCGGCGGGCCGCTCTTCCTCTGGCTGGTGCTGCGGGGGCGGGTGGCCCACCCGTGATCGTCCTGCGTACCCCCGGCGGGCTGTCGTTGCGCCTGCGCCCCCGCGCCCTCGCCGTGGGCGCCACCTGCGCCCTGCTCACCCTGGTGGTGGGCGTGCTCGCGCTGGGCAGCGGCGACTACCCGATGAGCGCCGCCGACGTGCTGCGCACCCTGGCCGGCGACGGCACGCCGGCCGAGCACTTCATCGTCCACGAGTTGCGGCTGCCCCGCCTGGTCACCGCCGCCGCCGTCGGCGCCGCGCTGGCGCTGGCCGGCGCGGTCTTCCAGTCGCTGGTCCGCAACCCGCTGGGCAGCCCCGACCTGCTGGGCTTCACCCAGGGCGCGGCCACCGGCGCGCTCGTCGTGGTCGTCGTCGGCGGCACCAGCGCGATGCTGTCCGGCGCCGCGGTGGCCAGCGGCCTCGCCACCGGCGCGCTGGTGTACGCGCTCGCCTGGCGCCGCGGCGTGCACGGGTACCGGCTGGTCCTCGTCGGCATCGGCGTCGCCGCGATCCTCACCGGCGTCAACGGGTGGCTGCTCACCCGCGCCCCGCTGATGGACGCCGCCCGGGCCGTGCTCTGGCTGACCGGCAGCCTGGACGGGCGCGGCTGGGCGCACGCCGTACCACTGCTGGTCGCCCTGGCCGTGCTGGGGACGGCGGTGCTGGCCGCCGCCGGGCCGGCGCTGCGGCTGGTGGAGATGGGCGACGACGCCGCCAGCGCCCTCGGCGTCCCGGTGCAGCGGCTCCGGCTGGCCCTGCTCGCCACCGCGGTGCTGCTGGTGTCCCTCGCGGCGGCAGCCGCCGGGCCGGTCAACTTCGTCGCCCTCACCGCGCCGCACCTGGCCCGGCGGCTCACCCGCGCGCCGGGGCCGAACCTGCTGCCCTCGGCCGCCCTCGGTGCGCTGCTGCTGGTCGCCGCCGACCAGGTGGCGCAGCGCGCCTTCCCCGGCCACCAACTGCCGGTGGGCGTCGTGACCGGGGTGCTCGGCGGCGGATACCTGATCTGGCTACTCGCCAGCGAGCGCCGGGCCGGTCGGCTGTGACGGCCCCGAGCCGGCCGGCCCCGAACGGGCCGGCGGTGACGGCCCCGAACGAGAACGGAGCACCGAGCATGCAGTCCCGGTTGCGCGGCACCGCGATGACCCTCGCGTACGAGCGGCGGACCATCGCCCGCGACCTGACCGTCGACATCCCCGACCGCTCCTTCACCGTGGTGATCGGCCCGAACGCGTGCGGCAAGTCCACCCTGCTGCGGGCCCTGTCGCGGCTGCTCAAGCCGGCCGTGGGGGCGGTGCTGCTGGACGGGGAGGACATCCAGCGGCGACCGGCCCGGGCCGTCGCCCGGACCCTCGGCCTGCTGCCGCAGTCGTCGGTCGCCCCGGACGGCATCGGCGTCGCCGAGCTGGTCGCCCGGGGCCGCTATCCGCACCAGGGGCTGCTGCGGCAGTGGTCCCGCGAGGACGAGCGGGTGGTCACCGAGTCGATGGCCGCCACCGGCGTCGCGGACCTCGCCGACCGTGCGGTCGACGAGCTCTCCGGCGGGCAGCGGCAACGGGTGTGGCTGGCGATGGCCCTCGCCCAGCAGACTCCCCTGCTGCTGCTGGACGAGCCGACGACCTATCTGGACATCGCCCACCAGATCGAGATCCTGGACCTCTGCGCACGGCTGCACGAGGAGCAGGGCCGTACGCTGGTCGCGGTGCTCCACGACCTGAACCACGCCGCGCGCTACGCCAGCCACCTGATCGCGATGCGCGACGGGCGGGTGGTCGCGGCCGGGCCGCCCCGGGAGGTGGTGACGGCCGCCCTCGTCGCGGAGGTGTTCGGGCTGCCCTGCCGCGTCATCGACGACCCCGAGACCGGGACCCCGCTGGTCGTACCGGCGGCCCGCCGCCGCACCGCGACCGAGGTCACGGCGTGAGTTGCCCTGTGTCAAGCCATCGCCGGTTGATCTTGGCTGAGCAAGTGTTGGAGGGCTCGGTGCCGGTCGGGGTTGTAGGGGGTGTT
>NZ_JBEYSU010000029.1:0-81742 GCF_040704235.1 Micromonospora sp. NPDC047707
CCCACCTCGCCACCGCCTACCACACCCCGTCGGTCCTCCTCTTCGGCCCCGTCCCACCCACCCAGTGGGGCCCACCACCCGACCGGACCTGCCACCGGGTGCTGTGGGCCGACGGACACGATTGGCCCAGGTGGGACGGGGTAGGAAGCCACCCGACGTTGGCGGCTGTCGGGGTGGGCGACGTGCTGGCCGCCGTGGCCGAGGTGGAACAGGCGGTGCGGACTACCGGTGCGGTTGCGGCGTAGTGATCCGGGCAGGCCGGGGTACGGACGCCGCCGGCGGGGCGAGGGCTGGGTGTTCCTCGACCCGGCGGGCGAGCAGGTCCGTGATCCGGAGCAGGTGGCGCGGCTGCGGGACCTGGTGATTCCGCCGGCCTGGCAGGACGTGTGGATCTCGCCGTACCCGAACGGGCACATCCAGGCCACCGGCATCGACGCCGCCGGCCGCAAGCAGTACCTCTACCACCCGGAGTGGCGGCGCAAGCGCGACGAGGCGAAGTTCGACCACATCCTGGAGGTCGCCCACCGGCTGCCGACGCTCCGCGAGCGCATCGCGAACGACCTCGACGGCCGGGGACTGAACCGGAACCGGGTCCTCGCCACCGTGGCCCGGCTGCTCGACATGGGGATGTTCCGGGTCGGCAACGACCAGTACGCCTCCGGGGACGACCCCACCTTCGGCGTTTCGACCCTGCGCCCGGAGCACGCCCGCTCCCGCCGGGGCTGCGTGGTCTTCGAGTTCCCGGCCAAGGGCGGCATCGAGCAGGTCCGCCGGATCGAGGATCCGGAGTTGTGCCGGGTGCTGACCAACCTGCGTCGCCGTCGCCGCGCCGCCGACCGGCTCTTCGGGTACTGGGACGGCCGGGACTGGCGGGACGTGCGCAGCGACGAGGTCAACGAGTACCTGCGGGACGCCAGCGGCGGCGAGATGACGGCGAAGGACTTCCGTACCTGGCACGCCACCGTGCTGGCGGCCACCGAACTGGCCACCGTGGGCCGGCAGCGGTCGGTCACCGCCCGCCGCAGGGCGGTCGCCGCCGTCATGCGGGAGGTGGCGGAACTGCTCGGCAACACGCCGACGGTGGCACGCACGTCCTACGTGGACCCGCGCGTGGTGGACCTCTACCACGACGGTGTGGTGGCGCCGGTCGATCCGAGGACACCCCGCGAGGAGGCCGAGCGGGCCGTTCTGGAACTGCTGGAGGAAGCCTGACCGGCTCCGCCGGTGGCACCTGGGGATGCCAGCGGCGGAACCGGAATCGGGAGGTGGCTCGGGGTACCGCCGGGCGACCGCCCGCCGCCGTTCGGGCGGCGGGCGCCCCGCCACGGCCCCCGTTCGGCGGGCCGCCCGCGCCGGCATGGCGTCCGGAGGGGGCGGCCGCTTCGGTTTCCCAGTCTGCCCCGGACGGGTTGACCGTGGACGCCGCGCGGTTGACGATCCGTGCCTAGTCCCGGCTGGCTTGTCGCCAGGACTGCGGCGTCATCCCGTACGCTGCCCGGAACATCCGACTGAAGTGGGCCTTGTCGGGAAAACCCCAGCGTGCCGCGATGGTCTGGATGGGCTGGGCACGCAGCACCGCGTCGGCGAGGTCGTGCCGGCACCGCTCCAACCGCAGGCCACGGATGTACGAGGCGACGGTCGTCTCCTCGGCCTCGAAGAGCCGGTGCAGGGAGCGCAGCGAGATGTGGTGGGCGTCCGCGATGGTCTGCGGGTTCAGCGTGGCGTCGTCCAGGTGCCGCTGGACGTACGCCCGCACCTGCGTGACG
Organism: Micromonospora sp. NPDC047707; assembly: GCF_040704235.1. Taxonomy (NCBI): domain Bacteria; kingdom Bacillati; phylum Actinomycetota; class Actinomycetes; order Micromonosporales; family Micromonosporaceae; genus Micromonospora; species Micromonospora sp. NPDC047707. Next base: position 1,767 of record NZ_JBEYSU010000029.1, read on the forward strand.
AGTGCCCGTCGGCGTACCTCCGAGGGGATCTCGTGCTCCGACACCAGGTGCCGGCCGAGCAGGGTGGTGGCCAGGTCCAGACCGATCGTGCCGAGTCGGGCGGCGTCCGCCGCGTGGTACTGCTCGGGATGGGTGGCGACCTGGGTGAGGAACTGGGCCAGCAGGGCACCGACCCCGGTCGTGCCGGACATTCCGCCGCCGAACAGGGGAGCCAGCCGCTGCGGTGGCAGCGGGAGCGCGGTGTGCGGGATGAGCGCGGCGATGGAGCTTGCCGGCTCCCGGCCGGCGTCGTCGCCGTGGTGGTGCACCTCGTGCGGGCGGGAGCCGTCGTAGAAGGTGAAATCGCCGGGTCGGCCGGTGCTGCACCGGTCGTCCTGTGTCGCGCTGGTGCTGCCCGCGGTGTTCAGGGCGAGCAGGTAGACCTCGGGGTCGGACTGCCGGACGAGCTTCGGGGTGCGGACGCAGTCCAGCGACGGGTACTGGTAGCGGACCACCTGGATCGGGCCGAAGTCGATGAACTCGGCCCGGGCGGTGAAGTCGTGGGCGTGCGCGGTGTGAATCCGCAGGGGCGCCGCCGTGCGTGCCACCATCTCCAGCCACATCCCGAACCGGTCCGCTGCGGCGACCTGTTCGGTGTCCACGACCACCGGCGTCAGCATCGTCCCTCCCCGTGTCGGCGCCGACCATTGTGTCCGGTCAGCGGGTGGGGTGCCGCCCCGTGGCGGGCACACCGTGCCGGGCCCGGTACGCCCGCGGGCTCATCCCGTACGCGGTCCGGAAGGCGCGACTGAAGTGGGCCGGGTCGGTGAAGCCCCACCGGCGGGCGATCTGGGCCACCGGAAGGTGCCCCAGCAGCGGGGCCAGCAGGTCCCGCCGGCATCCGTCGAGCCGGCGTCGCCGGATCGACTCCGCGACCGTCTCCTCCTCGCCCTCGAAGAGCCGGTGCAGGGAGCGCAGGGAGAGGTGGTGGGCGTCGGCGACCATCTGCGGGTCCAGGGCCGGGTCGTGCAGGTGGCGGTCGAGGAAGCTCCGGACCTGTGCCAGCAGAGCCTGGCGCCGGATGTCCGCGGGAAGGCCGCGTTCGGCGTCGAGGTGACGGGCGAGCAGCATCGACACCAGGCTGAGCGTGATCTCGGCGAGTTGCGGCGCGTCGGCGGCGGTGAACTGCTCGGGATGCCGGGTGACGTGGTGCAGGTGCTGGGCCAGCAGCGCGCCGGGGCCCGTCGCGCCGGGGAGCCGGGCGGCGGTGAGCCGGTCCACCCGGTCGGGATCGAGCGGGAGCCGGGCGCGGGGGATGACGACCGTGACGGACCCGGCCGGCTCCCGCCCGTCGGGCCCCAGGGTGTGGGACAGGTCGTGGGGCCGCCCCCAGTCGACGAGTGTGAAGTCGCGGTTGGGGATGGCGGAGTCGCACCGGCGCGCGCTGATCGTGCAGGTGCCGGCGAACGGCAGCGCGATCTGGTAGACCTCCGGGTCGCCCTGTCTGATGAGTCTCGGCGTGCGTCGCCCGACCAGCGACTGGTACCGGAAGCGGGTGACCGCGATGTCGCCGAGGCTGATCAGCCGGGCGTGACCGTGAAAGTCGAGCGCGTGGTCGCTCGTGAAAGCCACCGGGGCGGACACCTCGCCCGCCATCGCCACCCAGAGCGGGAACCGGTCCGCCGGCGGCACCCGCGTGGTGTCCATCGTCTCGACCGGCAGCGCCGTCATCACTGATCCCCTCTCCGCCTCGGTCGGGTCATTCTGTCCGGCCTCCCGTCGGGGGCTCGGCGTGCCGTTCCCGGTACGCCGCCGGGCTCATGCCGTACGCGCTACGGAAGGCGCGGCTGAAGTGGGCCGGATCCGTGAACCCCCACCGACGGGCGATCTGTTGCACCCGCAGCGGCCGCTGGACGGGTTCGAGCAGGTCCTTCCGGCAGCGTTCGAGCCGACGACGGCGGATCGACTGCGCCACGGTCTCCTCCTCACCTTCGAAGAGCCGGTGCAGGGTGCGCAGGGAGATGTGGTGCGCCTCGGCCACGGCGCGCGGCGTGAGGTCGGGATCGCCGAGATGCCGGTCCATGAAGGCGTGGATCCGGGCGAACGTCGCCTGCTGCCGTACGTCGACCGGGAGTTGATCCTCCGCGTCGAGGTGGTGCGCGAGCAGCATGGCCACCAGGCTGAGGGTCACCTCGGCCAGCCGGGGCGCGTCCGCGTCGCGGAACTGCTCGGGGTGACGCGTCAGGTGGTTGAGGTGCTGCGCCAGCAGCGCGCCGGGTCCCTCGGTGCCGGACATCCGGGACGCGACGAGCCGGTCGGCCCGGTCGGGAGGTACCGGTAGCAGCGCCCGGGGGAACACGGCGGTGATCGACGATGCCTGCTCCCGCCCGTCCCTGGCGCTGTCGTGCATCAACCGGTGCGGCCGGCTCCAGTCGACGAGGGTGAGGTCCGAGCGGGTCATCGAGGTCTCCCGCCGGCGGGCGCTGATGGCGCTCGCGCCGCTCAGCACCATGGCGACCTGGAAGACCTCCGGATCGGCCTGACGGATGAGTCGGGGGGTGCGCTGCGCGCTCAGCGACTGGTAACGCAGCCGGCTGAGCTTGACGGTGCCCAGGTCGACGCTTCGGGAGACAGCGCGGAAATCGGTGACGTGTGCGCTGTCGAGGTCCACCCGCGCGGCGGTCCGTTCGGCGATGTCCAGAAAGTACGGCCACCGGTCCGCGGGTGGCACGGCGGTGGTGTCCAGGATTTCGGTGCGCAGGGCGGTCATCGGCGGCTCCGGACCAGGGCGTCCACACCGTCGAGGATCCGGTTCAGGCCGAACTCCCACTCCGCGTCGAACTCCTCGTCCTCCTCCTGGGCCCATTCGGTGAGCAGTTCCCGGACCGCCGGGAAGGTGCCGGTCCGGGTGAGCAGTTCGAGGTGCTGCCAGTAACGCGTGTTGGCCTCGTCGGGGCCGACCCCGGACCGGGCGGCCGCCTCGGCGAGGTCGACGGTGAGCGTGGCCCAGGTGCGCGCGTACCCGCTGACCAGCAGGACGGTCGACAGGCGCTCGGTCGGACGCAGGCCGGTGCCGCGGAGCGTGCCGAGGCCCTGCTCCATCCAGTGGACCTGGTTGGGGCGGATCGGCGGGCCGCTGATCGGCACGTGACGCAGCCAGGGGCGGCGGCGGATGGCCGCGACGTTCGCCTCGGCCCACCGGGCGAGCGCGGGCCGCCACCCCTCGTCGGACCCGCGTGGTGACGGTGGTTCGCCGTACGCCGCGTCGACCATCAGGTCGACCAGGTCGTTCTTGGTCGACACGTACCGGTACAGCGACATCGTGGCGACGCCCAGCTCGCCGGCGACCCGGCTCATCGAGACGGCGGCCAGGCCGTCGGTCTCGGCGACCCGGACGGCGGCGGCCACCACCCGCTCCAGGGTCAGGCTGCGCCGGGGGCCCTTGCCGGGTCGCTCCTGGAGCCCCCAGGCGGCCGCCACGCTGTCGGGCAGGTCGACGTCCGGCTCGCTCATCCTCGCCTCTCGATCGCTGTTGACCGCCATCCTAGCTTCTGCGTATGGTCTACGCAGTAAAGCGTATGCCATACACAGAACACGGAGGGTGGCAGCCATGGGGGAGTGGACGGGACCGGCGGTGGAAGTCGTCGGCCTGCGGAAGTCCTTCGGGGCGGTGACGGTGCTCGACGGGCTGACCCTGCGAATGGCCCGGGGAAGCGTGCACGCCCTGCTCGGTCCGAACGGCGCGGGGAAGACGACCACGGTGCGGATCCTGGCGACACTGACCGCGCCGGACGGGGGCAGCGTCCGGGTGGACGGGCACGACGTCGTCCGCGAGCGGCGGCGCGTACGCCGGGTGATCAGCCTGGCCGGCCAGCACGCCGCCCTCGACGACGGGCAGACCGGCATGGAGAACCTGGAGATGATGGCGCGCCTCACCAGGCTGCCCCGCGCCGCCGCCCGGCGCCGCGCGACCGCGCTGCTGGAGCGTTTCGACCTGACGGCGGCCGGCGGCCGGCGCGTGGCCACCTACTCCGGCGGGATGCGCCGCCGGCTCGACCTCGCCGCCAGCCTGGTCGGTGAGCCGTCGGTGATCTTCCTGGACGAACCGACCACCGGGCTCGACCCGCGCAGCCGGCAGGCCCTGTGGGAGGTCGTCGGGGAGCTGGCCGCGGGCGGCGTCACCGTGCTGCTCACCACGCAGTACCTGGAGGAGGCCGACCGGCTCGCCGACCGGGTCGCGGTCCTGCACGGGGGGCGGCTGGCGGCCGAGGGGACCGCCGCGGACCTGAAGCGGCGCTTCGGCGCCCACCGGCTGGAGCTCACGATGCGCGACGACGACCGCTTCGCCGCGGCCGTCCGCCGGCTCGGTGACCGGGTGGCCCACACCGACGGCGTCCGGCGTGAGCTGGCCGTCCCGACCGACGGCAGCGCGCCCCAGGTGCGCGGGCTGCTCGACGAGGTCGACCCCGACCGGCAGGGGGTCGCCCGGTTCCACCTGCGTACGGCAACCCTCGACGACGTCTTCCTCACCCTGACCGGGCAGCCGGCGCCCGCCGACGCGCGGGAGGTAGCCGGTGTCTGAGCTGACCGCCCGACCGGCCGAGCTGTCCGTCCTGGTGGGACGCTGCGTACGGCTGTCCCGTCGCAACATCGACGCGCTGCTCACGTCGCTGCTGCTGCCGGTGATCCTGATGCTGCTCTTCGTCTACCTCTTCGGGGGCGCGATCGACACCGGTGACGCGTACGTCACGTACGTCGTCCCCGGCGTGCTGCTGCTGTGCGCCGGGTTCGGTGCGGCGGGCACGGCGGTCAGCGTCACCACCGACCTGACCAACGGGGTGGTCGAGCGGCTCCGCACGATGGACGTCGCGGCCACCGCGATCGTCGGCGGCCACGTCGCGGCGAGCGTCGCCCGCAACATGGTCTCCACCGTGCTGGTGCTGGGTGTCGCCGTGGCCATCGGGTTCCGCCCGGCGGCCGACCCGCTGCGCTGGCTCGCCGCGGCCGGGGTGCTGCTGCTGTTCCTGCTCGCCGTGTCGTGGCTGTCCGCCGCGTTCGGCCTGCTCGCCCGTACCCCCGAGGCGGCCAGCGGCTTCACCTTCCTGGTGATGTTCCTGCCGTACCCCAGCAGCGCGTTCGTGCCGGTGGAGACCATGCCGGCCTGGCTGCGCGGGTTCGCCGACCACCAGCCGGTGACCCCGGTCATCGAGACGCTGCGCGCGCTGCTGCTGGCCACCCCCGCGGGCGCGGCGCCGGCTCGAGCGGTGGCCTGGTGCCTCGGCATCCTGCTGGCGTCGATGGTGCTCGCCGCGCTGCTGTTCCGCCGCCGGGTCGCCTGACCGGCCGGCAGCCGACACGAAACGACGGCGGCGGTGGTCCTCGCCCGGACCACCGCCGCTGTCGATCCCGTCAGTCGTTGAGGACCTGGGCGAGCCGGTCCCGGAACCGGCGCTCGATGTCGCTCACCACATCCCCGCCGAGGCCCAGGATGCCGCCGCTGGACGCCGCGCCGACGACCTGCTCGGCGATCTCGACCAGCCAGTGCTTGTACGCCCCGGCCTCGCCCTCGTCCACCTTGGCGGCGAGCAGCGCCGCCGCCTCCTTCGCCCGGCCCAGCACGTCCTCCATGAGCGCCCGCGGGTCCGCCGGCTCGATCACCGGCAGTTCCGCGCCGGCCTCCGGATCGCCCACCCGGGAGACCACCTCGCCGGCGACCGCGGCGACCAGCGGGCTGGCCGACTCGCGCCCGGCGGAGATGGTGTCCATGCCGGCCGCGTTCTCGGCCATCGTGCGCCGGGCGCCGTCGGACTCCGCGGCGCTCGCCGCCGTCAGCACCGACTGCGGCAGGCCGACCAGCAGCCCCCACTCCCCGTCGGTGAAACCGAACCCGGTGTACGCCGGCTGCTCGATCACGGCACCGCTCCTTCTCTCGCTCGTGCTCGCCACGGCCGCCCGCGCCGCGGCGTCTCCGACCGCCGCGCTGCGTCGCGGCGTCCGGCCGCCCCGCCGAGGGCGGCCGCCTCAGGCTAGTCCAGCGTCAACAGGCCCTGTTCGGACACCACGCTGACGGACAGCGTCTTGTACCCCACCTCGTCGAAGAGAACCGTCATGCGGTCGTCCTCGTAGCTCAGCACCAGGCCCGGCCCCCACTCGGGATGCCGGACCTGGCTGTGCACCGGGAACGGGCCGACCGCGCCGTTGTCCGCCGTGCTGGTGCCGGCGTGGCAGTTGTCGCAGTGCCCGCAGACCGCGGTCATCTGCTCGCCGAAGTACGCGAGCAGGGTCTGGCCGCGGCAGGCGGTGGTCTCGGCGAAGGCACGCATCATGTCGGTACGCGAACGCGTCACCGTCTGCTGCCGTTCCGCCTCCGCGAGGGCCGCCGCGGCGGCCGCCACGGGTGTCGGTGAGTAGCGCGGCGCGCCGACTCGCTGCCGGCCCCCGGGCTCGGCCGCGCCCACCTGCTCCAGCAGCGCGAGGTACTGCCCGAGCTTGCGCGGGCCCAGGCCGGTCAGCTCCCGCAACTCCTTCCTGGTGCAGGGTCTGCGGCGCAGCAGCGCGGACAGGTCCCGCAGCTCGTTCTCGTCCGGCAGGCCGCCGGTGAAGTAGCGTTGCAGCCCGACGTCCTCCGCCTGCCACAGCAGCAGCACCCGGGCCGGCTGGCCGTCGCGCCCGGCGCGCCCGATCTCCTGGAAGTAGCTGTCCGGCGAGTCGGGCAGCGCCATGTGCACCACCCAGGCGATGTTGGGCTTGTCGATGCCCATGCCGAACGCCGAGGTGGCGACCATGATGGGCACCCGGTCGGCGAGGAAGGCCTCGTGCAGCTCGGCGCGGGCGCCGGCCGCCATGCCGCCGTGGTAGTACTGCGCCGGGAACCCGGCGTCGGTCAGCCGCCCGGCCAGCTCCTCCGCCGCCCGCCGGGTGGGGACGTAGATGATGCCGGGCCGCTCGTCGTCGCGCAGCAACGCGATCAACCGCCGCCAGCGGTAGTCCTCGGTCGGGCAGTGGGCCACCTCCAGGAACAGGTTGGGCCGGTCCAGGCCGGAGACGACGATCTCGGGGTCCCGCAACCGCAGCCGGGCGACGATGTCGTCGCGGACCGGCGGGGAGGCGGTGGCCGTCAACGCGACCACCGGCGGCCTCCCGATCCCCTCGACGAGGTGACCCAGGGCCAGGTAGTCGGGGCGGAAGTCGTGGCCCCACGCGGAGATGCAGTGCGCCTCGTCGATCGCCACCAGCGCCGGCTTCAGCGACCGCACCTCGGCCATCCGGTCCGGGTTCGCGAGCTGCTCCGGCGTGATGAAGAGGAACTCGGCCCGTCCGGCCCGGATCTCCTCGATCGCCTCGGCCTGCTGGGCCGGCGACTCGTCGGAGCTGATCCGGACCGCCCGCAGCTCGGGCCTCTGCCGTTCGTTCAGCGCGGCGATCTGGTCCTGCTGCAGGGCCAGCAGCGGGGAGATCACCACCGTGGGACCGGGAATCAGGCTGGCCGGGATCTGGTAGATCGCCGACTTGCCGGCGCCGGTGGGGAGCACCACCAGCGCGTCACGGCGTTTCATCACCGCCCGCATCGCGGCGAGCTGGTGGGGCCGCAGCGCGGTCCAGCCGAAGAGGCTCTTCGCGGCGCGGCGCAAGGTCATCGAGTGCGTGGACAGCTTCATCGAGGGCCGGAGGTACCCCGGCTGATCAGCGGCGAAACCGCGGCCGGGCTGAAGGGGTCATGCCCCACCGGCCGGCACACGACAGAGCCCCGGCTCTCCCTCACTTGCGAGGCGAGCGGCCGGGGCTCCATCGTCGTTGCAGCGGTCAGTACGTCGGCTGTCCCGAGCCGGGGCAGGTGCCTCGGCTACCCATCGCCTGGTGCGGCGGGCACGGCTTGCCGGGGGAGACGCCTACTCGGGCACCGCAGACTGTGCACTGACAACCGGGGGCCATGTGCGGACTCCTTTGGGGAATCGGTAATCGGGATGAGGGTCCTCGGTCGGGTCGCCGGTCGGGCCGGTTGCGGCAGTCACGCGAAGGTAGAGCGTGCTTCCGTCTTGGTAGGTGATCCGCAAAGCAGCCGGCGTCAGGTGAACATCGGGAAAGCCGCACGGCTCCCAGCTCCTGAAGATCGGCGGACGGGCGACGTCGAGGAGTTGCACGGTGAACATGAGCAGCCGAGCGGCCCGCTGTGCTGGCGGCGGCATCTCGGCGGGAAGCGGCACGGGTGCCGGCGCCGGGCGGGGTGCGTCGGCAGCCCAGAGCATCGCGGCGGAGCCGGATTGGTAGATCACCTTCACGCCGGACGGCGACTGTCCGCCCGGGCGGGTGTCCGTGCCATAGCGCGTAACGTCCGTGATGTCGGGGTGCTCGCTGGCGCGGATCAGTGCCGCCATGGCGTCAAGGGCTTCGGTCACCTGCATGTCGTCTCCGTTGTCGCATGTCCGGGCAGGTCAGGGGCGGGCTAAGTCTAGGCGGGGGTCGGCGGTGCTCTCGTCTGGCGCGCGCTGCTCACCCCTCCGGCGCCGCTTCGCGTAGGGCTGGCGCCAGGTAGAAGGCGAGTGCCACGGTGTGCCCGGCGGACTCAATCGCTTCTTGCCGCCACTGTCCGCCACCCCGTCAGCGGACCCGGGGGAGCACCTCGCGTTGATAGAGGTCGAACAGGCCCTGCCAGTTCGGGCCCACGTTGGCGACGTAGACCTCGTCGAAGCCGGCCTTCGCGTACTCCTCGATCTTCGCCACGTGGGCGTCGGCGTCCCTGCCGCAGACGAACGCGGAGGTCATCGTCTCCTGCGGCACCATGCTCGCGGCCTGCTCGAAGTGGCGCGGGGAGGTGAGCACCTGGGACAGCTCACCGGGTACGCCCGCGTTCGGCCAACGCTGGTACGCGATCCGCGCGCCCTCGTCCTCGCTGTCCGCGTACGCCGCCTTGAAGCCGGCCTGGACCGGCTTGTCGCCGCCCCCGGCGGAGCGGAACCGCCGCACCAGCTCGGCGTCGGGTGAGGTGTTGATGTAGCCGTCACCGATGCGGGCGGCGAGGTCGACCGACTTCGGGCCGAAACCGGAGACGTAGACCTTCGGGGGCGTCTCGGGCAGCGTGTAGACGCGGGCGTGTTCGACGGTGTAGTGCCGGCCGCGGTGGTTGACGAAGTCGCCCTTCCACAGGTCGCGCAGCACCGCGACGGCCTCCTCCAGCATCTCCAGCCGGGTGTCGGTGTGCGGCCACGGGTCGCCGAGGATGTGCTCGTTGAGCGCCTCGCCGCTGCCGACGCCGAGCACGAAGCGCCCCTCGTGCAGCACCGCGCTGGTAGCGGCCGCCTGCGCCACCACGGCCGGGTGGATGCGGACGGTGGGGCAGGTGACCGCGGTGGTGACCGGCAGTCGGCACACCTGGCTGAGCGCCCCGATGACCGACCAGACGAAGGGGCTCTGCCCCTGCGCGTCGGTCCACGGGTGGTAGTGGTCGGAGATCCACAGCGCCTCGAAGCCGGCGCGCTCGGCGCCGCGTGCCTGCGCCAGCAGCTCGGCCGGCGTGAACTCCTCGCTGGACAGGAAGTAGCCGATCCTCATCGTCGCCCCCTCGCCGAAACCGTGGACGGGTCGTACCCCGGGGATCGCCGCGGGAACCCGCCGGGCCGCACGGGCTTCGGCGACGCGTCGCCGTGCGCGCCGGTCGCCGCGGGGGCGGCGTCGCGCGTCTCAGCGGCGGAACATCGCGCGGATCGCGGCGAGCAGCAGCAGGCCGCCCACCACCACGCCGAGCAGGCGTACGCCGGGGACGTCGGCCGGGTTCGTCGCCTCGGCCAGCAGCACGGGGTCCATCCCCGCACTGTCGCTGCCAGATGTCGGGACAGCAACTGTAAGGTTTATTGACTATTTGGTCGCGCGGTGTGAGCATGGCAGCACCGCCGCCGGTCGCGGAGGTGCCGGGCCGTGCAGAGACGGGGGGGGACGACCACCGCATGAGCGATCTGAACGAGGAGCAGGCCGGAGTGGGAGCGTGACCATGCCCGAGGGGAATCTCGCGTCCCTGGCCGCCGCCGTCCTCCAGCCCGGCTTCGTCGGCACCACGCCGCCACCCTGGGTCTGCCGCTGGCTCGCCGAGGGGCTCGGCTCGGTGGTCCTCTTCGCCCGCAACGTCGTCGATCCCGAGCAGGTCGCCGGGCTGACCGCGACCCTGCGCGCCGAGCGCCCGGACGTCGTCGTCGCCATCGACGAGGAGGCCGGCGACGTCACCCGGATCGAATCCGGCCGGGGCAGCTCGCGGCCGGGCAACTTCGCCCTCGGCGCGGTGGACGACCCGGCCCTGACCGAGGAGGTCGCCCACGACCTCGGCGCGGAACTCGCCGCCCTCGGCGTCACCCTGAACTACGCGCCGGACGCCGACGTCAACTCGAACCCGGACAACCCGGTGATCGGCGTCCGCTCGTTCGGCGCCGACCCGGCCCTGGTCGCCCGGCACACCGCCGCCTGGGTACGCGGGCTCCAGTCCGGTGGCGTGGCCGCGTGCGCCAAGCACTTCCCCGGGCACGGCGACACCCGGGTCGACTCCCACCACGACCTGCCCCGGATCACCGGTGACCGGCTGCGGCTGAACGCCGTGGAACTCGCCCCCTTCCGCGCGGCGGTGACCGCCGGGGTCCAGGCGGTGATGACCGGGCACCTGCTCGTACCGGCGCTGGACCCGGAGCTGCCGGCCACCCTCAGCGGCCGGATCCTCACCGGGCTCCTGCGCGACGAGTTCGGGTTCTCCGGCGTGATCGTCACCGACGCGGTGGAGATGCGGGCCGTCGCCGACCGGTACGGCTTCGCCGGTACGGCGGTGCGCGCCCTGGCCGCCGGCGCCGACGCGATCTGCGTCGGCGGCGAACGGGCCGACGAGGAATCGGCGCGGCACCTTCGGGACGCCATCGTGGCCGCCGTCGTCTCCGGGGAACTGCCGGAGGAACGACTCACCGAGGCCGCGAAGCGGGTCGGCCAGCTCTCCGCCTGGACCGTCGCCGCCCGCGCCGACCGGCCCGTCCGGCTGCCGGGCGACAGCTCCGGCGTCGGGCTCGCCGCCGCGCGCCGAGCCGTACGGGTCACCACGGCCCGCGGCGGGATCGGCCTGCTGCCGCTGACCGGCCCGGCGCACGTGGTCGAGTTCGAGCCGCCGCCCAACATCGCGATCGGCCCGGACACCCCGTGGGGTCTCGCCGCCCCGCTCGCCGACCTGGTGCCGGGCACCACCGCCGTCCGGTACGCCGAGGCCGACGTGCCCCGGGACCCGACGGCCGGCGCCGCCGACCGCCGCGTCGTCCTGGTGGTGCGTGACCTGCACCGGCACCGGTGGATGCGGGCGGCCGTCGACCGTGCGTTGGCGGCCCGGCCCGACGCGGTCGTCGTCGAGCTGGGCGTGCCGGAGCTGGTCGCCGGGCGGGTGCACCTCGCCACCCACGGCGCCACCCGTGCCGCGGGCGCCGCCGCCGCCGAGATCCTCACCGGCCTCGCCTGAGGGACGCGGATCGGCGTTCCGCGTCAGGTCCGGTCGGTCACCAGGTCGGCGTACTCGGGGTGGCGCTTGATGAAGGCCGCCACGAAGGGGCACTGGGGCACAATCTTCGTGCCACGCTCGCGCAGCTGGTCGAGGGTGCCCCGGACCAGCGCCGCGCCGACGCCCATGTTCTGGTACCTCTCGTCCACCTCGGTGTGCGTGAAGATCAGGTACCCGTCCCGCGGCAGGTAGGCGGTGAAGCCCGCGAGGCCGTCGTCGACCAGGATCTCGAAGCGGTGCTTGGCGGGATTGTCCTCGACCAGGGTGCTCACCCGGCCATTCTGCCTCCGGTGCCGGCCAGGACGTCCAGTTCGGCGAGCAACCGGTCCACCTCGGCAGCCGTGTTGTAGTGGTAGATGCTGGCCCGGACCGCCCCGCCGCTGTCCCGCAGCCCCAGCGTCCGGAAGTACTCGTAGGCGTAGTAGTCGCCGGAGGAGAGGCAGAGCCCGGCCGCGCCCAGCGCCTCCTGCGTCGCCGCCGGGGACAGGTTCGCCAGCCGGAACGACACCGTCGGGCAGCGCCGGGCGGGGGAGCCGAGCACGGTCACCCCGGGCAGCCCGGCGAGGCCGTCGAGCAGCCGCGCCAGCAGCGCCTCCTCGTACGCCTGGGCGGCGGCGAGGCTGGTCCGCAGCCGTGCCCGCCGGCGCCCGGTCGCCGCCGGGTCCAGCCCGGCCAGGTGGTCGACGGCGGCGGCCACGCCCGCCAGCAGCGGGAAGCTCGGCGTGCCGTACTCGAACCGGTCGGGCACCGCGTCCGAGGAAGGGCGCAGCTTCGCCGGGCGCAGCCGCTCCCAGCGGGCCGGATCGGCGACCATGGCCGCCAGGTGCGGCCCGGACCACTTGTAGGCGCTGGTGACCAGGAAGTCCGCGCCGAGGGTGGCGAGGTCGGTCGGCCCGTGGGGCACCGCGTGCACGCCGTCCACGCAGACCAGCGCGCCGGCCGCGTGGGCGGTCTTGGCGATCGCCGCCACGTCCGGGACCGTGCCGATCGCGTTGCTGCCGGCCGTCACCGCGACCAGCCGGGTCCGCTCGCCGACCAGGTCGGCGTACTGGCCGGCGGGAAGCTCGCCGGTGCGCCCGTCGAACTCGGCCCAGCGCACGGTCGCGCCGGCGGCCTCGGCGGCCTGGATCCACGGCCGGACGTTGGCGTCGTGGTCGAGCCGGGAGACCACCACCTCGTCACCGGGCCGCCAGGACGCGCCGAGCGTCCGGGCCAGCGTGTACGTCAGCGCGGTCGCGCTTGGTCCCAGCACGACACCCTCCGGGACCGCGCCGACCAGATCCGCCACCGCCGTCCGGGCCGCGTCGACCAGATCCAGCGACCGGCGGCCGGGCAGGTTGGCGGCGCTGCGGTTGCCGATCGCGGTCCGCATCGCCTCGGCGACCGCCTCGATCACCGGTCCGGCGGTCTGGGTGCCGCCGGCCCCGTCGAGGTGGACGTGGCCCTCGGCCAGGGCGGGGTACGCGGCCCGGGTGCGGGCGATGTCGAACGGCATGACCGGGACCCTAGTGCGGTGGCCAGTGACGTTGCCAGTTCCGGACACCGCACCGGCTCCCGCTGTCGATCATGGCCGGGTCGCGGGCATCTCGTACTCTTGGCGCCGTGACGAACCGACGCATGTTCCCCCTGCCCCCCGCCCGCCGGGCCGTCGGCCTGCTCGCCGGTCTGGCCCTCGGCGTGGCCGTGCTGGCCGGTTGCAGCTCCGAGGGTGCCTCCACCGACTGCTCGCTGGCCGGCTCCTGCACCGTCACCTTCGACCGGGGTGTCGACGCCTCCGCCAGCATCCTCGGGGTCGAGGCCAAGCTGATCGGCGCCGAGGACGACCAGGTGACCGTCGAGGTCGCCGGCGAGCAGGTGACGCTGACGACCGGCCAGCAGGCCGCCCAGGTCGGCGACTTCTCGGTCACCCTCGACAGCGTGACCGACCAGGAGATCAAGATCCAGGTGGCGGCCAACGGCGGCTGAGCCCGGGCGGCGGCGGTGGCGCCACGTTTGGAAACCTTCGCGTCCGGAGATTGAGGCGCCATGTCTCTCACCCGGAACGCCGAAGCCACCGCCGCCCGCACGGCGAACAGCCGGTGGTTGGAACTCCTCGCCCGGGCCGGCTTCATCGGCTACGGGGTCGTGCACCTTCTCTTCGCCTGGTTGGCACTGCAGATCGCGTTCGGGAACCCCGCCGCCGACGGCGACCAGTCCGGCGCGCTGCGGACCCTCGCCGCCCAGCCCCTCGGCAAGGTTCTCGTCGTCACGATCGCGATCGGCCTCGCGGCGATGGCGATCTGGCAGGCCCTCGAGGCCGCCGTCGGCCACCGCGTCGAGCGGGGCCGGGAGCGGGTCTGGGAACGCCTCGCCTCCCTCGGCCGCACCCTCGTCTACCTCTACTTCGCCTGGACCGCGTTCAAGGTCTTCAGGGACGCCGGCTCCAACAGCGCGGACCAGCAGGAGGCGCTCACCGGCCGGGCCATGGAGTCCGCCGGCGGTCGCTGGCTGGTCGGCCTGGCCGGCGTCGTGCTCGCCGCGATCGGCGTCGGCCTGGTGATCTACGGGCTGGTGAAGCGCTTCGAGAAGCACCTGAAGACGGGCGAGATGAGCCCGAAGGCCCGCCAACTCGCCCGCCGGCTCGGCATCGCCGGCTACGTCGCCAAGGGCGTCGCGTACGGGATCACCGGCCTGCTGGTCGTCGTCGCCGCCGTCAACTACGACCCGGAGCAGGCCCGCGGCCTCGACGCCGCGCTGCGGACACTGCGCGAGCAGGCGTACGGGCAGGTGCTGCTCACCGTGGTCGCCCTCGGCATCGCGGCGTTCGGCGTCTTCTGCTTCCTCCAGTCCCGCTACCGGAAGGTCTAACTGGTCGATTCCGCCGTCGACCGGCACCATTGGGGTTTTGCCCCGATGCGCTCGGCGTCCGGTTGAGGAGAGGAACCACCTGTGCAGAGCTACCTCGGGACGATCGTCGCCGTGTTCGCCGCGGCGGCGATCGCCCTGTTCGTGGTGGAGGTCGTCCACCGCCTGATCCGGCGGCTCGGCCGGCGGTCGCTGCTGATGACGGAGCTGACCCAGCACGCGCACCGTTCGTTCCAGGTCGCGGCCACCGTTCTCGCCGTCCACTTCGCCGTCCGGTTCACCACCGGGTACGCGGTCGGCAGCGGCTGGCGGCAGGTCCTGCTCCACCTGCTGGTTCTCGCCGTTATCGCCACCACCGCCTGGCTGGTCGCCGCGCTCCTGGTGGTGGCGGAGGACACGGCGCTCGCCCGGTTCCGGGTCGACGTGCCCGACAACCGGCACGCCCGGCGCGTACGCACCCAGGTGGTCATGCTCCGCCGGCTGACCATCGCGGTGATCGTGGTGCTGACCCTCGGCGTGATGCTGATGACCTTCCCGGCCGTCCGGGGCATCGGCGCCGGTGTGCTGACCAGCGCCGGTGTGGTCGGTGTGGTGGCCGCGCTGGCCGCGCAGAGCCTGCTCGGCAACGTGTTCGCCGGCCTCCAGCTCGCGTTCAGCGACGCCGTACGCCTCGACGACGTCGTCGTGGTCGAGGGGGAGTGGGGCCGGATCGAGGAGCTGACCCTCAGCTACGTGGTGGTGCAGATCTGGGACGACCGGCGGCTGATCCTGCCGACGTCGTACTTCACCAGCACGCCGTTCCAGAACTGGACCCGCACCGAGGCGGCGGTGCTCGGCACCGCCGAGTTCGACGTGGACTGGTCGGTACCGGTGCAGGCGATGCGGGAGGAACTGCGCCGCCTGGTGGAGAACAGCGAGCTGTGGGACGGCCGGGTCTGCGTACTCCAGGTCACCGACGCGACCGGCGGCATGGTCAAGGTTCGGGCGCTGGTCAGCGCGGCGGGCGCCGGGAGCCTGTGGGACCTGCGTTGCCTGGTCCGCGAGCACCTGGTCGCCTGGGTCCGGGACCAGCGGCCGACCGCCATGCCGCGGATGCGCGCGGAGGTCGGCGACGCCGACAGCAACCTGGCGTGGCAGTGGGTCCAGCCCCGCCGCCCGGCCCGCCGCCTCGCCGACGGCGACGTGCCCGACGACGCCCGCGTCTTCGGCGGCAGCGACGACGGCGACGCCCGCAGCGAGGCCTTCGTCGGCCCGGACGAACCGGTGGACGCCCGCCGCTGACCCGACCCCGTTCCGCCCGAATCGTCCGACCGCCCCAGGTGCCGGGAAGCTCGTTCGTGTCGGCATCCCGACCCGACCGGCGTCGATCATGCGCGTCCTGCCTTGACGAACCAGTGCACAATCCGCAACGAGGCGCTGGATGTGCACGATTGCGGCCAGGAGTAGGCGGGTGTCGCGTGACCTCGCGTCGAGGCGGACGTTGGGCGGACCGGGAAGCACGAAGGTTTGGGTCCCGCATTTCCGGGGACGTGCTGCCCGACACCCCGCGCCTTGCAGCAGGTCGCGGGGACGCGGCGGTCGGACGGCCGGGAGGATTGACGGGCGGCGACTCCGGGCATACAGCGCGCGGTGATGATGAAAGGAGGACAGCATGGCTGACGTGGCGAATGCCCGCACGACCCGGACCGGGAGCGAGCCGTCCACCGCCGAGCTTGTGCAGCGGGCCACGGAGCAGGTCTCCCGCCTGGTCCGCGACGAGCTGGCCCTCGCGCGTGCGGAGCTGACCCAGAAGGGCAAGCACGCCGGTATCGGCATCGGCCTCTTCGGCGGCGGCGGCGCGCTGGCGCTGTACGGCCTCGGTGCCCTGGTCGCGACCGCGATCCTGCTGCTGGACCTGGTCCTGCCCGCCTGGGCGGCCGCGCTGATCGTCGCGGTGATGCTCTTCCTGGGCGCGGGCATCCTCGCCCTGGTCGGCAAGAAGCAGGTCAGCCAGGCGGTTCCGCCGGTGCCGGCGGCGACGGTGCGCAGCGTCCGCGCCGACGTCGACACCGTCACCGCGGCGGTGAAGGACGGGAGACGGCCATGACGGGCAACGGGCGCGGCACCGGGGACACCGAGGCCCTCCGGGAGGAGATCCGGCGGACCCGGGTCGAGCTGGGCGAGACCGTGGAGGCGCTGGCCGCCAAGGCCGACGTGAAGAAGCGCCTCAAGTCCTCCACCGAACAGGCGAAGGAGCGGATGCGGGAGCAGGCCACGCTGACGGTCGCCCGGGTGCGCGGGCAGGCCCGGCAACGGGGCGAGCGGGTGCGGGGCAACCCGGCGCCGTTCGCCGCGCTGGCCGCGGGTGCGCTGGCCGCGGCCGTCGTGCTGATGATCATCCGAGGGAGGCGCCGGTGAGCCGGGCTATCGGTAAGGCCGCCTACAAGCCGGTCGGCGTCCTGATGGGTATCGCCGCCGGCACCGTCGCGGGCGCCATCTTCCGGCAGGTGTGGAAGGTGACCGCGGGCGACGGCGAGGCGCCGAGCGCGACCGACGAGGACCGCCGCTGGGGTGAGATCCTCGCGGCGGCGGCGCTGCAGGGGGCCATCTTCGCGGTGGTCCGGGCCGCCGTCGACCGGGGCGGCGCGATCGGCGTACGCCGGTTGACCGGCCGGTGGCCGGACTGACCCGCGGTCGACCAGGGCCCCCGTGCCGGAACACCACCGGCGAGGGGGCCTTTTCGCCGGTCCGCAGGCACCCACCGGACTGATCTCTGGCATCCGACAGGTCACATGTCGGAGAATTTCGTCCGGTAGGCTGTGCAGAGTTTTTGCGTACGTGGTTTGCTGTTCCACGCTGTTGTAGAGATGGCGTGGGTTGAGAGAAGTCTCCTTCATCGGGGGCCGCCTCAGGCGCCGCTGCTCGAAAACGGCCAACCGGCCGCACGGCGTGCTCGGCCGCCAGTTTTAGAAGGAGTTGCACATGGCGCAGGGAACCGTGAAGTGGTTCAACGCTGACAAGGGCTTCGGCTTCATCACCGTCGACGGCGGGGGTGCTGACGTGTTCGTCCACTTCTCGGCCATCCAGACCAGCGGCTACCGCACGCTGGAGGAGAACCAGCGGGTGGAGTTCGAGATCGCCCAGGGTCAGAAGGGTCCGCAGGCCGAGCAGGTCCGCCCCCTCTGAGTGGTGCCGGCCGGCAGCCGCCGGCCAGTGGGTGATCCGGCCCCCCGGATCGACGCGAAGCCCCGTATCCCGTCCGGGATGCGGGGCTTTCACCGTGTCCGGAATGGAACCGCGGTGCGCCGGGAGCGTCAGCGTCGGTCGCGGGCGCGTACGCCCAGCCACAGCAGGACCAGCCCGGCGAGCGCGACGACCGGGCCGACGACGACCCACAGGTCCACGCCGGTCATCACGCTGCCCTCGACGTGCCCGAGCCCCTGCACGGTCCAGAGCGCACCGAGGACCACGGCCAGCAGGCCGACCGTGAGCGTCAGCCAGCCCTTCATCACGTTCTCCCGTCTCCGCCCCGGGTCCGTCCCGTTCACCACCGGTCGTGCACCTGCGGTCGGATCAGCTCGTCGTACACCTCGGCGACCGTCGCGCGGTCCTGGTCGGACAGTGGTGGCTGATCGGCCACGGCGGCGTTGGCCCGGGCCTGGGCCGCGTCCCGGGCGCCGGGGATCACCACGGTCACACCGGGCTGGTCGGCGACCCAGCGCAGCGCGAACTGCGCCATCGTGCGGTCCGGGCCGACCAGCGGCGCGAGGCGACGGACGGCCTCCAGGCCGAGCGCGAAGTCGACGCCGGAGAAGGTCTCGCCGACGTCGAACGCCTCGCCGTGCCGGTTGTAGGTGCGGTGGTCGTCGGGGGCGAAGGTGGTGTGCTCGTCGTACCGGCCGGAGAGCAGCCCGCTGGCCAGGGGCACCCGCGCGATGATGCCGACCCCGGCCGCTGTCGCGGCCGGCAGCACCCGCTCCAGGGGCTTGAGGCGCAGGGCGTTGAGGATGATCTGCACGCTGGCCACGCCGGGGCGGGCGATCGCGGTGAGCGCCTCGTCGCAGGTCTCGACGCTCACGCCGTACCCGGCGATCCGTTCCTCGGCGACCAGCGTGTCGAGGGCGTCGAACACACCGTCGTCGGCGAAGACCGGCGTCGGCGGGCAGTGCAGCTGCACCAGGTCGAGGGTGTCGACACCGAGGTTCTTCCGGGACCGGTCGGTCCACTCCCGGAAGTACGCCAGGGTGTACGCCTCCGGCGTCTGGGCGACCCGGCGCCCCATCTTGGTGGCCACCGTGAGCCCGGCGCCGGGCCGGATGCCCAGGAACCGCCCGATCAGCTGCTCGCTGCGGCCGTCCCCGTAGACGTCGGCGGTGTCCAGGAAGGAGACCCCCGAGTCGACGGCGGCGGCGAGGACCGCCATCGCGTCGTCCTCGCTGACGGTGCCCCAGTCGGCGCCGAGTTGCCAGGCACCGAGCCCGATCACGCCGACGGTCCGGCCCAGCCGGGGGAAGGTGCGCTGCTCCATGCCCCAGAGCCTAGTGCGGTGTCCAGGAACGCTCGCCGCGCCCCGGCGGGCCCGGACGACGACCGGCGGCGTGGGAGTACGACACCGGTGTCCGGGCCCGACTCCGCCTTGCCGGGCCGCGCGCCGGGCCGTACGGTTAGCAAGACGGACGTACGGTTTGGGAGGCTGGCATGTGGGACCCGGCGGCGTACCTTCGCTACGGCGACGAACGGTCCCGGCCGTTCCACGACCTCCTCGCCCGCGTCCCCGCCGGCCGCCCGCGCGCGGTGGTCGACCTCGGCTGCGGTCCCGGCACGCTGACCGCGACCCTGGCCGACCGGTGGCCGGACAGCCGGGTCACCGGTCTGGACTCCGCACCGGAGATGGTGCACCGCGCCGCCGCCCTGGGCGTCCCGGTGGACTTCGGCGTCGCCGACCTCCGCGACTGGCGCCCCGACCCGGACACCGACGTCGTGGTCAGCAACGCCGTGCTCCAGTGGGTGCCCGGGCACCGGGACCTGCTCACCCGTTGGGCCCGCGAGCTGCCCGCCGGTGCCGTGATCGCGGTGCAGGTTCCGGGCAACTTCGACGCCCCCTCGCACCGGGCGCTCCGCGCCGTCGCCGGCCGTCCCGCCTGGCGCGACGTGCTCGGCCCGCTGCTGCGGGAGGCGCCCGTCGACGACCCGGTCGGCTACGCGCACCTGCTGGTCGCCGCCGGCTGCGCGGTGGACGCCTGGGAAACTACCTACGTGCACCTGCTCCCGGCCCCGGCCGACGGCGACCACCCCGTCCTCACCTGGATGGAGGGGACCGCGCTGCGCCCGGTCCGGGCGGCGCTGGACGCCGCCGGCTGGTCCGCCTTCCGGACCGAGCTCGGCGTACGCCTCGCCGAGGCGTACCCGGTTTGCGGGGGGCGGGTGTACTTCCCATTCCGACGCGTCTTCTTCGTCGCCAGAACCGGCGCCCGTGCAGAGGAGAACCTGTGACCGACCTGCCCACCTTCATCGCGGGACTGCCCAAGGTGGAGCTCCACGTGCACCACGTCGGCTCCGCCTCGCCCCGGATCGTCGCCGAGCTGGCCGCCCGCCACGAGGGGCGCAGCCCGGTCCCGGCCGACCCGGCCGCACTCGCCGACTACTTCGCCTTCCGCGACTTCGCGCACTTCATCGAGGTCTACCTGAGCGTGGTGGACCTGATCCGGGACCCGGAGGACGTGTGGATCCTCACCCACGAGGTCGCCCGCGAGCTGGCCCGCCAGCAGGTCCGCTACGCCGAGCTGACCGTCACCCCGTACTCGCACGTGCACCGCGGCATTCCGGCGCCGGCGTTCTGCGAGGCGATCGAGGATGCCCGCAAGCGCGCCGAGGCGGACTTCGGCATCGAGCTGCGCTGGTGCTTCGACATTCCGGGTGAGGCCGGCCTCCCGGCGGCCGAGGAGACCCTGCGGATCTGCCTGGAGGAGCGCCCCGACGGGCTGGTCAGCTTCGGGCTGGGCGGCCCGGAGATCGGCGTACCGCGGCCGCAGTTCAAGCCGTACTTCGACCAGGCCCGCGCGGCCGGCCTGCGGTCGGTGCCGCACGCGGGGGAGACCACCGGCCCGCAGACCGTCTGGGACGCGTTGCGCGACCTCGGCGCGGAGCGGATCGGGCACGGCATCTCCGCCGCCGACGACCCGCAACTGCTCGCGTACCTCGCCGAGCGGCAGATCGCCCTGGAGGTCTGCCCGACCTCCAACGTCCGTACCCGGGCCGTGGCGCGGATCGAGGACCACCCGCTGCCCCGGCTCATGGCGGCCGGCGTGCTGGTGACGATCAACTCCGACGACCCGCCGATGTTCGGCACGACCCTGAACGACGAGTACGCGGTGGCGGCCCGCCTCCTCGGCGCGGGCCCGGACGGGCTGGCCGCACTGGCGCGCAACGCGGTGACCGCGTCCTTCCTCGACCCGGCCGCGAAGCAGCGCCTCGTCGGCGAGATCGACGCGTACCTGGCGACCGCCCCGCGCTGACCCCGGCACCGCCGTGATGAAGGAGTGGCGCGCGGCGGGAGGAGGTGTGGGGGGACCGATTCTCCCGCCGCGCGCACGGCTCCACCGGCCGCAGGTGCGCGGGGCAGGTAGCCGGTGGAACTGATGGGTTCGTGCCTTCGATCCTGACAGCTGCGCCCCGGGACGGCGCCGGTGTTAACCCGGATCTAAGGAAGACTTGCGCCGGCCCACAACCCGCCGGCGCACGGGCCGGGCGTGCGTCAGCCGTCGGTGGGGCGCTGCCGCGGCCACCGGCGGCCGCTGCCCTTCTGGTCACGGACGTCCCGGGCCATCCGGCCCACCAGCCCGAACCGGCTCACCTGACGGGGCGTCGCGTCCGGATCGGCCAGCAGCATGACGACGCTCGCCCCGCCCAGCCGGGCCCGGTCGATGCTGACCGACCCGTTCGCCTGCAACGCCACCCGCTTGGCGATGTCCAGCCCGAGACCGGTCGAGCCGCGGTCGCTCGCGCCCCGGCGCAGCGCCCGGTCCGGGTCCGCGATGCCCGGCCCGGCGTCGTCGACGCGGATCGCGACGTAGCCGTCCCGCCGCGAGACGGCCACCTCGAACGCGGTGCCCTGGGGCGTGTACCGGAAGACGTTGCCGATCACCGCGTCCAGGGCGGCTGCCAGTTCCGCCCGCGGCACCGGCGCCGGGATGCGCAGCTGCGCGCCGGTGACCCGGTGCTGCCGGTTCTGGTCGCCCGCCAGGGCGGACCAGAACACCATCCGCTCCCGTACCACCTCGCTCACGTCGCACGTCGCCGGCGCGGTCTCCTGGGTGACCGCCTTGCGGGTGGTCTTGATGAGCTGGTCGACCTCGCCCTCCAGGGTGACGATCGCCTGCCGGATCCGCCGGATCCCGCGCCGACGGTCAAGCTCGGCCTCGCTGAACGTGCCGATGCTGGTGTCGTCGGGATCCAGCGCCTCGGCGTCGAGCCGGAGCGCGGTCAGCGGCGTACGCAGCCGGTGCGACAGGTCGGCGACCAGTTCCCGCTCGTCGGCACGGGCGTCGACCAGCCGCTCGACCATCCGGTTGAACGCGTAGCCGGCCTCGGCCAGCTCCCGCGGGCCGGTCGGCTCCACGCGGACGTTGAGATCGCCGCCGCCGAGGGCGCCCGCGGCCCGGACCAGATTGCGCGCCGCGTCCACCGTGCGGGTAGCCACCCGGTCCACCATCAGCACCGCCGCCCCGACCAGGGCGACGGTCACGCCGAGCAGCAGGAGCCACCGCCCACCGGAGCCTTCGTCGAGCTCGGACTCGGGCACGAAGACCTCGACCACCGCCGTCCGGTCGCCGAGCAGCACCGGGTCGAGGCGTACCGCGCCACCGTCGACGTCGACGACGACCGAGCGCCCCTCGGCCCGGGCCCGGTCCAGGTCCGCCGCGGCGGCCCGGCCCCCGGACGCGTCGACGTCCAGCCCGTGGACCACCGGCCGGGTGGCCGGATCGTCGCCGCTGGCCGCGACCGCCCGCTCGACCACCTCGGGTGCGGTGCTCACGGCGAGCGCCCCGGTGACCAGCGCACTGCGCCGGGCCGCGTCGGCGATGGCCTCCTCGCGGGCGCGGTCGCCGAGGCTCGACGTGAGCGGCACCAGGAACGCGAGCGCCACCAGGGTGCACATGCCGGCCGTGACCAGTGCGAGGGTTCGCCTCAGTCCGGCGGCACCAGTCGGAAGCCCACCCCCCGCACGGTGCGCAGGTAGCGTGGCTTCGCTGCGGACTCGCCCATTTTGCGACGCAGCCAGTACAGATGAACGTCGATGGTCTGATCCTCGCCGACCGACGGTTGCCGCCATACCTCCTCCAAGAGTTCGCGGCGGGACACTACCCGACCGGGTCGTGCGGCGAGATACGCCAGCAGGTCGAACTCCTTGCGGGTCAGCGCCAGGGGTTCACCGTCGAGGTGGGCGCTGCGCTCCCCGACGTCGACGCGCAGCCCGCCGACCTCGTGCACGGCCGGCTGCACGCTCCGGCTGGCCCGGCCGGCGCGGCGCAGCACGGTGGTGATGCGGGCGTCCAGGTGCGCGCCGGTGAACGGCTTGACCATGTAGTCGTCGGCGCCCGCCCGCAGCAGCCGGACCACGGACTGCTCGTCGTCGCGGGCGGTGGCGATGATGATCGGCACGTCGGTGATGCCCCGCAGCATGCGCAGCGCGTCCGAGCCGTCGAGGTCCGGCAGCCCCAGGTCGAGCACCACGAGGTCGGGTGTCTCGGCCGCCACCCGGCGCAGCGCGTCGAGCGCGGTGCCGACCGCGTGCACGGCGTGCCCGCGGTCGGCGAGGGATCGCAGCATCGCGCCGCGGACGACGTGGTCGTCTTCGACCAGGAGCACGGTGGCCACGCCAAGACGGTACTCGGCGTGGCAAGTTGATCACACCGTCGACCCGCGCCCGAGCAGGCCAGGACGACGCCGCGACGGTGCCGGCGGGACCCGTCGATCGCGTTGCGGCGCCCCTACGAACCCGGCAAGCTGGTACAACGATGTCCTTCACCCTCTTCGCCGACACCCGACTCGCGCTCGCCCGGGACTCGCTCGCCGGCCTCTCGGTCGGCGACGCGCTCGGCGCCCAGTTCTTCGTGCCCGGTCGTCGACCGGCCGACCTGGCCGCCGGCCGGCTCCCACCTCCGCCCTGGGCGTGGACGGACGACACCGAGATGGCGTGCTCGGTCGTGGCCGCCCTGGCCGACACCGGCCGGATCGACCGGGACGCGCTCGCCCTCGCGTTCGCCGACCGTTGCGAGCCGCACCGCGGCTACGGCCCGGGAGCGGTGGCCGTCCTGCGGCTGATCCGCACCGGCACACCGTGGCCGGTGGCCGCCGCGTCGGCCTTCGACGGGCAGGGCTCGTGCGGTAACGGCGCCGCCATGCGGGTGGGGCCGCTGGGGGCGTACTTCGCCGACTCGACCGGCCGGGCGGCGGACCAGGCCCGGGCGTCGGCCGAGGTGACCCACGCCCATCCGGAGGGCATCGCCGGCGCGGTCGCGGTCGCGGTGGCCGCGTCCCTGTCCGCCCGGGGCCGGCTGGACGGGCACCGCCCCGAGCCCGACCGGCTGCTCGCCGGGGTTGCCGCCGCGCTCGACCCCGCCACCGAGGTGCACCGGGGGGTACGGCGGGCCACCGGACTGCTCGGCCGTCCGCTGCCCGAGGTCGTGGACGCCCTCGGCAACGGCTCCCGGATCACCGCCCAGGACACCGTCGCCTTCACCTGCTGGGTCGCCGCCGGGCACCTCGACGACTACCCGGCCGCGATCCGGTCCTGCGTCGACGCGGGCGGGGACGTCGACACCACCGCGGCGATCGTCGGGGCGGTGGTCGCCGCGTACACCGGGGTCGGCACCCCGGGCGGCGTGCCGACGGAGTGGCGCGACGCCCGCGAGCCGCTGCCCGACTGGCTCCCCTGAGCCGTCAGCCGGCGGGCGCCGACCCGCCATGGTGTCGCGGCGCCGGCCCTGCCGCCCGTCGCTCCGCTGCTCGCCTGGTCCGTCGGCCGCCACCGAAGGCATGCGGCCCCTTTGCTCTGCTTCACCGGACGCAACGGTTCCGGCCGGAATCCGTTGCGTGGGTTGAAGCAGAGCAAAGGGGGGCGAGCGGGGGCGGCTGGAGCGAGGTCAGCGCGTCCGCGCCACCGCCTCCGTCGGGGCCACCGCCTCCGTCGGGGCCACCGCGTCCGTCCGCGCCGCCGTGTCCGGTGCGGTGATCCGCTCCTCCGGTTGAGGCGCGTCGGCGGGCGGGTCGCCGTCGAGGACCGCGCGCAGGTCGGTACGCCCGTCCGACGGCTCCCGGCGGCGCCAGCGGCTGAGCAGCCAGCCGCCCGCCACGCCGCCGCCCAGGCCAGCGAGCAGACCGGCGACGAGCAGGCCGTCGGCGTTGCCCCCGTCCGGGTCCGAGGCGTCCGCCGTACCCGCCGGGTCGCCCGCGCCCGGCGCGCCCGGCGCCGCGCCGTGGCCGTGTCCGCCGCCGGCCGCGCCGGGCGCCGGCGGCAGCAGGGTGAGCGCGGGCGCCGTCCTGTCACCCGCCGGCTCCGACCAGCGGACGACCGTGCCGTCGGCGTACGTCTGGAGCACCTCGAAGGTCAACCGCTCCACCTGCGGCAACGGGCCCACCGACAACGTCAGCCGGGCCGGCCCGGTCTCCGACCCGGGCATGCGGAACCAGGTCACGGCGCTGGTCACCGTGGTCACGCCCGAGGAGTGGATGCCGGCGACCGGCCGGTCGAGCTCGCGGGTGGCGATGCGGGGTGCCCAGCCGGTCACCGACATCGGGTAGACCTCGGCGATCGGGGCGTCCGCGGGCAACCGGATCTCGATCCGCTCGGTGCGGGTGCCGGCCCGCTCCTCCGGCACCACGAACTCCAGCTTGACCGCCTCGCCCTGCCGGGCCTGCGTCGGCTGGACCGTCACGTCCGCCGCGTACGCCGTGCCGGGCCAGGCCAGCAGTGCGCCGGCGACCAGGGCGGTCACCGCCCCGGCCCGGCGGCCGCGCCTCTCGCGCGTCCTCGCCATCGTCGTCCCCATCCGTGTCCACGTGGCCGGAACCGGCTCCAGCCACACCTGGTAGTTCGGACGCGGGGACGGAAAGGTTCAACGCCTGAGGGGGGCGTTAACAAGGGGCCCTTCCTCTACCGCAGGCGTTAAGAGGGGCCCTTCCTTACACCGCAGCGGGTGATGGTCGGGACGACCGATAGCATCGGCAGCATCCGTACCGCCTGCCCGTGAGGAGTCACCGTGTCCGCACCCCGTATCCCCGTCGTGGCCGACCCCGTCGTCGTGGCCGCCGGGACGACGGCGGCCGACGCGGTGGCGGCGGCCGGCCTGCCGGCGACCGGGCCCAAGGCGATCGTGGTGGTCCGCGACGCCCAGGGTCAGCTGCGCGACCTGGACTGGCGGCCGGAGGTCGACACCGAGGTCGAGCCGGTGGCCATCGACACTCCCGACGGGCTGAACGTGCTGCGGCACTCCACCGCCCACGTGCTCGCCCAGGCCGTGCAGGACGTCCTCCCGGAGGCGAAGCTCGGCATCGGCCCGCCCATCGAGAACGGCTTCTACTACGACTTCGCCGTCGACAAGCCGTTCCAGCCGGAGGACCTCGCGAAGCTCGAGAAGCGGATGCAGGAGATCGTCAAGTCCGGCCAGCGGTTCCGCCGCCGGCGCTTCAACAGCCTGGACGAGGCGAAGGCCGAACTGGCCGCCGAGCCGTTCAAGCTGGAGTTGATCGACGTCAAGGGCGAGGGCCTGGACTCGGACGAGGTCATGGAGGTCGGCGGCGGCGAGCTGACCATCTACGACAACCTCGCCGCCACCGAGGACAAGGTCTGCTGGTCGGACCTGTGCCGGGGGCCGCACCTGCCGAACACGCGGCTGATCGGCGCGTTCAAGCTGATGCGCTCGGCCGCCGCGTACTGGCGGGGTTCGGAGAAGAACCCGCAGCTCCAGCGGGTGTACGGCACCGCGTGGCCGACGCGCGACGAGCTGAAGGCGTACCTGAAGCTCCTCGAGGAGGCCGCGCGGCGCGACCACCGCAAGCTCGGCGCGGACCTGGACCTGTTCAGCTTCCCCGACGAGATCGGTTCCGGCCTGCCGGTCTTCCACCCCAAGGGCGGCGTGCTCAAGCGGGTGATGGAGGACTACGTCCGCACCCGCCACATCGAGGAGGGCTTCCAGTACGTCGGGACCCCGCACATCTCGAAGGAAGGGCTGTTCCACACCTCGGGCCACCTGCCCTACTACGCCGATGGCATGTACCCGCCCATGGAACTCGAGGGCGCGGACTACTACCTCAAGGCGATGAACTGCCCGATGCACAACCTGATCTACCGGTCGCGCGGGCGGTCCTACCGCGAGCTGCCGATGCGGCTGTTCGAGTTCGGGTCGGTCTACCGGTACGAGAAGTCGGGCGTGGTCCACGGGCTGACCCGGGTGCGCGGCCTGACCCAGGACGACTCGCACTCCTACTGCACCCGGGAGCAGGCGCCGGCCGAGATCAAGCACCTGCTCCACTTCGTGCTCAGCCTGCTGAAGGACTTCGGCATCGACGACTTCTACCTGGAGCTGTCGACCCGCGACGAGTCCAAGCCGGACAAGTTCGTCGGCTCCGACGAGGACTGGGCCACGGCCACCGCGGTGCTGGAGCAGTGCGCGCGGGAGACCGGGCTCGACCTGGTGCCGGACCCGGGCGGCGCGGCCTTCTACGGCCCGAAGATCTCCGTGCAGGCCAAGGACGCCATCGGCCGCACCTGGCAGCTGTCGACCATCCAGTACGACTTCAACCAGCCGAAGGGCTTCGGGCTGGAGTACCAGGCGGCCGACGGCACCCGGCAGCAGCCCGTCATGATCCACTGCGCGAAGTTCGGGTCGATCGAGCGGTTCATCGGCGTGCTCACCGAGCACTACGCCGGTGCCTTCCCCGCCTGGCTCGCCCCGGTGCAGGTGGTCGGCATCCCGATCCGCGAGGACCACACCGACTACCTGCACGGCTTCGTCGCCGCGCTGCGCGCCGAGGGCATCCGTGCCCAGGTCGACGCCGGTGACGACCGGATGCAGAAGAAGATCCGCACCGCCCAGCAGCAGAAGATCCCCTTCATGGTGATCGCCGGCGACGACGACGTCGCGGCGGGCACCGTGTCGTTCCGCTACCGGGACGGCTCGCAGCGCAACGGCGTACCGATGGCCGAGGCGGTCAACCACGTCGCCGACGTGGTGTCCTCGCGCAGCAACATCGGCCCGTCCGCCGCCGAGGTGTAAGGAAGGGCCCCTTCTTAACGCCTCAGGTAGTAAAAGGGCACCCGGTTAACACACGCCCGGGCCCCGGCGGGACGGCGCGGTTCGGTGACGCCCCGCGCCGGGTCGTAGGATCGCTGCTGTGACTGGGGCGGACGGACACACCGACAGCAACGAGGTCATGGCGGACGGCCTGGACCGGCTCTGGACGCCCCACCGGATGACCTACATCTCCGGCGAGGACCGTCCCGAGGGCGGGTACGAGAAGCCGAGCGGCTGCCCGTTCTGCCTCGCGCCCGGCCGGCCCGCGCCGGAGAGCCTCGTCGTGGCACGCGGCGAGCACGTCTTCGTGGTGCTCAACCTCTACCCGTACAACCCGGGGCACCTGCTGGTCTGCCCCTACCGGCACGTCGCCGACTACACCGACCTCGACGGCCCGGAGACGGCCGAGCTGGCCGCGTTCACGCAGACCGCCATGCGGGTGGTCCGCAAGGTCAGCAGCGCGCACGGCTTCAACCTGGGGATGAACCAGGGCGGCGTGGCCGGCGCCGGGATCGCCGCGCACCTGCACCAGCACGTGGTGCCCCGGTGGGGCGGTGACGCCAACTTCATGCCGGTGATCGGCCGTACCAAGGTCCTGCCGCAGCTGCTGGGCGACACCCGCGACCTGCTGGCCCGCGCCTGGCCGTCCTGACACCCGGCGCGATCTTCTCCCTCCGGTCGGCCGGAGGTGACAGGATGCGTCGATGGCAGTCATGACGCGGACGCTGGGTCGCAGCGGCATCGAGGTGAGCGCCCTCGGCATGGGGTGCTGGGCGATCGGTGGCCCGTGGGCGGAGGGGCTCCAGCCGCTGGGGTGGGGCGTCGTCGACGACGACGAGTCCGTCCTTGCGGTCCGCCGCGCGCTCGACCTCGGCGTGACCCTCTTCGACACCGCCGACACGTACGGGGCGGGGCACTCGGAGCGGGTCCTCGGGCGGGCCCTCGCCGGCCGGCGTGACGAGGCGGTCGTCGCCACGAAGTGGGGCTACACGTTCGACGAGGCGGCCCGCCAGGCGACGGGCGAGGACGCGTCCCCGGCGTACCTGCGGCGGGCGCTGACCGACTCGCTGCGCCGGCTCGACACCGACCGTATCGACCTCTACCAGCTGCACCTGGGCGACCTTCCGGTCCCGCGCGCGGAGGCCCTGATCGGCACGCTGGAGGACCTGGTGGCCGACGGGCTGGTGCGCGCGTACGGATGGAGCACCGACCGGGTGGACCGGGCCGCCGCGTGGGGCCAGGCGGCCCGGGGCGCCACCGCCGTGCAGCACACCCTGTCGGTGCTGCGGGACGCCCCCGAGCTGCTCGCGGTCTGCGACAAGTACGACCTCGTCAGCGTCGCCCGGTGCCCGCTCGGGATGGGCCTGCTCACCGGCAAGTACACGACCGGCTCCACGCTGCCCCGGGACGACCTGCGCGGGCACGCGCCCGGCTGGCTGGAGTGGTTTCGGGGCGGCCGACCGGCGCCGGAGTGGCTGCGCCGGGTGAGCGCCGTCCGCGCCGCGCTCACCGCCGACGGCCGGACCCTGCCCCAGGGCGCGCTGGGCTGGATCTGGGCGCGCAGCGACCGCAGCGTCCCGATCCCCGGCTGCCGTACGGTCGCCCAGGTCGAGGAGAACGCGGCGGCGCTGGCCCGTGGCCCGCTCCCGCCGGACCAGTTCGCCGAGGTGGAACGCCAGCTGGCGGCTCTGCGGGCGGCGGCCCTCCGCGAAGCCGACCGCCCCTACTGGCCCAGCCCCACCCTCCCCACCGCCCGACCCTGACCACCCCGTTGCGGGGCTCAACGCGCGGGGTCTTCCGCGTTGATCATGAAGTTAGCGGCCAAATCTGTCCGATTTGTCTCCGCTAACTTCATGATCAACGCGTCGGGGGGTGGGGGAGGGGGTTAGGTGTGTTCCTTGCGGATCTGGTCGGCCAGGTGGGCGGGCATGGGTTCGTAGCGGACGAACTGGCGGCGGAAGGTGCCGGTGCCGGAGGTCATCGAGCGCAGCTCCACCGCGTACCGGAGGAGCTCGGTCGCCGGCACCTCGGCACGGACCAGCGTGCGGCCCTCGGCCGTGGTGTCCGGTTCGGTGCCCAGCACCCGGCCGCGCCGGCCGGACAGGTCGCCCATCACCGCGCCCACCGACGAGTCGGGCACCCGGATGACCACCTCGTCGACCGGTTCCAGCAGCGCCGGCTGGCCCCTCTCGGCCGCGTCCTTCAGCGCCAGGGCCCCGGCCGTCTGGAACGCCGCGTCGGAGGAGTCCACACTGTGCGCCTTGCCGTCGAACAGCGTCACCCGCAGGTCCACCACCGGATAGCCGGCGACCAGGCCGCGCTCCATCTGGGCGCGTACCCCCTTCTCCACCGACGGGATGTAGTTGTGCGGCACCGCGCCACCCACCACCCGGTCGACGAACTCGAAACCGGCGCCGCGCGGCAGCGGCGCCACCTCGATGTCGCAGACCGCGTACTGGCCGTGGCCGCCGGACTGCTTGACGTGCCGGCCGTGCCCCTTGGCCGACCCGGTGAACGTCTCGCGCAGCGCCACCCGCACCGGCTCG
This sequence comes from Micromonospora sp. NPDC047707, assembly GCF_040704235.1. Classification (NCBI taxonomy): domain Bacteria; kingdom Bacillati; phylum Actinomycetota; class Actinomycetes; order Micromonosporales; family Micromonosporaceae; genus Micromonospora; species Micromonospora sp. NPDC047707. Next base: position 31,922 of record NZ_JBEYSU010000029.1, read on the forward strand.
GTGTCCAGCTCCACACCGCCGGTGCGCAGCCGCTCCAGCACCACGTCCGCGTGCGCCTCGCCCATGCACCACAGCACCAGCTGGTGAGTCTCCGGATTGCGGTCCAGCCGCAGCGTGGGGTCACCGGCCACCAGCCGGGCCAGGTTGCGGGCGAGCGCGTCCTCGTCGGAGCGGCTGCGGGCCACGATCGCCACCGGCAGCAGCGGCTCCGGCATCTCCCACGGCGCGATCAGCAGCGGGTCCTCCTTGGCGGAGATGGTGTCACCGGTCTCCGCGCTGCCCGACTTGGTGATCGCGCAGATGTCGCCGGCCACGCAGAGGCCCACCTCCCGCAGCGTCGCGCCGAGCGGCGAGTAGATGTGCCCCACCCGCTCGTCGGCGTCGTGGTCGGGGTGGCCCCGCTCGGCCATGCCGTGCCCCGAGACGTGCACGGTCTGCTCGGGGCGCAGCGTGCCGGAGAACACCCGTACCAGCGAGACCCGGCCGACGTGCCGGTCGATGGTCGTCTTGACGACCTCCGCGACCAGCGGGCCGTCCGGATCGCAGGTGAGCGGCGGCCGGGGCGCGCCGTCCACGCCGGTCACCGCCGGCACGTCGTGCTCCAGCGGCGACGGGAAGCCCGCGGTGAGCACCTCCAGCAGCGCGTCCAGCCCCACCCCGGTCTCCGCGCAGACCGGCACCACCGGGTAGAAGTGGCCGCGCGCCACCGCCTTCTCCAGATCCTCGACGAGGATGTCGGTGCCGATCTCCTCACCCTCGAGGTACCGGTCCATGAGGGTCTCGTCCTCGCTCTCGGCGATGATCCCCTCGATCAGTTCGTTGCGGGACTCGGCGATCGCCGGCAGGTGCTCCGGGTCCGGCTCGCGCACCTCCGCCGGCAGGCCGCCGGTGTAGTCGAAGACCCGCCTCGTGATGAGCCCGAGCAGGCCGACGGTGGAGATGCCGTCGTCACCGAGCATCGGCAGGTAGAGCGGGAGCACGTTGTCGCCGAAGACCCGCTGGCAGAGCGCCACCGCCTCGTCGAAGTCCGCGCGCGGGTGGTCCAGCCGGGAGACGGCGACCGCCCGGGGCATGTCGACGGCGGCGCACTCCTCCCACAGCGCGGCGGTCGCGGCGTCCATCCCGTCGACGGCGGAGACGACGAAGAGTGCGGCGTCGGCGGCCCGCAGCCCGGCCCGCAGCTCACCGACGAAGTCGGCGTACCCCGGGCTGTCCAGCAGGTTGACCTTGATCCCGTCGTGGGTCAGGGGCGCGCAGGCCAGGCTCACCGAGCGCTGCTGGCGTACGGCGGCGGGGTCGTGGTCGCAGACCGTGGTGCCGTCGGTGACGCTCCCGGCGCGACCGATCGTGCCGGTCGCGGCGAGCAACGCCTCGACCAGGGTCGTCTTGCCGGCCCCGGAGTGGCCGACGAGCACCACGTTGCGGACCCTGCCGGGGTCGGTCACCACCGGCGCGCCGCCGGTGACCCCCTTCTCCTGACTCTTCTGCGCCATGGGGCGCACCTCCCTCAGCCGGTGGTTGGTGGCGACCGCCGCGCGCGACGGGGTGCGGCCCGGGGCGGGTGCGCGGCGATATCCTCCGGTGGTCTGCTGCCAAGCGGGAACGGGACGGGCGGACCGGTGAGCTGGCTCACCTTTCCTGGGTCGATCAGACACCCGATGACCGGGCCGCACAAGCCTCGCCGCGCGGGTCACCTGACCGGCCGTATCGCCGCTGGCCCGGCGACCGTTATCGTGGGACCGCCATGGCGAAGATCTTCCAAGTGACGGCCCGCGCGGGCATGACCCGCATCGTCGAACCGCTCGCGCGCCGACTGCTGCGCGCGGGCGTCACCCCCAACGCGGTCACCGTGACGGGCACCCTCGGGGTGCTCGTCGGCGCGCTCGGCTTCGGCGCCCGCGGCCACCTCGTCGCCGGAGCGTTGATCGTGACGGTCTTCGCGCTGACCGACCTGCTCGACGGGACGATGGCCCGCATGAGCGGCGGCTCCACCCGGTTCGGGGCGTTCCTCGACTCGAGCATGGACCGGATCGCCGACAGCGCCGTCTTCGGCGCCGTGGCCTACTACCTGGCCACCGAGGGCGACCACGCCGGTGTCGCGGCGGCCCTGCTCTGTCTGGCCGCGGGCAGTCTCGTCTCCTACGTGAAGGCCCGCGCCGAGGGGCTCGGCATGACCTGCAACGTGGGCATCGCCGAGCGCACCGAGCGACTGCTCATCGTCGGCGTCGGCGGCCTGCTCGCCGGCCTCGGCCTGCCGGTCGCGCTGCCCATCGCGCTCTGGCTGCTCGCCGCCGTGTCGATCTTCACGGTCGGGCAGCGGATGGCCCACGTGTACCGGCAGTCCCAGCAGGTCCCCACCGCGTCGGGCGGGCAGGGGTGAGGGCCGTGCGGGGCCGGCGCCGGTGACCCTCACCGAGCTGGCCTACCTCGCCGGGTGGCGCGCCGTCCGCGCGCTGCCCCGGCCCGTCGCGGCCGCGGCCTTCCGGGCGGGCGCCGACCGCGCCCACCGTCGCGGCGGCCCGAGTACGGCCCGACTCCGCGCCAACCTGCGCCGCGTCGTCGGACCCGAGATGCCGGAGGCCGAGCTGGACGAGCTGGTCCGCGCCGGCCTGCGCTCCTACGCCCGGTACTGGCTGGAGGCGTTCCGCCTGCCGGCGCTGAGCCGCGCGGAGATCCTCGCCGCCTTCCGGCTGGACGGTGAGGACGTGCTGGCGGCCGACGTGGCCGCCGGCCGGGGCGCGGTCGTGGCGCTGCCGCACGCCGGCAACTGGGACGCCGCCGGCGCCTGGGTCGCGGCGATGGGCTGGCCGATCACCACCGTCGCCGAGCGGCTCAAGCCGGAGGGCGTCTACCGGCGTTTCCTCGCCTTCCGGCGGAATCTCGGCATGGAGATCCTGCCCACCCAGGGTGGGGAGCGGCCCGCCTTCGACGTGCTGGTCGACCGGATCCAGGCCGGTGCGATCGTCCCGCTCCTCGCCGACCGGGACCTCTCGGCGCGCGGCGTCGAGGTGAACTTCTTCGGCGCCCGCACCCGGATGCCCCCCGGTCCGGCGTTGCTCGCGCTGCGCACCGGCGCGCCCCTCTACGTGGCATCGATGTGGTACGAGCCGGACGCCGCGCACGCCTCGATCGAGGGGCCGGTGCCGGTGCCCGGCCCGGAGGAGGGCCCGCTGGACGCGCGGGTCCGGGCCCTGACACAGCGGGTCGCCGACGGTCTGGCGGCGGGCATCGCCCGCCATCCGGAAGACTGGCACATGTTGCAGCGGATGTGGTTGGACCAGCAGCACGCCGCCACGACCGGCGTGGCTCAGCCCTCGCCGGCAACCGGACAGGCCTGAGGGAAAGGGCGCCAACGTGCGAATCGGCATCGTGTGCCCGTACTCCTTCGACGTACCGGGCGGCGTGCAGAACCACGTGATGGACCTCGCCGAGGCGCTGATCGGCCTCGGGCACGAGGTGAGCGTCCTCGCCCCGGCCGACGAGGACTCGCCGCTGCCGCCGTACGTCGTGCCGGCCGGGCGGGCGGTGCCGCTGCCGTACAACGGCTCGGTGGCCCGGATCGCCTTCGGCCCGGTCTCCACCGCCCGGGTCCGCCGGTGGATCATCCGGGGCGACTTCGACGTGCTGCACGTGCACGAGCCGCTGACGCTCAGCCTGTCCATGCTCGCCGTGCTCTCCGCGCGGGGGCCGGTGGTGGCCACGTTCCACACCGCGATGACCCGCTCCCGGGTGCTCGCCGCCGCGCAGGGCGTGCTCCAGATCGTGCTGGAGCGCATCACCGCCCGGATCGCGGTCAGCGCCCTGGCCCGCAAGGTGCAGGTCGAGCACATGGACGGCGGGGCGGTGGAGATCCCGAACGGGGTGGCCGTCGCGAAGTTCACCGACGCCGAGCCGCTGCCCGGCTGGCCGGGGGAGTGCGCACCGGGACGGGGCGGCACGATCGGCTTCCTCGGCCGGTTCACCGAGGCCCGCAAGGGCTTCCCGGTGCTTCGGGACGCATTCGTGCACCTCGCGTCCGAACGCCCCGGGCTGCGGCTGCTGGTCGCCGGGCCCGGTGACTCCGACGACCTGTACGAGAAGTTCCCGGCCGAGCTGCGTGACCAGATCACCTTCCTCGGCCTGGTCTCCGAGGCGGACAAGGCCCGGATGCTGCGCAGCGTCCACCTCTACGTGGCGCCGAACACCGGCGGCGAGTCGTTCGGGATGATCCTCACGGAGGCGCTCGCGGCGGGGACGACGGTCGTCGCGAGTGACCTGGACGCCTTCCGCCGGGTGCTCGACGGCGGCCGGGCCGGCCGGCTGTTCCGCACCGGCGACCCGTCGGCACTGGGGACCGCCCTCGCCGACCTGCTCGACGACCCGGAGACGCGGGCCACGCTGACCGCCTGCGGCGACCAGGTGGTGGCGAATTTCGACTGGCCCGTGGTTGCCCGCCGGGTTCTGGAGGTATACGCAGCGGCGATCGAGGCCACCGACGGTCGGGTCATCGACCAGGAATGGGTGGGGCTGGGCTGACCGGTGGGGCCGGTGGTGCGGGGGAGGCCGGCGGTCGGCCGGCCTTGGCCGGCGGAGACGGGAACGGAGCGACACTACGATGCCGGGCATGTGGTGGGCGGTGGGCGCGACGCTGGTCGTCGGGCTGCTGGCGGCGTACCTCGTCTGGACCGCCGGACGGGTTCGGCGCCTGCAGGCGCGGGCGGAGTCGGCGGCCCGGGCGCTCGACGCCCACCTGCTGCGCCGCGCGGCGGCCGCCGCGGTCCTCGCCGAGCGCCGCTACGGTGTCGAGCTGTACGCGGCCGCGCGGATCGCGCTGGATGCCCGCCCCGACGAGCGTGAGGCGGCCGAGAACGACCTCACCCGCCAACTGCGCGCGGTTCAGCTCGATCCGGGCGATCCGGACGCGGAGGCCGTGATCGCCGCGAGCCGGCGGCTGGCGTTGGCCCGGCAGGTGCACACCGACCTGGTCCGTGACGCCCGGGCGGCGCGGGGGCGACCGCTGGTGCGCCTGTTACGGATGGGGCGACGGCAGCCCTGGCCGCGGTACTTCGACATCGACGATCCGACGCTGACCGCACCCGCCGACGTCCCCGCCGGCTGAGCGCGCGACACCTCCCGGCCCGTGACGGCTGCCACACAGCAGGCCACCGTGGGTCTGATTGGCTGTCGGACGCGCGTTCACCCCGTCGTAGCATCTCCGCAGCCACCCTCCCAGCACGTCTCTAGGAGCGATGACCCGTGCCCGAAACCACCTCCCCGAACACCACTGCCACCCCCGTGACCGGCACCGCCCGGGTCAAGCGCGGCATGGCCGAGATGCTCAAGGGCGGCGTGATCATGGACGTGGTCACCCCCGAGCAGGCCAAGATCGCCGAGGACGCCGGCGCCGTCGCCGTGATGGCGCTGGAGCGGGTGCCCGCCGACATCCGCGCCCAGGGCGGCGTCTCCCGGATGAGCGACCCGGACATGATCGACGGCATCATCAACGCCGTCTCCATCCCGGTGATGGCCAAGGCCCGGATCGGCCACTTCGTCGAGGCGCAGATCCTGCAGTCCCTCGGTGTGGACTACGTCGACGAGTCCGAGGTGCTGACCCCGGCCGACTACGAGAACCACATCGACAAGTGGGCCTTCACCGTCCCCTTCGTCTGCGGCGCCACCAACCTGGGTGAGGCGTTGCGCCGGATCACCGAGGGGGCGGCCATGATCCGCTCCAAGGGCGAGGCCGGCACCGGTGACGTCTCCAACGCCACCACCCACATGCGCAAGATCCGCAAGGAGATCCGCCGGCTCCGGTCGCTGCCGGCCGACGAGCTGTACGTCGCCGCCAAGGAGCTGCAGGCGCCGTACGAGCTGGTCAAGGAGGTCGCCGAGACCGGCAAGCTGCCGGTGGTGCTGTTCACCGCCGGTGGTATCGCCACCCCGGCCGACGCCGCCATGATGATGCAGCTCGGCGCCGAGGGCGTCTTCGTCGGCTCCGGCATCTTCAAGTCCGGCAACCCGGCGCAGCGGGCCGCCGCGATCGTCAAGGCCACCACCTTCCACGACGACCCGGACGTGCTGGCCAAGGTCTCCCGCGGCCTCGGCGAGGCGATGGTCGGCATCAACGTCGACGAGATCCCGCAGCCGCACCGCCTGGCCGAGCGCGGCTGGTGAAGGAAGGGCCCCTTCTTACGCCTCCGGTAGAGAAGGGGCCCCCTCTCAACGACTGCGGAAGGAGCGAACGTGACGGCACCCCTGATCGGTGTGCTCGCCCTCCAGGGCGACGTCCGGGAGCACGCCGACGCCCTGGCCGCCGCCGGAGCGGACGCCCGACCGGTCCGCCGCCGCGAGGAGTTGGACGCGGTCGACGGCCTGGTCATCCCGGGCGGCGAGTCCACCACGATCAGCAAGCTGGCCGACATCTTCGAGCTGCGCGAGCCGATCGACAAGCGCGTCGCCGGTGGCATGCCCGTCTACGGGTCCTGCGCCGGCATGATCATGCTGGCCGGTGAGGTGCTCGACGGCCGGCCGGACCAGCGCGGCTTCGCCGGCATCGACATGACCGTCCGGCGCAACGCGTTCGGCCGCCAGGTCGACTCGTTCGAGGCGCCGGTGGAGGTCACCGGCGTCGGCGGCGGGCCGTTCCATGCGGTGTTCATCCGGGCGCCCTGGGTGGAGCGCGTCGGTGCGGGCGTCGAGGTGCTCGGCACGGTGACCGAGGGCCCCGCCGCCGGGCGGATCGTCGCGGTCCGGCAGGGCAACCTGCTGGCCACCTCGTTCCACCCGGAGCTGACCGGCGACCGGCGCCTGCACGCGTACTTCGTGAACCTCGTGCGCGCCGCCCGCTGACCCCGCCCGACCCGCGCGCCGGCGCTCGTCGATCAAGAGGTTTGCGCGGCCGCCTCTTGATCGACCCGAGCGGGTGATCGACCGGGCGGGTGGGCGAAGGGCTCAGCCTGCGACGGCGCGCAGGCGGCCGGGTACGCGGCCCAGGAGCTTGTCCAGCCGGGCGGCCGTGGCCGCGTCCGCCGGCATGTGGGCGATCAACCACTGGTCGCCCGTGTCGCCGACCGTCAGGGTCTCGTAGGACAGCCGTAGCGGCCCGACGTGCGGGTGGCGCAGCTCGCGTACCCCGTGGTGCGCCGCCGGCACCGGACGCCGCCGCCACCGGTCGGCGAACGGCGTGCCCACGGTCCGGACCAGCCGGCCGGCGAACTCGTCGGTCGCCGGGTCGCCCTGGCGCAGCCGGTGCAGCTCGGCGACCTGGTGGTCGGCCGTCCCGGCCCAGTCGGCGAACGCCTCCCGGGCCCGTTCGTCGGTGAAGACGTACCAGGTCAGGTTGGGGCGGGAGCCGTCGAGCAGACCCAGCGGCCGGGCGACCCGGTCGAAGGGGTCGTTCCACGCCAGGACGTCGCCGAGCCGGTTGGCCAGGTGCGCCGGCGCGTCGCGGAAGGCGTCGAGCAGCGCGCGGACGGACGGCCGCACCGTACGCGTGACCGCGGTCCTCCCGCGCGGGCAGAGCTGCCTGCTGTGGTGGGCGGCCGCGAGCTGGCGGAGGTGTTCGCGGTCGGCGTCGTCCAACCGCAGCGCGTCGGCGAGCGCGGCGAGGATCTCCGGCGACGGGCGGGTGTCGCGGCCCTGTTCCAGGCGGGTCAGGTACTCCACGCTCACCTGCGCGAGCGTCGCCAGCTCGGCGCGGCGCAGTCCCGGCGTCCGGCGCCGGGGCCCCTCGGGAAGGCCGACCCGTCCGGGCGGGAGCGCTTCCCGCCGGCTGCGCAGGAACGCGCCGAGCTCTCCGTCCATCACCGGCCCAGTCTGACACCGGACACCCGGCGAAGGGTGTCCCTGCCGGGGCCACCCTCGCGCCGGCCTCCCCACCCAGCCGCCCCGGCGCGAGGCTCAGGTCATGCAGAACACACAGACCTCCGCGCCGGTCCGGATCGGCGTGATCGTGGGCAGCACCCGACCGGGCCGGCGCGGCACCGCCGTCGCCGGCTGGGTGACCCGGGTCGCGTCCCGGCACCCGGCCGTTCGCGACGGCGACGCCGCCGTCGAGCTGGTGGACCTGGCCGAGCAGGACCTGCCGCTGCTCGACGAGCCGGTGCCGGCGTTCTTCGGCGACTACCGCAACCCGCACACCCGGCGCTGGGCGGGCGTGGTCGGCGGGTACGACGCCTTCCTGTTCGTCACCCCGGACTACAACCGGTCCGTCCCGGCCGCGTTGAAGAACGCCGTCGACTACCTGTACGCCGAGTGGAACGGCAAGGTCGCCGGGGTGCTGACCTACGGCGTGCAGGGCGGCACCCGGGCCGGCGACCACCTCCAGACCGTCCTCGGCGAGGTGCGGGTCGTGGTCGTACCGACGCGGGTGGCCCTGGGGCTCTTCACCGATTTCGACTTCTCCGACGCGGCGCCGGATGACCCGACCCACCCGGCCCGGCTCGCTCCCGAGGACGGGCGGGAGCAGTCGCTCACGACCATGCTCACCGAGATCCTGACCTGGACGACCGCGCTGCGGGTCGCGACGGACCGCCGGCCCGAGCTGGTGGGGTGAGCGGTGGAGACGATCGTCATCCAGTACCAGGTGCGTCCCGAACACGTCGGGACGCACCTGGCCCTCCTGCGTGCCGTCTACGCCGAGTTGTCCCGGACCCGGCCGGCCGGGCTGCGCTTCGTGACGCTGCAACTGGACGACGGGCGCAGCTTCGTCGACATCGCCCTGGCCCCGGAGCTGCCGGGACCGCTGCCGCAGCTGGAATCGTTCCGCCGGTACCGCGCCGGGCTGGAGGACCGGTGTGCGGAGCGGAGCACCTCCGGATTCACCGAGGTCGGGTCGTACGGCTTCGGGGAATGACCACCCGGCCCGCCCCGTTGTGCCTGTTCGGGCCGCACGGGGCGGGCCGGCGGCGTGCGGTGCGTGACATCCACCCGCGGCCCGCCGGTAGGATTGCCGAGATTCGGCAGGGCCATCTGCCCGCCACGGCTTCCACCAGAGCTGACCGGCACTCTCCGCGTGCGCCGGCGGGAGCGGGGGCGAGTGCGGTGCGGTCGATGCAGACGGCGGGTAGCAACGGAGGTAACTGATGTCCGGCCACTCAAAGTGGGCGACGACCAAGCACAAGAAGGCGGTCATCGACGCCAAGCGCGGCAAGATGTTCGCCAAGCTGATCAAGAACGTCGAGGTGGCGGCGCGCACCGGCGGCGGCGACCCGGCCGGCAACCCGACCCTCTACGACGCGATCCAGAAGGCCAAGAAGAACTCGGTCCCCAACGACAACATCGATCGCGCGGTCAAGCGGGGCTCCGGCCTGGAGGCCGGCGGCGCCGACTACCAGACGATCATGTACGAGGGCTACGGCCCGAACGGCGTCGCGCTGCTGATCGAGTGCCTCACCGACAACCGCAACCGCGCCGCCACCGAGGTGCGCACCGCGCTGACCCGCAACGGCGGTTCGTTCGCCGACGCCGGCTCGGTGTCGTACATGTTCTCCCGCAAGGGCGTGGTGATCGTCCCCAAGGCCGGCACCAGCGAGGACGACGTGATGATGGCCGTCCTGGACGCGGGCGCCGAGGAGGTCAACGACCTCGGCGAGGCGTTCGAGGTGGTCTCCGAGCCGACCGACCTGATCGCGGTCCGCACCGCGCTGCAGGACGCCGGCATCGAGTACGAGTCGGCCGAGTCCTCGCTGATCCCGAGCGTCAACGTCCCGCTGGACGAGGAGGGCGCCCGGAAGATCTTCAAGCTGATCGACGTCCTGGAGGACTGCGACGACGTGCAGAACGTCTACGCGAACTTCGACGTCAGCGACGAGATCATGGCCGCCGTCGGCTGATCCGCCGCCGGGAGCGCTTCGCGCCGGGCCCGGCACCACCCGCCATCGGTGGTGCCGGGCCCGTTTCGCGTCCGCGTCAGCCCAGCGTCTCCCGGGAGCGCCAGGCCGTGCCGATCGAGGTGCGGCCGTTGGTACGCAGCAGCGAGCCCTCGTACACCCGGGCTCCCGCGGCCAGGAACGCGGCGGCGGTGACCAGCAGCAGGGCCAGCGACACCAGTGGTTCCCAGCCGGCGGCGTCACCGGTGAACAGCCGCAGCGGCATCGCCGTCGGCGCGGAGAACGGCAGGTAGGACATCACCCGCATGGCGGTCGCGTTGTCGTTGAGGAAGATGACCGCGAAGAACGGCAGCATCACGGCGAGCTGCACCGGTGTGGACACCCCGCCGATGTCCTCGAGGCGGTTGACCAGGGCCCCGGCCGCCGCCCACATGGCCGCGATCAGCACGAAGCCCAGCAGGAAGAACGGCAGGAACCACCCGATCGCGGGCGCGAGCAGCGAGAGCAGCCCGCCGCTGTCACCGAACGTCATGCCGGCGACCGTGACCAGGGCGACCAGGGCGATCTGCCCCAGCGCCAGCAGGGTCCCGGCGACCAGCTTGCCGGCCAGCAGTGCCCGGACCGGCACCGCGGCGACGAGGATCTCGACGATGCGGGTCTGCTTCTCCTCGATGATGCTCTGCGCGATCTGCACGCCGAACGTCTGTGACGTCACGAAGAAGACGAACGCGAAGGCGAACGGCACCAGGAACGCCACCGCCGGGTCCACCGCGTCGGGGTTCAGCAGCCGCACCGGCGGCTGGGTGCTCAGGGCGGTCACGACGTCGTCGGGCGCCTCGTCCATCGCGAGCACGGTCGGGCCGGACACGACGGCGGCGTCCACGTCGCCGTCGCGGACGGCCTGCTCGGCGGCGCGGTCGTCCGGCAGCGTCCGTACCTCGAGCCCCGCCGCGCGCAGCGGACCGGCCACCGCCTCCGTCGCGGCCACGGTGGACGGACCGCCGGAGAGCAGCGGCGGCAGGATCGTCGCCGCGGCGGCGATGAGCAGGAAGAACAGCGTGCTGATGAGGAAGGTCCGGTCGCGCAGCTTGACCCGGACCTCCCGGGCGGCGACCAGGCGGGTGGCCTGCAGGGTGTTCACTGGGCGACCTCTCGGAAGATCTCGGTGAGGGAGGGGCTGACCGGGCGGAACGCGCGGACCGGGCCCCGGGCGAGCGCCGCGTGCAGCACCGGCTGCTCGTCGGTGCCCGGCGGGAGGTCGAAGACGGCGCGGGCGCCGTCCAGGTCCACCAGGGTCACCCCCGGCTGGTCGCGGAGCCAGCCGGCGTCGGTCTCCACCACCAGCTCGTAGCGGGGCGAGGTGTACGTCGAGCGCAACTGCTCGCGGCTACCGGCGGCCCGGATCACGCCGCCCGCGATGATCACCAGGTCGTCGCAGAGCCGTTCCACGACGTCGAGCTGGTGGCTGGAGAAGAGCACCGGTGCGCCGGCCGCGGCGCGCTCGCGCAGCACGGCGACGACCGTGTCCACGGCCAGCGGGTCGAGGCCGGAGAACGGCTCGTCGAGCACCAGCACCTCGGGGTCGTGCACCAGCGCGGCGGCGATCTGGGCGCGCTGCTGGTTGCCCAGCGAGAGCGTCTCCAGCAGGTCGTCGCCGCGTTCGGCGAGGCCGACCCGCTCCAGCAGCACGTCGGTGTTGCGGCGGGCCGCCGCCGTGGTCATCCCGTGCAGCCGGCCCAGGTAGGTCACCTGCTCCCGGACGCTCATCTTCGGGTAGAGGCCGCGTTCCTCCGGCATGTAGCCGAAGCGTCGGCGGTCCTCCCGCGTCAGTGGTCTGCCCTGCCAGGTCACCTGACCGGCGTCGGCGGCGAGCACGCCGAGGATGATCCGCATGGTTGTCGTCTTGCCGGCGCCGTTGCCGCCCACGAAGCCGGTCATCCGCCCGGCCGGCACCTCGAAGGACACGTTCTGGAGCACCCGACGGTCGCCGAAGCTGCGGTCGACACCGTCGAGACGGAGGACGTTCGTCACGGCGGCCACGCTAGGTCACCGGGCGCCGTCCGCCGTCCGTCCACGGGCTGAGCCTCCGGATCCCCCGCGGGACGGACCGGAGATCATCCGCCGGGGCGTACCACCCCGTGCTCGTACGCGAAGACCACCGCCTGGACCCGGTCGCGCAGGCCGAGTTTGGTCAGCACCCGGCTGACGTGTGTCTTCACCGTCGCCTCGCCCAGGTGCAGGGCGGCGGCGATCTCCGCGTTGCTCGCGCCTCCGGCGACCAGGACCAGCACCTCCCGCTCCCGGGGGGTGAGGTCCCGCAGCGCCGCCTCCGGTGCCGTCCCCGCCGTGGCCGAGGCGCCGGAGCGGGCGAAGGTGGCGATCACCCGCCGGGTGAGCTCCGGGGCGATGAGCCCTTCGCCGCGGGCCACCACCCGGATTGCTTCGACCAGCGCCTCCGGGGTGCCGTTCTTGAGCAGGAACCCGCTCGCCCCGGCGCGCAGCGCGGTGAACAGGTAGTCGTCCCGGTCGAAGGTGGTGAGGATCAGCACCGCCGGCCCGCCCGACTGGTCCGCGTCGGCGGTGATCCGCCGGGTGGCCTCCAGCCCGTCGACGCCGGGCATCTCCACGTCCATCAGCACCACGTCGGGGCGCAGCGCCCGGGTCATGCTCACCGCCCGTTCGCCGTAGGCGGCCTCCCCGACCACCTCGATGTCGTCCTCCACCTCGAGGATGACCCGGAACCCGGTGCGGACGAGGTGCTGGTCGTCGGCGAGCAGCACCCGGATCGGCCGGCCGGCCGTCGCCTCGGCGCTCATGCCGGGCGCTCCGCCGGGGCGGGCAGCGGGAAGCGGGCCCGTACCCGCCAGCCGCCGCCGGCGCGTGGGCCGACCTCGAGCACACCGCCGTGGGTGGCGACCCGCTCGCGCATCCCGACCAGGCCCATCCCGTCGGGATTGGGTGGGCGGGTGGGCCGTCCGTCGTCGGTCACGTCCACCTCCACGTCGTGCGCCAGGTGGCGGATCCGCACGTCCAGCGCGGTCGCCCCGGTCGCGTGTTTCAGCGTGTTCGTCGCCGCTTCCTGCACCACCCGGTACGCGGCCTGGGAGACCGAGTCCGGCAGCGGCACCGGGTTCCCGTACACCCCGAGGCTGGCCCGCAGCCCCGCCTCCCGGGCCCGGTCGACCACCGCGGTGACCTGGTCGATCCCGGCGGGCTGCCCGACAGCCGCCGGCTCGCGGTCGCGGGCGCGCAGGACGCCGAGCATCCGGCGCAGCTCGTCCACCGCCGTGCGGGCCGACTCCTCGACGGCGCCGAGCGCGGTGCGGGCCTTGGCCGGGTCCCGGTCGAGGACCCGGCGGGCGGCGGCCGCCTGTACGCCCATCACCGACACGTGGTGGGCGACGACGTCGTGCAGTTCCCGGGCGATGCGGACCCGCTCGCCGACCACGGCGTGCTCGCGGACCTCGGCCTGCGACCGGCGGAGCTCCTCCGCCTGCGCCCGGAGGGCGTGCGACCGGCGGGCGGCCAGCCAGGCGGTCTCCCCGAAGAAGTACGCGAAGCCGAAGAACAGGCCGTTGAGCAGCACCCCGTTGACCATCATCGCGATCACCGGGGGGACCGGCCCGACGGCGCCGGCGAACGCGTCGGGCGGGATGCGGGCGACACTGATCGCGTACGAGACGCCGAGCCAGACGAACATGGCGGCGATCACGCCGATCCGCAGTCGCCGCGCGAGGCGGCGGTCCCGGCCCCACGCGCCGAGCGTGTAGAGGGCGGCGAAGAGCGCGCCCGAGGTCACCTGGAACTCCGGTGCGGCGCGGGCCTGCCCCGCGATGTACGCGGCGGAGACGACCAGCGTGACCGCGGCGGGGAACCGCCGCCGCCAGATCAGCGGCAGAGTGGTCGCGACGGTCCAGAGGATCTGCTCCGCCACCCACGGCGGCGGGCCCAGGACGAATGTCCCGGTGCTGCGGGCGAGGGTGAGGCTGACCAGGGCGAGCACGGTCACCGCCAGCCCCACGTAGACGTCGCGCCGCTGCTGCTCCGGCGTCGGTCCGGGCCGACGCCAGTCCTCACCCGCCTCCGTGCTCATCCTGGTCAGGATCTCATCCGACCGGCCGGCGCCCGTTCGGAACCCCACCTGGCCGCCGCGCCGGCCGACGGGCGGGGCGGCACGGCGTTCGCCCGGTCGGTGTGATCCACTCCGTGCCGCCGGCATCGCGTGATCTACGGCGGCGGGACACCGCGATGCCGCCGGCATCGAGTCGATCATGCGCCGCCGGGACCGGGTGTGTCAGCGGCGGGCACGTAGCGCCTTGACCACGCTGTCGACCATGTCCCAGATCACGACGGCCACGATGCCGATCACGACGCCGTTCGAGAGCGTGTCGAGGTTGTCGCCGTCGCGCAGCCAGGGGATGTGGGCGACGAACTCCGGGTTGAGCAGCCGGTCGGTGAGCAGCAGCCAGATCGCCGGCACCGCGAACGCCAGGTGCAGCAGGGCGTTGAGCGCGACGAGGGGCCAGGTCCAGCGGCCGACGCGGTACTTGGTGATCTCCAGGCCGGCGCTGACGACCAGCACCGCGAGCAGGACCGGGAGCCAGGACGTCCACAGTGCGGGGTCGAGGATCGCCAGGCGGTCACCGTCGGCCGGGACCAGCGTCTGGAAGTGCTGCCAGACGAGGAACGCGGCGGTCAGGACCACGGCGACGAGCGAGGCGCACGTGTCGGTCAGCGTGACGTCCCGCTCGACGGGCTCGTCGGGAAGGTCGTCGACGGTCCAGCCGGGCAGGTTCAGCGGGGTGCCCAGCCGTTCGAGCACCGCGAAGACCACCGTCACCCAGAACGCGATCTGCACGGCGGTCTGCACGGCCGCGACGACGCCGGCGCCGATGGCGCCGCCCGGGTTGTCGCCGGCGGTGGCCTCCACGACACCGACGACCACGCCGACGATGCCGGGGATGACGCTGAGCAGGGTGACCAGCAGTCGCTGCCAGACCAGGTAGTAGGTGGGGCCGATGAGCTGGAGGCGCCGGTCGGCGTACCGGGCGGCGAGCTGCGCCGGGTCGCCCAGCTCGGTGAGCACCTCCCGTTCGGCGGCGGAGGTGTCCTCCCCGGCGGCCGCCCGGCCCTCGATCATGTCCTCGATCGAGGCCCGCAGCTCGGTGGCGATCTCCTCGCGCCGCGCGGCGGGTACCGAGCGCAGGGTCGCGGCGACGTAGCGGTCGGTCAGGGTGGTCATCGGTCCACTCCTTCGAGCAGGGCGGTCATGGAGGTCTGGACGGCGGACAGGTCGGTGAGGAGCCGGTCGAGGACCGCCTCGCCGTCGGGGCTGGTGCGGTAGAACTTGCGCGGCCGGCTCTCCTCGGTGTTCCACTCGCTGGTCAGCAGCCCCTGGTCCTCGAGGCGGCGCAGCAGCGGGTAGAGCGTGTTGGCGTCGACGGGGAAGCCGTGGTGGGTCAGGCGTTGCAGCAGCGCGTAGCCGTAGTCGGGGCGGCGCAGGGCGACGAGGCTCGCCACCACGACCGTGCCTCGGCGCAGCTCCTGGAGGTGGGTCCGGAGGATCTCTTCGCTGACCATGCATCACACAATAGTGTGTGACACACAGTATTGTCTACGGGTAGAACAACGTGCTCCGTCACAACGCTGTCCCCGGTGCAGCGGGACCGTCCGTGGAGATCCACACCACCCGACGGTGATCTGTCCGCGCGGCTGCTGGAGGTGCCTTCCCGGGCGGGGATAGGGTGAGCCGACCGACTTCTCACCATCCATGAAGCCGACCCGGGGGGGCGCCACGCATGGGCGATTCGTTCGCGCATCTGCACGTGCACACGGAGTACTCGATGCTCGACGGTGCCGCCCGGCTCAAGGATCTCTTCGCCGAGGTCAGTCGGCAGGGGATGCCGGCGGTCGCGATGACCGACCACGGCAACATGCACGGCGCGAACGACTTCTACAAGCAGGCCGTGGCCGCCGGCGTGAAGCCGATCCTGGGCATCGAGGCGTACGTGGCGCCGGAGTCACGGTTCCACAAGCAGCGGGTGCGGTGGGGCCGCCCGGAGCAGAAGAGCGACGACGTCTCCGGCAGCGGCGGCTACACGCACATGACGATCTGGGCGCGGAACAAGGCCGGCCTGCACAACCTGTTCAAGCTCACCAGCCGGTCGTACACCGAGGGTTTCTTCGTCAAGTGGCCGCGGATGGACGCGGAACTGCTCGCCGAGCACGCCGACGGCCTGATGGCGACCACCGGCTGCCCCTCGGGTGAGGTGCAGACCCGGTTGCGGCTGGGCCAGTACGACGAGGCGTTGAAGGCCGCGGCCAGGTACCAGGAGATCTTCGGGAAGGACAACTACTTCCTGGAGATCATGGATCACGGCATCAGCATCGAGCGCCGGGTGCGCCAGGAGCTGATGGAGATCTCCCGCAAACTGGACATCCCGCCGGTGGTCACGAACGACTCGCACTACACGCACGAGTCGCAGGCCGAGGCGCACGACGTGCTGCTCTGCGTGCAGACCGCGGCGAACGTCGCCGACCCGAACCGGTTCCGGTTCGACGGCAGCGGCTACTACATCAAGTCCGCCGAGGAGATGCGCGGCGTCGACACGTCCGACCTCTGGCTGGAGGGCTGCCGCAACACCCTGCTGGTCGCCGAGAAGGTCGACCCGGCCGGCATGTTCGAGTTCCACAACCTCATGCCGCGTTTCCCCGTGCCCGACGGGGAGACCGAGGAGTCCTGGTTCCGCAAGGAGACGTTCGTCGGCCTGGCCCGCCGCTACCCGCAGGGCATCCCGGAGGGGCACGTCAAGCAGGCCGAGTACGAGTTGGGCGTCATCATCCAGATGGGCTTCCCGTCGTACTTCCTCGTGGTCGCCGACTTCATCCAGTGGGCCAAGAGCCAGGGCATCGCCGTCGGTCCGGGTCGTGGCTCGGCCGCCGGCTCGCTCGTCGCGTACGCCCTCGGCATCACCGACCTGGACCCGATCCCGCACGGCCTGATCTTCGAGCGGTTCCTCAACCCCGAGCGGGTCTCGATGCCGGATGTCGACATCGACTTCGACGACCGGCGTCGCGGCGAGGTCATCCAGTACGTCACCGAGAAGTACGGCGAGGACAAGGTCGCGCAGATCGCCACCTTCGGCACGATCAAGGCGAAGGCCGCGATCAAGGACTCGGCGCGGGTGCTCGGCTACCCCTACGCGGTGGGTGACCGGATCACCAAGGCGATGCCGCCGGCCGTCATGGGCAAGGACATCCCGCTGACCGGCATCTTCGACGCGAAGCACCCCCGCTACGCGGAGGCCGGCGAGATCCGCGGGCTGTACGAGTCGGACCCGGACGTCAAGAAGGTCATCGACACCGCGCGCGGCATCGAGGGGCTGATCCGGCAGACCGGTGTGCACGCCGCCGGCGTCATCATGTCCGCCGAGCCGATCATCGAGCACATCCCGCTGATGCGGCGGGACGCCGACGGGACGATCATCACGCAGTTCGACTACCCGACCTGCGAGTCGCTCGGGCTGCTGAAGATGGACTTCCTCGGCCTGCGCAACCTGACCATCATCGACGACGCGGTCAGGAACATCGAGCTCAACCACGGCACCAAGCTCGATCTGCTGGCCCTGCCGCTGGATGACCAGCCCGCCTACGACCTGCTGGCCCGCGGCGACACGCTGGGCGTGTTCCAGCTCGACGGTGGGCCGATGCGCTCGCTGCTGCGGCTGATGAAGCCGGACAACTTCGAGGACATCTCGGCGGTGCTGGCGCTGTACCGGCCCGGTCCGATGGGCGTCGACTCGCACACCAACTACGCGCTGCGCAAGAACAGGCTCCAGGAGATCACCCCGATCCACCCGGAGCTGGAGGAGCCGCTGCGGGAGATCCTGGCCCCCACCTACGGCCTGATCGTCTACCAGGAGCAGGTGCAGCGCGCCGCGCAGATCCTCGCCGGCTACAGCCTCGGCCAGGCCGACCTGCTGCGCCGGGCGATGGGCAAGAAGAAGAAGGAGATCCTGGACAAGGAGTTCATCCCGTTCCGGGACGGCTGCCGCGAGCGCGGCTACTCCGACCAGGCGATCCAGGCGGTGTGGGACGTCCTGGTGCCGTTCGCCGGCTACGCCTTCAACAAGGCGCACTCCGCGGCGTACGGGCTGGTGTCGTACTGGACCGCGTACCTGAAGGCGCACTACCCGGCCGAGTACATGGCGGCGCTGCTCACGTCCGTCGGCGACGACAAGGACAAGATGGCGCTGTACCTGTCGGAGTGCCGCCGGATGGGCATTCAGGTCCTGCCGCCCGACGTCAACGACTCGGCCGGGCCGTTCACCCCGGTCGGCCGGGACATCCGCTTCGGCCTCGCCGCGATCCGCAACGTCGGCGCCAACGTGGTGAGCGCGATCATGCGTTGCCGTGACGAGAAGGGCGCGTACGCCGACTTCTACGACTTCCTGTCCAAGGTGGACGCGGTGGTCTGCAACAAGAAGACCATCGAATCGCTGATCAAGGCGGGCGCGTTCGACTCGCTGCGGCACCCGCGCAAGGGGTTGCTCGCCGTGCACGCCGATGCCATCGACGCGTACGCCGACGTGAAGCGCAAGGAGGCGGTCGGCCAGTACGACCTGTTCGGCGCCGGTTTCGGCGACACGGACGCCCCCGCCAGCACCACGGTGATGCCGACCATCGCCGAGGGGGAGTGGGACAAGCGGGACAAGCTCGCCTTCGAACGCGAGATGCTCGGCCTGTACGTCTCCGACCATCCGCTGTTCGGCCTGGAGCACGTGCTCGGCGCGGCGGCGGACTGCACGATCGCCGCGCTCTCCGAGGAGGGCACCGTCCCGGACGGCGCGGTGGTGACCCTCGCCGGAATCCTCTCCGGTGTGCAGCGCCGGGTCACCAAGCAGGGCCGCGCGTGGGCGTCGGCCACGCTGGAGGATCTCGCCGGCGGCGTGGAGACGCTGTTCTTCCCCAACACCTACGAGGTGATCGGGCAGTACATCGCCGAGGACGCGATCGTGGTGGTCAAGGGGCGGGTCGACCGCCGCGACGACGTCCCGCGGATCATGGCGATGGACATGTCGATGCCGGACATCAGCAGCAACCCGGCCAACAAGCCGGTGACGCTCACCATCCCGGTGCACCGGTGCACGCCGCCGCTGGTGGAACGCCTCAAGGAGACGCTCGTGCTGCACCCCGGCGACACCGAGGTGCACGTCAAGCTGCTCAACGGCGGCAAGGTGACCACGCTGCGGCTGGGCCCGTTCCGGGTGGCGGCCACCACCGCGCTGATGGGTGACCTGAAGAGCGTCCTCGGCCCGGCCAACGTCAGCTGACGGCGGCCGGCCCCCAGCTCGGCTATCACCTGGAACCCACCAGCCACCGGGGATGTGCTGCGGCGCGAAGATCGTGTTCGCCATGGCCGGCAGCAGTCGCGCCCTGCAGCACGTGCGGATCGAGAGGTGACCCCGGCGCGGGCCAGCAGCGCGTGATTGGTCCTCCTCGGGCCGGCACCGCCCGGTTAGCGTCGGTGAGGTGGAGATCGAGAAGGCGCAGCAGCTCTGGCAGCCCCAGCCCGGCTGGTTGAACACGGCCACCTACGGATTGCCGCCGGACCCGGCGTGGGAGGCGTTGCAGGAGGCGCTGGCCGGCTGGCGGGTCGGGCGGATGGCGTGGGAGAGCTGGGACATCGCCACGTCACGGACCCGCGCCGCGTTCGCCCGGCTGGTCGGGGTGGCCGTCGCGGACGTGACGGTCGGCAGCACCGCGTCGCAGCTGGTGGCGCCCGTGGCGGCGGCGATGCCGGCGGGCGCGACCGTGGTGGTCCCCGAGGTCGAGTTCACCTCCAACCTCTTCCCCTGGCTGGTGCAGGAGCAGCGCGGGGTCCGCGTCCGCACGGTCCCGCTGGCCGGTCTCGTCGACGCGATCGACGCCGACATCGACCTCGTCGCGTTCAGCCTGGTGCAGTCGTCCGACGGGACGGTGGCCCCGTACGAGGAGATCGTGGCCGCCGCCCGCGCGCACGGCGCCCTCGTGGCGGTCGACGCCACCCAGGCCTGCGGCTGGCTCCCGTTCGACGCCTCCCGGGCCGACGCGGTGGTGGTCGCCGCGTACAAATGGCTGATGGCCCCGCGTGGCGTGGCCCTGGCGTACTACGCGCCGGAGCTGCGCGACCGGATGCGCCCCGACGCCGCCTGCTGGTACGCCGGTGCCGACCCGCACGCCGCCTACTACGGGCCGCCGCTGCGGCTGGCCGACGACGCTCGGCGTTTCGACATCTCCCCGGCCTGGTTCAGCTGGGTCGGCGCCGCCCCGGCCCTGGAGCTGCTGGCGGAGATCGGGCTGCCGGCGGTGCACGCCCACGACGTGGCGCTGGCCAACCGGTTCCTCGCCGGCCTGGGCCGGCCGCCGGGCGACAGCGCGATCGTCACCGTGGAGGTGCCGGGCGCGCAGGAGCAGCTGGAACGGGCCGGTGTGCGGGCGGCGGTCCGGGCCGGCCGGGTCCGGGCGTCCTTCCACCTGTACTCCACGACGGACGACGTCGATCTGGCCCTCGACGCCCTCGCGGGGTGACCACCCCGGCCGCCACGTAGCGTCCAGGGCCGCCGGCACGCCCGGCGCGCTGCGCCCTCGCGCCGCGGGCACGTCGTGCACGCTGCGTCCATGCACCGCGGGCACGTCGTGACGGGTTGCCGGCGTGGGGTGTGGGCGGCCCACGCCGGCACGGCCGGGAGCGCACACAGTCACCGTCCTCGATGACCCGGCCGGCGGTCGAGGTGGCTGTCGGGCCCGGTTCCGGGCCGGGGATTATGTGGGCCGTCAACATGGCTGCGTTCGGCGGCCCGGCCGTAGGTTTCCTGCACGCGACGGCCCTGTGACCACGGTCACCGAACCGGACGTCGCGCCAGAACTGCGGAGGATGTGGCGATGGCCGGGCAAGCGCTCCTGTCGGCTCGCGGGCTGACCCGCGACTTCCGGGGTTTCCGGGCGGTCGACGGTGTCGACCTCGACGTGGCACCGGACAGCGTGCACGCGCTGGTCGGCCCGAACGGCGCCGGTAAGACGACCCTGTTCAACCTGCTCACCGGGTTCCTCGCGCCCAGCGGCGGGCGGATCGAGCTGGACGGCCGGGACATCACCGGGCTGGCCCCGGAGCAGGTCGCCCGCCTCGGCGTGGCGCGCTCGTTCCAGATCACCAGCCTCTTCCCGCAGCTGTCCGCACGCGAGCACGTCGAGCTGGCGTTGCAGAGCCGGAGCGGGCTGGGCTGGCGGTTCTGGCGATCGGCGAAGCTCATGCGGCGCTACACCGACCGGGCCGCCGAACTGCTGGACATGGTCGGGCTCGCCGACCTGGCCGAGGCGCCCGCCGAGGCCCTGGCGTACGGGCGCAAGCGGGCGCTGGAGCTCGCGATCGCCCTCGCCCTCGACCCGAAGGTGCTGCTGCTGGACGAGCCGACCGCCGGCATGGGCCTGGAGGACGTCGATCGCACCGTCGACCTGATCGGCCGGGTCCGGCAGGGCCGGACCGTCGTCATGGTCGAGCACAACATGAGCGTCGTCGGGCGGCTGGCCGACACCGTCACCGTCCTTCAGGCCGGGAAGGTCCTGGTCGAGGGCCCGTACGAGCAGGTCCGCACCGACGAGCGCGTGATCACCGCCTACCTGGGAGCCGCTGATGCTGCGCATTGAGAACCTGTCCGCCTGGTACGGCGAGGCGCAGGTGCTGCGGGAGGTCGGCCTGGAGGTGCAGGCCGGCGAGGTGGTGACGCTGGTCGGCCGCAACGGCGCCGGCAAGTCCACGTTGCTGCGCTGCGTGATGGGCCTGCACGGCGGTCAACGGGGGACCGTCGAGCTGGACGGGAAGGACGTCGGCAGGCTGCCGGCGTACAAGCGGGCGCGGCTCGGGCTGGGCTGGGTGCCGGACGACCGGGGCAGCTACGCCACGCTGACGGTGACGGAGAACCTGACGCTGCCGCCGACGGTGGGGCCCGACCCGTGGTCGTTGGAGCGGGTGTACGAGGCGTTCCCGGCCCTGTACGAGCGGCGCGACTCGGCCGCCACCATGCTCTCCGGTGGCGAGCAGCAGATGCTGGCGCTGGCCCGGGTGCTGCGGATGGGCGCCCGGCTGCTGCTCTGCGACGAACCGACCGAGGGGCTCTCGCCGCTGCTCGTGCAGCAGGTCGGCGACCTCCTGCGCGAGGCCAAGAAGCACGGCGTGACCGTGCTGCTGGTCGAGCAGAACCTGCACTTCGCCATCGGCGTCGCCGACCGGCACTACCTGCTGGCCGAGGGGCGCATCGCGGAGGCGATGGACAACTCCGAGGTGCGGTCGCGGGAACGCGAACTGCTGTCGTACCTCGGCATCTGATTTCTCTACCGACGACCGACCCCGCGCGCCGCGCGGACGAAAGGGATGAGCATGCGTAGGACGGTGGGTGTGGCCGCCGCGTCGGCGGCCGCGATGATGGTGGTCGCCGGCTGCGGCGGCGGTGGTCCCCAGTCGGGCGGCGACGAGAAGCTGACCGGGGGCAAGATCGTGCTGGGCGTGCTCAACGACCAGTCCGGCGCGTACTCGGAGCTGTCCGGCAAGAACTCGGTCAAGGCCGTGGAGATGGCCATCGCCGACTTCAAGGCCAAGCACGGCGACAAGGCGGTCGCGAAGGACATCACCGTGGAGACCGCCGACCACCAGAACAAGCCGGACGTGGCCAACAGCAAGGCCCAGGAGATGTACGACCGGCAGGGCGCCGACATCATCCTCGACGTGCCCACCTCGTCGGCGGCGCTGCGGGTGGCCGACGTGGCCAAGGCGAAGAAGAAGCTCTACTTCAACATTGGCGCGGCGACCACCGACCTGACCGGCAAGAGCTGCAACAAGTACACGTTCCACTACGCGTACGACACGTACATGCTGGCCAACGGCACCGGGAAGACCACGACCGAGCAGGTCGGCAAGAACTGGTACATCCTCTACCCGAACTACGCCTTCGGCCAGGACATGGAGAAGAGCTTCTCCACGGCGATCACCGCCGCCGGCGGCAAGGTCGTCGGCAAGGACGGCGCGCCGTTCCCGAACACCAGCGGCGACTTCTCCACCTTCCTGCTCAAGGCGCCGACGCTGAACCCGAAGCCGGACGTGCTCGGCACCATGCAGGCCGGCGCGGAGCTGGTCAACGTGGTCAAGCAGTACAACGAGTTCAAGCTCCGGGACAAGGGCGTCGGGCTGGCCGTCGGGCTGATGTTCATCACCGACATCCACTCGCTCACCCCGGCGGCGCTGGCCGGCACCACGTACACCGACGCCTGGTACTGGAACTTCGACCAGCAGAACCGCGAGTTCGCCGACCGGTTCCAGAAGGAGACCGGCACCCGGCCGTCGTTCGCGCACGCGGCCAACTACTCCGCCGCCATGCAGTACCTGGAGGCCGTGCAGGCCGCCGGCACCGACGACGCCGACACGGTGGTCAAGGAGCTGGAGGGCAAGGAGGTCAACGACGTCTTCCTGCGCAACGGCAAGATCCGCGCCGAGGACCACCGGGTGATCCACGACGCGTACCTGGCCCAGGTGAAGCCGCAGTCCGAGGTCACCGAGCCGTGGGACTACGTGAAGATCCTGAAGACCATCCCGGCCGCGGAGGCGTTCCGCACCCCGTCCCCGGACTGCAAGCTGTGACCGGTTTTCTCCAGAACACGTTCAACGGGTTGGTGAGCGGGGCGTTCTACGCCCTGCTCGCCCTCGGGCTCGCGGTCATCTTCGGCATGCTCCGGGTGGTCAACTTCGCCCACGGCGCGTTCTACATGCTCGGCGCGTTCGGCGCGTACGTGTTGCTGAGCGAGGCGGGCGTGCCGTTCTGGGCGGCGTTGGTGATCATGCCGCTGGGGCTCGCGCTGCTCGGCATGGCCCTCGAACGGGCCTTCATCCACCGGCTCACCCGGCTCGACCCGCTCTACAACTTCCTGCTCACCTTCGGCCTCACGCTGATCCTCCAGGACCTGGTGAAGCTCCGGTACGGCGTGCAGTCCAGCCCGTACGAGACCCCGTCCGCGTTGAGCGGGTCGGTCGACTTCGGGCTCTTCGACTTCCCGACGTACCGGGTGTTCATCCTCGGGTTCGCCGTGGCGGTCTGCGTCGGCGTGTGGTGGGCGCTGACCCGTACCCGGGTCGGCATGGTGGTCCGCGCGTCGACCGAGCGGCCGGAGCTGACCCGCGCGTTCGGCATCAACGTCGGGCGCTGGGTCACCCCGGTGTTCGGCTTCGGGATCGGGCTCGCCGGGCTGGCCGGCGTGCTGGCCGCGCCGATGCGGGCAGTCAACCCGCTGATGGGCGCGGACCTCATCATCGTGGTCTTCGCCGTGGTGGTGATCGGTGGGCTGGGCTCGATCTTCGGCTCGGTCGCCGCCGGCTTCGGCATCGGCCTGGTGCAGGCGTGGGGTGAGGCGTACCTGTCCGCCTTCCCGATCGTGTCCCAGACGATCGTCTTCATCGTGATGGCCGCCGTGCTGCTCTGGCGTCCGGCCGGGCTGTTCGGCCGTGAGGAGGCACCGGCATGACGAGCACCGTGGACACCAAGGCGGACGCCTCCCGTCCGGCCGTACCGTCCGGGCTGGTCACCGTCGCCCGCGCTCCCGGCTGGGTCCGGTACGCGCTGCTCGCGGTGGCCCTGGTGGTGGCGCTCTGGCTGCCCAACAGTCTCTACCCGGCGGTCGCGGTGGACATCCTCTGCTGGGCGCTGTTCGCCGTCGCGGTGGACCTGCTGCTCGGCTTCACCGGGCTGATGTCCTTCGGGCACGCCGCGTTCTGGGGGGCGTCGGCGTACGTGACCGGCCTGGTGGCGATCCACGCCGGCCTGCCGTTCCCGGTGGCCGTGCTCGCCGGGGCGCTCGCCGCCGCGGTCCTCGCCGTTCCGATCGGGTACCTGGCGGTCAAGCGTACCGGCATCTACTTCGCCATGGTCACCCTGGCGTTCGCCCAGATGGTCTACTACGTCGCCAACGAGTGGCGTTCGGTGACCCAGGGCGAGAACGGCCTGCAGGGCGTGCCGCGGGAACTGTTCGGGCTGGACCTGTCCGACGACTACTACTTCTACTACGCGATCCTGCCGATCGTGCTGCTCGGCCTGGCGGGCGCCTGGCGGGTCGTGCACTCGCCGTTCGGTCGGGTGCTGGTCGGCATCCGGGACAACCCGGCCCGGGCCCGCGCGCTCGGCTATCCGGTGCACCGCTACAAGCTGACCGTGTTCGTGCTCTCCGGCTTCATCGCCGGCCTCGGCGGCGGCCTGTTCGCCGTCGGCCACCGCTTCGTGTCGCTGGAGGTCCTGCACTGGACCACCTCCGGCAAGGCGGTGATCGTGGTGGTGCTCGGCGGCATCGGCACCCTCTGGGGCGGTGTGCTCGGGGCGGGCATCGTGGTCCGCCTGGAGGACTGGCTGTCGTTCTCCGGGTTCGAGGCGATCGGGCTGGTGACCGGCGGCATCTTCGTCCTCGTCGTGCTGCTGTTCCGGCGCGGCATCTGGGGCACCGCGTCGGCGCTGGCCCTGCGCTGGTGGACATCCCGCCGCAAGTGAATCCCGCGTAGGGCGCATCCGGACCGCGCTCTCCCGACGAACCCCCGGGTAGCAACCGTCTACCCGGGGGTATGTCTGGTGTTGACCGCTCCGATGCCGGCCGAGGCGGTGGAGATCGCACGCAAGCGCCTTGCGTCTGCCGCCGAGGACCTGGCGGGCAACCGCGTCGCCGCGCTCGTCACCGACCTGGCGCAGGAGTGGGGTGTCGCGGCGCTGTGGGAGCAGGTCTGCGTGCCGATGCTCGCCGCGCTTCCCGGCCACACCGGCGGCGAGATCGCCGTCGAACACGCCCTGTCCGAGGGGGTACGGGTCGGCCTCGACGTCTTCCGCCGCGACCGTGTCCGGCCGCTCTCCGCCGGCGGCGTGCTGCTGGCCGGCGCCGAGCAGGAGGCCCACTGCCTGGGCCTGCACGCGCTCGCCGCCGCCCTGCGGGAACGGGACCACGGCCCGCTGCTGCTCGGCGCGGCCCTGCCCTGGTCCGCTCTCTCCGGCGCCGTGCGCCGGGCCCGCCCGCGCACCGTCGTGGTCTGGTCGCAGACGCCGGTCACCGGCCGCGCGTACCGGCTGGTGCGCTTCGCCCGGGACTTTCCCTCGGTGGCGGTGTACGGCGCCGGACCCGGCTGGATCGAGCCGCGCACCGCCCCGGCGACCCGCCTCGGCTCCCTCCCCGCCGCGGTCGCCGCCTGTCTCGCGGGCGCGAGTCGGTGACCGCCGTCACAATAGAAACGGACCGGTTCCGTATCGTTAATCCGGCGCCTAGGCTGAGCCCAGTTACGAGTCTGACCCGTATCGGAAACGGGAGCCGGGGGAGCCGCAGATGCCACCACACGAGAACACCGGACACCCGAGGAGGTGGGCGATCCTCGGCGTGCTGGTGATCAGCCTGCTCGTGGTCGTCCTCGACAACACCATCCTGAACGTCGCACTGCGTACGCTCGCCGACCCGGTGCACGGGCTCGGCGCCACCCAGGGCGAGCTGGAATGGTCGATCAACTCCTACACGCTCGTCTTCGCCGGGCTGCTCTTCACCTTCGGCGTGCTCGGCGACCGCGCCGGCCGGCGGCGCTTCCTGCTGATCGGGCTGGTGCTCTTCGGGCTCGCGTCGCTGCTGTCGGCGTACGCGCAGAGCCCGGCCCAGCTGATCGCGGCCCGCGCCCTGATGGGGGTCGGCGGCGCGGCCATCATGCCGGTGACCCTCTCGATCATCTCCAACGTGTTCGACCCCCGGGAGCGGGGCCGGGCCATCGGCGTGTGGGCCGGGGCGGTCGGCCTGGCGGTGGCGATCGGGCCGGTCCTCGGCGGCGCGCTGCTGGAGCACTACTGGTGGGGTTCGGTCTTCCTGATCAACGTGCCCGTGGTGGCGCTCGGCGTGGTCCTGGTGGCGCTGCTGGTGCCCGAGTCCCGGGACCCGAGACCGGGGCGCGTCGACGTGCTCGGCGTGCTGCTCTCGGTGGTCGGCCTGGTCGCCCTGACCTACGGCATCATCGACGGCGGCGAGCACGGCTTCGACCGCCCGCTGGTCTGGACCGCCATCCTCGCCGGCCTGGCGGTGCTGGCCTGGTTCGTCGCGTACGAGCGGCGCAGCGACCACCCCTCGCTGGACGTCCGCCTGTTCCGCGTGCCGCGCTTCGCCGCGCCGGTCGCGGTGGTCGGGCTGGTCTTCTTCGCCGCGATGGGCGTCATGTTCTTCAGTTCCTTCTACCTGCAACTGGTCCGCGGCTACAGCCCACTGGAGACCGGCCTGCTCTTCCTGCCCTTCGCGGCGGCCCAGCTGTTCTTCGCCCCGCGCAGCGCGGCGATGGTCCACCGCTACGGCGGCAAGGCCGTCTCGGCGGTGGGGCTGGCGCTGACCGTGCTGGCGCTGGGTGCCTTCGCGTTCGTCGACGAGACCACCCCGATCTGGGTGGTGCTGGTCTTCTTCTTCCTCCAGGGCACCGGAATGGCGAACATCATGCCGCCGGCCACCGAGTCGATCATGTCGGCGCTGCCTCGGGAGAAGGCCGGAGTCGGCTCCGCCGTGAGCAACACCGTCCGCCAGGTGGCGGGCGCGCTCGGCGTGGCGGTGCTCGGTTCGGTCCTCTCCGCGGCCTACCGGGCCGACGTCGCCACCGCCCTCGGGGACCTTCCCGACGGCGCGCGGGACGCGGCCGGTGAGTCGATCTCCGGGGCGTACGCCGCGGCCGGCCAGCTCGGCCCGGCGGCGCCGCAGCTGATCGCGGTGGCCAACGACGCCTTCGTCTCGGCCATGCACTGGGCGGCGGCGCTCGCCGCGGTGGTCGCCGCGGTCGGCATCCTGGTGGTGCTGCGCTGGATGCCCGGCCGCACGGAGACGCCCGCGGTGCTGCCGGCCGGCGAACCCGAGTTGGCCGGGGCGGCCTAGGTTCGGGGAGAATGTCCGCCATGACCTCCACCGCCGATGCTCCGCGGTCGCCCGGGCGACCGCGGAGCATCCGCGCGGACGAGGCGATCATCGACGCCACGCTGGACCTGCTCGCCGAAGGCAACACGATCGAGGCGATCTCCGTCGAGGCCATCGCGGCCCGGGCCGGGGTCGGCAAGGCCACGATCTATCGCCGCTGGCCGGGCAAGGACGCGCTGCTGCGCGACGCGCTGCGGACGCTCAAGGGCGGTCAGCCCGAGCTCTCCGGCCGTTCGGTCCGCGAGGACCTGATGCTGCTGCTCGGCGCGGTCGGGCACAACGTCGACCCCCGAGCCGCGCGGATCATGCCCTGCCTGGTTCCCGCGGTGAACCGGAGCCCGGAGCAGTACGAGCTCTACCAGAACATCATCGAGCCGCGCCGGGCGCTGATGCGGGAGGTGCTACGACGTGGAACGCACACCGGGGAGCTGCGCGCCGACCTCGACATCGAGGTCACCCTGGCGATGCTCACCGGGCCGATGCTGGTCCAGCGGTTGTTGCGCTGGCACCCGGACCTCGACGAGGCGACCCTGCCGGAAAAGGTCGTCGACGGTGTCCTGGAGGGCATCCGCGCCCGCTGACCGGCGCGGCCGCCGTCGTCAGCCGGCCGGGTGGCGCAGGCGGTGCAGCCGCAGCGCGAGCTGGACCTCCAGGGCGCGCTCCGGCCGCTGCCAGTCCGCGCCGAGCAGCTGGCCCACCCGCTCCAGGCGCTGGGTGACGGTGTTGACGTGCACGTGCAGCTGCTCGGCCGCCCGGGCCAGGCTGCCGCCCACCCCGAAGTACGCCTCCAGCGTCTTGACCAGCGCGGTGCCCCGGCGGGCGTCGTAGTCGACCACCGCACCCACCGTGGCGTCCAGGAACCGGGCCACGTCCTTGTCACCGCCGTCGCCGACCGCGCCCAGCAGCAGCCCGACGAAGCCCAGCTCCTCGGTGCTGGCGCCCTGCCCGGCCCGGCCGAGCGCACCCAGGGCGGTCAGGCAGCGGGCGGCCTCCTGGAAACTGCCGGCCAGCGAGGCCGGGCCGGTGGACGGGCCGCTCGCCCCGGCGGTCACCGGCCGCCCGGTCACCCGGGACAGGTCGCGCGCCACCGCGCGGGCGGCGCCGCCCGCGTCCTTGCCGGGCAGCATCAGCACCACCCGCCCGTCGCGCGCCGCCGCCAGACCACCCCGGGTGGACGCGTACGTGGTGGCCCAGGAGAGCACCCGCTGCCGGGCCGAGCCGGTCGCGGCGATCGCGTCGTCGCCGACCGCCACCAGCACGTGCGGGGCGTCCAGGTCCACGCCGAGACGGCGCGCCCGGCTGCGCAGGGCGTCGGTGTCCCGCAGCGGGCGGGCGATCAGGTCGTCGAGCAGCTCGCCCCGGACCCGTCCCTCCGCCTCGGCGACCGTCCGCCGGAACAGCAGCAGCAGCGCGGTCACCAGGGACGCCCGCTCCAGGATCCGCTGGTCGGCGTCGACCAGCTCGCCGTCCGGACGCAGCACCAGCGCGCCCAGGTTCTCCGCGCCGGCGACCACCGCCGCGTACCAGAGGGGACCACGTCGGACGCTGCGCCCCTCCGTACGCGACGCCGCCACCGCCTCCACCATGTCGGCCCGGTCCGGCTCTTCGATCTCACCCACCCGGGCCAGCAGCCGGCCCTCGGCGTCCAGCGCGAGCAGGGCGCCGCCGAGGACCTCCGTGACGGCGGCGGCCACGTCCTCGACGCCGCCGCCGCGCAGCACGAGGGCGGTCATCCGGTCGTGCGCGGCCGCCGCCCGCTCCACCGAGGTGCTGTGTGCGCGGATGGTGGTGTTGGCCGCCGAGAGCTCCTCCAGCGCGGAGCGGGTCTCGGCGAGCAGCCGGGCCGTGTCGATCGCGACCGCGGCGTGCGCGGCGAGGGAGACCAGGAGCGCGACCTCCTCCCGGGCGAACGGCCGGGCCGAGCGGTTGGCCGCGTAGAGCACGCCGATCGAGGTCGATCCGAGCCGCAGCGGCACCCCGAGGATCGCCACCAGGCCCTCCTCGCCCACCCCGGCGTCGATCTCCCCGGTGTGGTGGAACCGCTCGTCCTCGGGGTAGTTCGCGGTGGCGTACGGGGTGCCGCTCTGGGCCACCAGCCCGCCCAGGCCGGCCCCCATCGGCAGCCGCAGCCGCTGGAACCGCGCCGAGATCGAGCCGTCGGTGACCCGCATGTACGTGTCGCCGTGCTCCTCGTCGTTGAGCGTCATGTACGCCACGTCGGTGCCGAGCAGGATCCGGGCCCGGTGCACGATCGCCCGCAGCACGTCGTCCAGGTCGCGCAGCCCCGCCAGGTCGCTGGCCGTGTCGTACAGGCCGGAGAGCTCAATCTCCCGGCGGCGCCGGCGCTCCAGCAGCGCGCGTACCCGCAGCGCCACCGTCTTCGCCTGCTCCAGCTCCGCCAGCCGGTCGGCGGGCAGGCCGGCGGCGCGCGCGGCGACCAGCGGGCCCTCGAACTCGACCGCGGCCGCCTCCCGCGCGAGCAGCTCCAGGAACTCCACCGGCGACGACATGAGCGACATTGTGCGCGAGGCCACTAGTTGGCCGTCCAGCCCCCGTCGAGGGCGATCGACGCGCCGGTGATGAAGGCCGCCGGTGGGGAGCACAGGTACGCGACCAGCTCGGCGACCTCCTCCGGCTCGATCAGCCGCTTGATCGCCGCCCGGGCCAGCATGATCCGCTCGACGACCTCCGCTTCCGGGATGCCGTGGGTGGCCGCCTGGTCGGCGATCTGGCTCTCCACCAGCGCCGTACGCACGTACGCGGGATTGATGCAGTTGGCGGTGACGCCGTGCGGGGCGCCCTCCAGCGCGACCACCTTCGACAGGCCCTCCAGGGCGTGCTTCGCCGACACGTACGCCGCCTTGTACGGCGAGGCGCGCAGCCCGTGCACGGAGGAGATGTTGACGACCCGGCCCCAGCCCTTGGCGTACATGTGCGGCAGCGCCCGCCGGATGATCAGGAACGGCGCCTCCACCATCACCCGGTGCAGGTACTCGAAGCGTTCGACGGAGAACTCCTGCACCGGCGCGACGTGCTGGAGGCCGGCGTTGTTCACGACGATGTCGATGTCGGCGTCGAGCCGCTCCACCGCCACCGGGTCGGCCAGGTCGATGCCCTCGGCGCGCCCGCCGGCCTCGGCGGCGACCGACTTGGCCGCCTCCACGTTGCGGTCCACCACCAGGACCTTGGCACCGGCCGCGCCGAGCCGAAGGGCACACGCCCGCCCGATGCCACTGCCGCCCCCGGTCACCAGGGCGGTACGACCTGCGAGGTCGACGTGTACGACGTGGGGGACCGCCACGGGTTCTGCCGTCATGGCGCAAGAAACTACGAGCTGTGTGGCCGGGCGCACATGGCGCGGCGACACATACTCGACCCGGACTGTGTGTGGTCGGGCGCGACATCCCGCGTGCTGGCCTGTCCACCACGCTGTCGTCGCGGCGGCACACCGCCCCGGTCCATGATCGCTGCGCGTCCGGCCGGATGTCGCAGGGTGCTGGGAGGCTCGCCGCGTCGGTGTGCGGGGCGGCGGACGGGGGCGGTGGTGGAGCGAGTCGA
The DNA here is from genome assembly GCF_040704235.1 of Micromonospora sp. NPDC047707. Taxonomy (NCBI): domain Bacteria; kingdom Bacillati; phylum Actinomycetota; class Actinomycetes; order Micromonosporales; family Micromonosporaceae; genus Micromonospora; species Micromonospora sp. NPDC047707. Next base: position 63,268 of record NZ_JBEYSU010000029.1, read on the forward strand.
CGAGACCTTCGAGGCGACGCTGGTGCGGTGGTCGGGCGCCGGCGGGTGGGTGTTCGCCCCGGTGCCGTCGCGGCACGCGCCCGGCACGGCGGGGCCGTTCGGGCGGGTCCCGGTGACCGCCACCGTCGACGGCCGCACCTGGTCGACGAGCGTCTGGCGGGACCGGAAGGCCGGCTGGCTGCTCCCGGTGCCCGCCCGGATCCGGGCCGGCAAGGACGACGGCGACCCGGTGACGGTGACGATCGAGGTCGACCCGACCCGCCGCTGACGTCCGCCCTGTCCGGTCGGGGGCGCGGCGTGTCCCGTGGCGCGGTGCGGCGGCGGCATCGGTATGGTGTCGAACACACGTACTGCTGGCGGTCGGGGAGGAGGCGGCGTGCGCGTGCTCGGCATCGACCCGGGCCTGACCCGCTGCGGGGTCGGCGTGGTCGAGGGCGTGCCCGGGCGGCCCTGCACGCTGGTCGCCTACTACGTCGTCCACACCGACCCGGCCGACGAGCTGCCGGTGCGGCTGCTGCACCTGGACCGGTCGCTCACCGACCTGGTGGCCGAGCACCGGCCGGACAGCGTCGCCGTCGAGCGCGTGTTCAGCCAGCACAACGTCCGCACGGTGATGGGCACCGCGCAGGCCAGCGGGATCGCGGTCCTCGCCGGGGCGCGGGCCGGGCTGCCGGTGCAGACGTACACGCCGAGCGAGGTGAAGGCGGCGGTGACGGGTTCCGGTCAGGCCGACAAGGCCCAGATGACCGCCATGGTGACCCGGCTGCTGCGGCTGCCCGAGCCGCCCCGCCCGGCCGACGCCGCCGACGCCCTCGCGCTGGCCATCTGTCACGTGTGGCGCGGCGGCACCCGCTCGAAGCTGGCCGCCGCGGCCGACCGGGTACGACGAGGAGGAGCCCGATGATCGCCAGCGTCCGGGGCGTGGTGACCGCGACCGGTCCCGACCACGCCGTGATCGAGGTGGGCGGGGTGGGCCTGGCGGTGCAGTGCGCCCCGGGCACCATCGCCGAGCTGCGGGTCGGCCAGCCGGCCCGGCTCGCCACCAGCCTGGTCGTCCGCGAGGATTCGCTGACCCTCTACGGCTTCGCCGACGACGACGCGAAGACCCTGTTCGAGCTCCTCCAGACCGCGAGCGGGGTCGGCCCCCGGCTCGCCCAGGCGGTGCTCGCCGTGCACACCCCGGACGCGGTCCGCAAGGCCATCGCCAACGCCGACACCGCCGCGCTGACCCGCGTGCCGGGCATCGGCAAGAAGGGCGCCGAGCGGCTGGTCCTGGAGCTGCGCGACCGGGTCGGCCCGGTTCCGGTGGGCGTCGAGGGCGCGGCCGGCGTCACCACCGGCGCCTGGCCCGAGCAGGTCCGGCAGGCCCTCGTCGGTCTCGGGTGGACGGCCGGTCAGGCCGACCAGGCGGTCGCCGCGGTGGCGGAGACGCTCGACGGGGACGTGCCGCCGGTGCCGGTCCTGCTCAAGCAGGCCATCCGACTGCTGGGCCGCACCCGGTGAGCGGGGACAATCTGGTCTCGGCGTACGTCAGCGACGCGGAACGGGACGCGGAGGCCAGCGTCCGGCCGAAGCGGCTGGCCGACTTCATCGCCCAGGACCGGGTCCGCGACCAGCTCGACCTGCTGCTCCAGGGCGCGATGCGGCGCGGCAGCCCGCCGGACCACATCCTCCTCTCGGGGCCGCCTGGCTTGGGTAAGACCAGCCTCGCCAACATCGTCGCCGCCGAGCTGGGCACCGGCATCCGGGTGACCAGCGGCCCGGCGATCGAGCGCTCCGGCGACCTGGCCGCGATCCTGACCAGCCTCGCCGAGGGCGACGTGCTGTTCATCGACGAGATCCACCGGATCGCCCGCCCGGCGGAGGAGCTGCTCTACTCCGCGATGGAGGACTTCCGGGTCGACGTCGTGGTCGGCAAGGGGCCCGGCGCGACCGCCATCCCGCTGGACGTGGAACCGTTCACGCTGGTCGGCGCGACCACCCGGTCCGGCCTGCTCACCGGCCCGATGCGGGACCGGTTCGGCTTCGTCGCGCACCTGGACTTCTACGCCCCGGCGGACCTGGAGGCGTTGCTGCACCGCTCGGCGCGGATCCTCGGCGTGCCGATCACCGACGACGGCGCCGCCGAGATCGCCGGCCGGTCGCGGGGCACCCCGCGGATCGCCAACCGGCTGCTGCGCCGGGTCCGGGACTTCGCCGAGGTCCGGGCCGAGGGCGTGGTCACCCTGGAGACCGCCCGGGCGGCCCTGACCGTGTACGACGTGGACGCGCTCGGGCTGGACCGGCTGGACCGGGCGGTGCTCACCGCGCTGGTCGACTCGTTCCGGGGTGGCCCGGTGGGGCTGTCGACCCTCGCCGTCGCGGTGGGGGAGCAGCCGGACACGGTGGAGGAGGTGTGCGAGCCGTTCCTGGTGCGGGCCGGCCTGCTCGCCCGGACGCCCCGCGGCCGGGTCGCCACCGAGGCCGCCTGGCGGCACCTGGGGCGTACGCCGCCAAATGGTATATTCGGCACGGATACCCCTCCCGTGCCCGATCTGTTCTCCGTGGAGCCCGAACAGCCGTGATGCGAACGTGATCTGCACCGCATTCGGCGTTCCCAGGCGCAGGGATTAGACTTCGCCGCGGTCTGTACAGGACGTGAGAATCCGCCTCCGCTCCGGCGCCCCTCGTGCCGGCGGAGGCCAATGGGAAGGTCTACCACCGTGCTTTACGCACAATCGGCCGGCGGCGCCGGCGGCTTCACGCCCATCCTCATGATCGCCCTGCTGTTCGGCGTCATGTACTTCATGATGATCCGTCCGCAGCAGAAGCGGCGCCGCGAAGCTGAGGCCATGCAGTCCTCGCTCGGCCCGGGCGACGAGGTCGTCACCATCGGCGGCCTCTACGGCACCGTCACCGCCGTCGAGGACGACAGCGTCCTGCTCGAGGTCGCCCCCGGCGTGCAGACCCGCTACGCCCGCCCCGCGATCGCGCGGGTCGTCACCAAGGCGGAGAATCCGGCCGAGTCGGCCGCCGACGACGCGGACGTCGTCAAGGAGTGACCCGTCGCCCGCCCCGGTGAACACCGGGGCGGCGCTCGCGACGTGACAAGTGGATAGTCGGGTCGGCGCGCGGCGCCGGTACGCCCGGGGCCGGCGCGTGCTGCCGCAACCCGTGTGCCGGTCGCCCGTACCGGCCCGGGCAGCTCGTCGGCCGGGAGGGCCGGCCGACACCCGCCGCCCGCAGCGGCGGCGTGACCCAACAGGGAGACAGGACAGCCGTGGCACCACCTCAGGGACAGATGCGCCCCGGACGGCAGCTGGCCGTGCTCGGGTTCATCTTCGTCGTCCTCTACCTTCTGGTGTTCTTCGGGGCCGGCGCCAGCGGCAGCTGGAAGGACCGGCTCGAGCCGAAGCTCGGCCTGGACCTCGTCGGCGGCACCCGGCTCACGCTCGAGGCGACGAACACGGCAAACGGGCAGCCGCCGACCGCGGAGAACCTCGAGGAGGCCCGGCAGATCATCGAGAGCCGGGTGAACGCGTTCGGTGTCGCCGAGGCCGAGGTGGTCACCGAGGGCGACCGGAACATCGTGATCTCCCTGCCCGGTGAGAACCGGGACCTGACCGAGGTCGGCAGCGCGGCCGAACTGCGCTTCCGCAAGGTGCTCAAGGTCGCCGACGGCAGCGGTGCGGCCGCCGCCCCGGCTCCCAGCCCGACCGCCACCCCCTCCGGCACCGCCTCGCCCGCCCCCACGGGCAGCGCCACGCCGACCCCGTCGTCCAGCGTGAAGGCGACCCCGTCGCCGAGCGGCGGCCAGGGCGGCGGTGCCCCGGCGCCGAGTGCCAGCGCCACCCCGTCGGCGACCGCGTCGGCCACCCCGAGCGCCGCCGCGCCGTCGCCGAGCGGCAGCGCCGCGCCCGTCCCGGCGAGCGTCGAGGAGCAGCGCAAGGCGGTCGAGAAGAAGGTCGGTGCAGCCGCCTGGGCCGCCGCCAGCGGCCTGCAGGCTCCGGCCGACCTGAGCGCCGACCCGTCGCTGGCGGAGAAGCTCAAGCCGTTCGCGTCGCTGACCCCGCGCGAGGTCGCGGCGCTGCCGGCGCAGATGCAGTTCAACGTCCCGCAGATCACCTGTGCTCAGCTCGACGCCCGCCCGCCGGCGTCGATCTCGCCGCCGGACCAGCAGGTCGTCGCCTGCGAGGACGGTGCCGTCAAGTACCTGCTCGACGAGGCCAAGGTGCTCGGCACCGACGTGGACGACGCCAACGCGGTGCTCGACCAGACCAACCAGTGGGTGGTCAGCCTCGACTTCACCGGCCCCGGCCAGGAGAAGTGGACGAACCTGACCCGCGAGTCCTTCAACAACGAGGGCCAGGCCTGCGACGCCTCCGCGCTCGGTGACAGCGGCAAGTGCCGGGTGGCGGTCGTGCTCGACAACGACGTGGTCTCCTCGCCCGAGATCCAGGGTGTGCTGACCGGCAACTCCCAGATCACCGGCAACTTCACCCAGCGGGACGCGAGCGACCTGGCCAGCACGCTGCGCTACGGCGCGCTGCCGGTGACCTTCGAGGCCGCCGAGCAGCAGAACGTCACCGCCACGCTGGGCGCCAGCCACCTGCGGGCCGGTCTGCTCGCGGCCGGCATCGGCATGCTGCTGGTCATCATCTACTCGTTCTTCTACTACCGGCTGCTCGGCTCGGTCATCTTCCTGAGCCTGGTGCTGTCGGCGCTGCTGGTCTTCGGCGCGCTGGTGGTGCTCGGCCGGCAGATCGGGTTCACCCTCACCCTCGCCGGCATCGCCGGCATGATCGTCTCACTCGGTGTGGCGGCGGACTCGTTCGTCATCTACTTCGAGCGCCTCAAGGACGAGATCCGGGAGGGGCGCAGCCCACGCAGCGCGGTGTCGCGGGCGTGGATCCGGGCCCGCCGGACGATCATCTCGGCCAACGCGATCACCCTCATGTCGGCGGTGGTGCTCTACATCGTCTCGGTGGGCGCGGTGAAGGGCTTCGCCTTCGCGCTCGGCCTCGCCACGGTGCTCGACCTGGTGGTGGTGTTCCTCTTCCGGCACCCGATCATGACGATGTTCGCCCGTACCCGGGCGTTCCTGTCCCCACGGGTCAGCGGTCTCGGCCGGGCGCTCCCGGCGCGGAGCGCCGAGCCGGCCAAGCCGCGCAACCCGCGCGCGAAGGAGGCCTGAGATGGCTCGTGAAGGTCTCGCAAGCCGCCTCTACCGTGGTGAGGCCGGGCTCAACATCATCGGGCGGCGCAAGCTGTGGTTCGGCGTCGCCGCGGCCCTGATCCTCATCTCGGTGCTGAGCTTCGGGCTGCTCCGGTTCGACCTGGGTATCGAGTTCGCCGGCGGCAACTCGTTCCAGATCCCGGCCAGCGTCGGCACCCTGGAGCAGGCCGAGGAGAAGGTCGACGCGGCGCTCGCCGCCGAGGGCGGCGGTGCCGAGGTGGTCACCGCCCAGGAGGTGGGCGGCACCGGCACCACCGTCTACGAGATGCGCACCTCGCAGCTCTCGCCGGAGCAGGCGACGGCCGTCACCGCGGAGCTGGCCGCCGAGTTCGGCATCCCGACCGGCGACATCAGCTACACGCAGGTCAGCGAGGCGTGGGGCAGCCAGGTAACCCAGCGCGCGCTGCTCGGTCTGGTGATCTTCGTGGCGCTGGTGATGGTGTACCTGATCCTGCGCTTCGAGTGGCGGATGGCGGTCGCCGCCGTCTCCTCCCTGGTCATGAACCTGATCCTCACCGCCGGCATCTACTCGCTGGTCGGCTTCGAGGTCACCCCGTCGACCGTGATCGGCTTCCTCACGATCCTGGGCTTCGCGCTCTACGACGTCGTGGTGGTCTTCGACAAGGTCCAGGAGAACACCCGGGGCATCACCGCGAACAACAACCAGACGTACGGCGAGGCGGCCAACCTGGCGATCAACCAGAGCCTGATGCGGTCGCTGAACACGTCCATCGTGGCCCTGCTCCCGGTCGGTGGCCTGCTCTTCATCGGTGCCGGCCTGCTCGGCGCGGGCACCCTGAAGGACCTCGGCCTGGTGCTGTTCGTCGGTATGGCGGTGGCGTTCTTCTCCTCGATCACGCTGGCCACCCCGCTGCTCGTGCTGCTGAAGAACATGGAGCCGCGGATCCAGGCGCACAACAAGCGCGTCCTGGCCCGCCGGGCGGCGATCGAGCGCGGCGAGGTCACCCCGAAGGGCGCACCCCGGTCGGTGGAGAGCACCGAGGCGGCGGCCGACCCGGAGGCGGCGGCGATGGCCGGCGCCGCACCGAAGGTGGGCGCGCGTCCGGCGGGCAAGCGGCCGTCCGGCGCCCGGGGCGGTCGTCCCGCCGGCGGCGGTGGCAACCGTCCGGGTGGCAAGCGGCGCTGACCCGGCGCAGACCGGTCCGACGGCGTCCTTCATGCTGTGCGAGCAGCAGGGAGGACGCCGTCGTCGTCGAAGGGAACGGAAACTGCCGTGACGGAGACCCACAGCACCGGGGTACGGGGAGACAGCGGCCGGGAGGTCGCCCAGCTGGTGGCCAGCCGGGTGCTCGACGTGCCCGAGTTCCCGAAGCCGGGCGTCGTGTTCAAGGACCTGATGCCGCTCTTCGCCGACGGTGACGTGTTCCGGGAGGTGATCGACGGGATCATCCGCCACCACGGGCGGGACTCGTTCGACGCGGTGGTCGGGATCGAGGCGCGCGGGTTCGTGATCGCGGCGGCCATCGCGTACGCGGCCGGCGTCGGCGTGGTGCCGGTGCGCAAGGCGGGCAAGCTGCCCCGCCCCGCGTACTCGGCCTCCTACGAACTGGAGTACGGCGAGGCCACCCTGGAGGTCCACCAGGACGCGTTCACCGCCGGGCACCGGGTGCTGGTGGTCGACGACGTGCTCGCCACCGGCGGGACCGCCGAGGCCACCCTCGACCTGGTCGAGCGGGCCGGCGGCACGGTTGCCGGTTTCACGGTGCTGCTGGAGCTGGGCTTCCTCGGTGGCCGGCAGCGGCTCGCCCCGCGTCCGGTCCATGCCCTGTTGACCGTTTGAGCACCACAGCCGTCGGACGGACCCGGGGCGGTCCGTCCGGCGGAGCGGCGGGGCACCGTGCGTGCGGGTAGCATTGCCCTTTGCTGACCGGACGGGTGACCGTCCGGTGGGCGCCGGCCCGGAGCCGGCGGGGAACAAGACCGGCCCGGCGGCCGGTTGAACGCGACGTCGGCCGCACGGCCGGCGCATTTCCGGCGAGCGGTGAGGAGGCCGGTGTCCCACGATGTCGCCCCTCCGGTGGAGGGCACGGTGCACCCGACAGGCGACGGCTCGGTGACCGACCGGAACGGTGACGCCCGGGTGACCGGTCCCGGCGACGCCCCCGGCGCGACGGACGCCATCCGCCCCGGCGCGACCGCCGGGAGCGAGGGGGTCGTCGTCCCGATCCGGGGCGCCTCGCCCGACACCTCCCCGAGCGGTGGGTTCGCCCTGTCCAACGCGCCCACCGGGCGGCGGGTCCGGGCGCGCCTGGCCCGGTTCAACGCCCCTTGGCAGTCCTCGCAGGTCAGCGAGGTGCTGGAGCCGCTGATCGCCACCCACCGGGAAAACCACCCGAAGGCCGACGCGCGGCTGCTCCAGCGCGCCTTCGACACGGCCGCCCGATGGCACTCCGGCCAGTACCGCAAGTCCGGTGACCCGTACATCACCCATCCCCTCGCGGTGGCGACGATCCTCGCCAACCTGGGGATGGACAGCACGACCCTGGTGGCGGCGCTGCTGCACGACACCATCGAGGACACGGAGTACACGCTCGACCAGATGCGCGCCGACTTCGGCGGCGAGGTGGCGCTGCTGGTCGACGGCGTCACGAAGCTCGACAAGGTCAAGCTGGGCGACGCGGCCAAGGCGGAGACGATCCGCAAGATGGTCGTCGCCATGGCCAAGGACCCGCGCGTCCTGGTGATCAAGCTCGCCGACCGGCTGCACAACATGCGGACCCTGACCTTCCTGCCCCGTCCCAAGCAGGAGCAGAAGGCCAAGGAGACGCTGGAGATCCTCGCCCCGCTGGCCCACCGCCTCGGTATGAACACGATCAAGTGGGAGCTGGAGGACCTGGCGTTCGGCACCCTGTTCCCCAAGCGGTACGAGGAGATCAACCGCCTGATCGGGGAGCACCAGCCGCAGCGGGAGGCGCTGCTGCGGCAGGTCACCCAGAAGGTGGGCACCGACCTGAAGGCCGCCAAGATCAAGGCGGAGGTCACCGGCCGGCCGAAGCACCTCTACTCGATCTACCAGAAGATGATCGTGCGGGGTCGCGACTTCAACGACATCTACGACCTGGTCGGCGTGCGGATCCTGGTCGACACGGTGCGGGACTGCTACGCGGCGCTGGGCGTGATCCACGCCAACTGGCAGCCGGTGCCGGGCCGGTTCAAGGACTACATCGCCATGCCCAAGTTCAACATGTACCAGTCGTTGCACACGACGGTCATCGGGCCGACCGGCAAGCCGGTCGAGATGCAGATCCGCACGTACGCGATGCACCGCACCGCCGAGTTCGGCATCGCCGCGCACTGGAAGTACAAGGAGCACAAGGGCACGCAGATCGTCGGGCCGCCGGCGCACATCGACGAGATGACGTGGCTGCGGCAGCTGCTGGACTGGCAGCGGGAGGCGGCCGACCCGAGCGAGTTCCTCGACGCGCTGCGCTTCGACCTGTCCAGCCAGGAGGTGTACGTCTTCACCCCGAAGGGTGACGTCATCCCGCTGCCGACCGGGTCGACGCCGGTGGACTTCGCGTACGCGGTGCACACCGAGGTCGGGCACAAGTGCATCGGCGCCCGGGTCAACGGCAAGCTGGTGCCCCTCGAATCGACGCTGTCCAACGGCGACGTGATCGAGATCTTCACCTCGAAGTCCGACACCGCCGGCCCGACCCAGGACTGGCTGGGCTTCGTCAAGAGCCCGCGGGCGCGGACGAAGATCCGCCAGTACTTCAACAAGGAGCGGCGCGAGGAGGCGATCGAGGCCGGCAAGGACGCGATCGTCAAGGCGATGCGCAAGCAGGGCATGCCCCTGCAGCGGATGCTCACCTCGGACGCGCTGATGGCGATCGCCCGGGACCTGCACCTGGCCGACGTGGCCTCCCTGTACGCCGCGGTCGGCGACAGCCAGGTCTCCGCCCAGTCCGTGGTGCAGAGGCTGATGGCCACGTACGGCGGCGAGGAGGGCGCGGCGGAGGACATCGCCGAGACCGCCGTCGCCACCCGGCCGCCGCGCAGCCGGCAGAGCAGTGCCGACCCGGGTGTGGTGGTCCGCGGGGTCAGCGACGTCTGGATCAAGCTGGCCCGCTGCTGCACCCCGGTGCCGCCGGACACGGTCTTCGGCTTCGTCACCCGCTCCGGCGGGGTGAGCGTGCACCGGGACGACTGCGCCAACGCCGAGGACCTGCGGGCGCAGAGCGAGCGGGTCGTCGAGGTGAGCTGGAAACTCACCAGCGCCTCGACGTTCCTGGTGGCCATCCAGGTGGAGGCGCTCGACCGGCACAAGCTCCTGGCCGACGTGACGCGGGTGCTCTCCGACGAGCGGGTCAACATCCTCTCCGCCACCGTCACCACCACCCGGGACCGGGTGGCGGTGAGCCGGTTCAGCTTCGAGATGGCCGACCCGAAGCACCTGGGCCACCTGCTGGCCGCCGTCCGCAAGGTCGACGGCGTCTTCGACGCGTACCGGGTGACCTCCGGCGCCTGACACGGAAGCGCCCGCCGGTCCGAGACCGGCGGGCGCCTGCGTGTTCGTGCGAAGTCAGCTCATGGTGAGCTTGTTGATGACGATCTCCTTCTTCGGATGACCGCCGCCGGCCTGCTGGGCGAACGCCTTGTCGTCGCCGGCCGCCGCCACCTGCTTGACGATGTCCATGCCGCTGGTGATGGTTCCGAGCACGGTGTAGTTCGGGTCCAGCGGCGAGTCGCCGTAGACGATGAAGAACTGGCTGCCGGTGCTGCCCGGCTGGCCGGAGTTCGCCATCGCGATGACGCCCTCCGGGTACGGGGGCCGCTTGTCCGTGGGCAGGTTCTCCTCGCCGAGCCGGTAGCTCGGGCCGCCGGTGCCGTCGGTCTCCCGCCAGCCCTTGCCGGTCGCGCTCGGGTCACCGCACTGGAGCACCTTGATGCCCTCGGTCACCAGCCGGTGGCACTTGGTGTTGTCGAAGAAGTTCTTCTCGGCCAGGTGGTTGAAGCTCGCGGCGGTGCACGGCGTCCGGGCCCGGTCGACCTTGGCGGTGATCTGCCCCAGGTTGGTGTCGATCGTCATCGTCTGGGTGCCGGTGTTCGGCTGCTGGTTGCCGGGCAGGCCGACGTCCTTGATCTGCGGGGTGCGCTGCTCCGCCTCGATCGGGGTGAACGCGCACTGGGCGGCGCCCGACGGCGCGGCCGTGTCGGTGGTCGGGTCGTCGCCGACCGCGGACACCAGCCAGACGGTGCCGGCGACCACCAGCAGCAGGGCGGCGCCCGCTCCGACGATCGCCTGGGTCTGCCGACGCCGGCGCGCCCGGGCCGACCGTTCGGCCATCTCCTTCTCGAGCCGGGCGCGGGCCGCCGCGCGCTGCCGCTCTCTGGTGGACGTCACGCCTGATCCTCCTGAGCTGTGTCGGGTTGGTGGGTCGGCCGCGTCAGCCGGCGCTGGGGGTGGCCGACGCGGTGGACGTCGGCGTCGCCGCCGGGCTCGGCGCCGGTTCGGTGACCGTCAGGCTCTGGACGACCACGTCGTCGTCCTTGGGCTTGACCTTCGCCCCGCTCCCATTGTCCACGGTCGGCAGCTTGCCGATCTTCTCGATCGTCTCCAGACCGGACGTGACCCGCCCGATGATCGGGTACTTCGGGTCGGCGGTGGTGAAGTCCTTGAAGAAGACCAGGAACTGGCTGCCGTTCGCCCCCGGCGCGGACCCGATCATCGCGACCGTGCCCTTCGGGTACGTCGCGGGCTGGCCGGGCGCGGGGCTCGCCGACGGGGACGGAGCGGCGGCGGGGACGTTCTCGTCGTAGAACGAGTACGCCGGGCCGCCCAGCCCCGTGCCGCTCGGGTCGCCGCAGCGCACCGCGCCCTCGGTCGTGATCTCGTGGCACTTGGTGTTGTCGTAGAAGGAGCGGCCGGCCAGGTGCGTGATGCTCGCGACCGCGCAGGGGGCGCTGGCGACGTCGAGCTCGGCGGTGACCGGGGCGCCCTGGTTCGTGACGACGGTCATCGTGCGGACGCCCTCGGTCGGCAGGCCGGTGGTGGCGGGCGTGCCGACGTCTCTGAGGTTGGTGTTCGCGGTGGCGTCCTGCGGTGTCCAGAGGCAGACGTCCTCGGCGGCGGAGTTCTCGGCCGGGTCGCGGTCGAAGGCGCCCAGCCCCCAGGCCGAGCCGAGCACGATCAGCACGAGGACGACGGCGACGCCGATCCCGGCCTGGATCTGTCGGCGACGACGCACCCGGGCGGCCCGCCGGGCCATCTGCCGGTCGAGCTTGGCCCGCGCGAGTTTGCGCTGCCGGTCCCTGCTGGAAGCCACCCGTGCTCCCCTTCCTCTACCCTGGTTCCGTGGCGGACGGGCCGCGCCCGTCGGGTGGGCAGGTGTGCCACGCCACACGCCCGCCAGAGTGTACGGCCAGTGGCTGGGAACGTGGTGTACGAGGTCGGCGCTGCCGTCATCGGGCATCGTCACTGTTCCCGGCCGGGTTGCGGAGCCGGTGCGTGGACGAAACCGTTTCCGTCGGCGACTAGGCTCAGGGACGGGACCCGACAGCTCGACGGAAGGGGAGCGGACGTGCTCGTGGCCGGCTTTCCCGCGGACGCCTTCGGCACCAACTGCTACGTGGTCGCCACGGCGCCGGGGGAGCAGTGCGTGGTGGTCGACCCCGGCATCGGCGTGCTCGACCGGCTCGACGCGCTGCTGGCCGAGCACCGGCTGCACCCGGCGGCGGTTCTGCTCACCCACGGCCACCTCGACCACACCTTCTCGGTCGCGCCGGTCTGCGGCGCGCGGGGGATCACCGCGTACGTGCACCCGGGCGACCGGGAGATGCTCGCCGACCCGGCGAAGGGGCTGTCGGCCGACCTCACCGCGCTCTTCGGCGGCCGTCTGCCGTACACCGAGCCGGCGGACGTCGCGGAGCTGACCGACGGCGCCACGCTGAGCCTCGCCGGGCTGGAGATCACCGTCGACCACGCGCCCGGCCATACCGGCGGGTCGGTGCTGTTCCGGTTGCCCGGCGCCGGCTCGCGCTGGGAGGCGGACGAGATCTGCCTCTCCGGCGACGTGCTCTTCGCCGGCTCGATCGGCCGCACCGACCTGCCGGGCGGCGACATGCCGGCGATGCTCACCAGCCTGCGGAGCAAGATCCTCCCGCTGGCGGACGACACCGTCGTGCTGCCCGGCCACGGCCCCGCGACGACCATCGGCCGCGAGCGCGCGACCAACCCGTACCTCATCGAGGTGGCCGGGAACGACGGCGCGCGACCGGCGGCCCCCGCCCGCGGCCTGTAGCCGCACACCGACGCTTCCGCGCCCGACCGCGCGGGTCCTGTGAACGGAGCATCATGAGCAAGCCCACGCCCATCTCCGGCTTCCCGGAGTGGACGCCCGCCCAGCGGATGATCGAGCAGTACGTGCTGGACCGGATCCGCGGCACCTTCGAGCTGTACGGGTTCGCGCCGTTGGAGACCCGCGCGGTCGAGCCCCTCGACCAGTTGCTGCGCAAGGGGGAGACCTCGAAGGAGGTCTACCTGATCCGGCGGTTGCAGGCGGACACCGACGGCCCGGCCGGTGACGACGCCCTCGGCCTGCACTTCGACCTGACCGTGCCGTTCGCCCGCTACGTGCTGGAGAACGCCGGCAAGCTGCAGTTCCCGTTCCGCCGCTACCAGATGCAGAAGGTGTGGCGGGGCGAGCGGCCGCAGGAGGGCCGGTACCGGGAGTTCCTCCAGGCCGACATCGACATCGTCGACCGGGACACCCTCGCCCCGCAGCACGAGGCGGAGATGCCGCTGGTGATCGGCGACGCGCTGCGCTCGCTGCCGATCCCGCCGGTGCGCATCCAGGTCAACAACCGCAAGATCTGCGAGGGCTTCTACCGGGGGATCGGCATCGAGGACCCGGAGGCGGCGCTGCGCGCCGTCGACAAGCTCGACAAGATCGGTCCGGCGAAGGTCGCCGAGCTGCTGGCCGAGACGGCCGGCGCGAGTGAGGCACAGGCCAAGGCCGTCCTGTCGCTGGCCGAGATCGCCGCACCGGACGCGTCGTTCGCCGACGCGGTACGGGCGCTCGGGGTGACCCACCCGCTGCTCGACGAGGGCGTCGAGGAGCTGGTCCGGGTGATGGACACCGCCGTCGAGCACGCCCCCGGCCTGTGCGTCGCCGACCTGCGCATCGCGCGGGGCCTGGACTACTACACCGGCACCGTCTACGAGACGCAGATGGTCGGGTACGAGCGGTTCGGCTCGGTCTGCTCCGGCGGCCGGTACGACAACCTCGCCACCTCCGGAACCGCCCGTTTCCCCGGCGTGGGCATCTCCATCGGGGTGACCCGCCTGCTCGGTCTGCTGTTCGGCGCGGGCGCGCTGACCGTGTCGCGGGACGTGCCGACCTGCGTGCTGGTGGCGGTGACCAGCGAGGGGTCGCGGGCCGCGAGCAACCGGGTCGCCGAGGCGCTGCGGGCGCGCGGCGTGCCGACCGAGGTGTCGCCGAGCGCGGCGAAGTTCGGCAAGCAGATCCGGTACGCCGAGCGCCGCCGCATCCCGTACGTGTGGTTCCCGGGCCCGGAGGGGGACGAGGTCAAGGACATCCGCTCCGGTGAGCAGGTACGCGCGGAGGCCGGGGTGTGGATGCCGCCGTCGGTGGACCTGAAGCCTCTCGTCAGCTGAGTCGACGCCGGGGCTCTGCTGGGACGCGACTGGCGCGGACGGACGATCGCACCTACGGTAGCGTAAGTTACGCCATCGTAGGGAGATCGCCGTGACCGTGCTCAGCCAGACCGCCCTCTTGCACGAACTCGAGGCCGTGGTCGAGAAGAACCTCGACCGCCACCTGTCGCTGGCCAAGGAGTGGTTCCCGCACGAGTACGTGCCGTGGAGCGAGGGACGCGACTTCGACGGGCCGATGGGTGGGGAGGCGTGGTCCCCGGAGGACACCACCATCCCCGAGGTGGCGCGCACCGCCCTGATCGTCAACCTGCTCACCGAGGACAACCTGCCCTCGTACCACCACCAGATCGCCACGCTCTTCGGCCGGGACGGCGCGTGGGGGACGTGGGTGCACCGGTGGACCGCCGAGGAGGGGCGGCACGGCACGGCGATCCGGGACTACCTGACGGTGACCCGTGCCGTCGACCCGGTGGCCCTGGAGCGGGCCCGGATGACGCACATGTCGAACGGGTTCCACAACGCCCACGACGAGGAGATGCTGCACTCGCTCGCGTACGTGTCCTTCCAGGAACTCGCCACGCGGATCTCCCACCGCAACACGGGCAGGGCCACCGGCGACCCCCGGTGCGAGGCGCTGCTCGCCCGGATCGCCGCCGACGAGAACCTGCACATGGTGTTCTACCGCAACCTGCTCGGCGCGGCCCTGGAGTTGGCCCCGAGTCAGGCGATGCGCGCCGTGGCCGACGTCCTGGCCGACTTCCAGATGCCGGGCAACGGCATCGACGGCTTCGCCCGCAAGTCGGTGGCGATCGCCCTGGCCGGCATCTACGACCTGCGGCAGCACCGCGACGAGGTGGTGGTCCCGGTGCTGCGGCAGTGGGACATCTTCAAGGTCACCGGTCTGAACGGCGACGGTGAGGCCGCCCGCGAGCAGATCGCCGCCCATCTGGACGATCTGGAGCGTGCCGCGTCCCGCTTCGAGGAGAAGCGCGACGCCCGCCGCGCCCGCCGGAGCACGCTCCGCTGACTCCCTCGGCCTGCTGACCTCGGGCCCGCTGACGCGGCCCCGGGCGCGACCGTCGCCGGCTCTCGGAAGCGACGGCGCGCGCCCGGGGAGTTCCGGGGCCCCTCCCCGGGACTTCCTGCCGGTGCGGGAGGAGGGGCGGCGGGGGATCAGGCCTGGGTGGGGGCGTCCACGGGGAACAGGAGGCAGGTGGACGTGGCGTGGGCGATCAGCCGGCCCCTGGTGTCCGTGAGGCGGGCTTCGGCCAGGGCCGTCCGGCGGCCCCGCTGGAGGACGGTGCCCTCGCAGCGCAGGGTGCCGGAGTCGACGGTGACCGGGCGGAGGAACTTCACGTTCAGGTCGAGTGAGGTGTAGCCAACTCCCGCCGGCAGGGTGGTGTGCACGGCGCAGCCCGCGGCCGTGTCCAGCAGCGTGGAGATGACGCCACCGTGGACGGTGCCGAGCGGGTTGTAGTGGAACTCCTGCGGCACCAGCTCGACGGCGACCCAGCCCTCCTCGGCCTCCATCCGCGCCATGTCGACCAGGTGCATGATCGGCGGGGCGGCCAGCTCGCCCGCGATCATCGCCCGCAGCAGGTCGAGGCCGCTGCGCCGACCGAGCTGAGCCGCGTTGACGCCCGGGTCGGACCAGGAGAACGTACGGCTGCGGTCCTGCGTCTGTGTCATGGACTCAGCCTCGCAGTCGTTTGCTGAGTCTGTCAATCAGACCTAGCCTGGCGGGTATGAGACCCGCGGCACTGGACTGGTCGATCGAGAACTGCACGATCGCCCGCGCGATGGAGGTCCTCGGCGAGAAGTGGACCCTCGTGGTGCTGCGTGAGGTGTTCAACGGCGTCCGCCGCTTCGACGACATGCGGGTCCGCACCGGCGTCCCCCGCCAGGTGCTCACCAACCGCCTCGCCATGCTGGTCGCGCATGGCGTGCTGCGCCGCGAGCCGTACCGGGAGCCCGGCAGCCGGGTGCGTCACGAGTACCGGCTGACCCCCAAGGGCCTCGACCTGTGGCCGGTGCTGGTCGCCGTGCTCGGGTGGGGCGACCGGTACCTCGCCGACCCGGAGGGTCCCCCGCTGCGCGTCGACCACCGTGACTGCGGCGGCGAGGTGGGTGTCGTCCTGCGCTGCGAGCGGGGCCATCAGATCGACGAGCCCCGTGACGTGGTGCCCCGGCCGGGCCCAGGGGCGCGCCGCCGGGCCGGCTGACCCGGTCGGCGGCGCCTGGTACCGCTGCGGGGAGGCCGGGCGCGCGGACGCCGGAGCGCCGCGCGCCGGTCACGGGCTCGCCTACCAGCGGAAGCCGGCGGCGTACGACACGCTCGCCAGCACCTGCTGCCCGCTGGTGTTCGGGTGGAAGTAGTCCCAGCCGGAGAGCTGGCTCAGTTTGAACGGGTAGCCGAAGACGGCGTTGTTGTCGAAGAGGCAGTTCGCGCCGTACGCCGCGCAGGCCGCCGCGAGCTGGGCGTTGAAGTCGATCACCCGCTGCCGGACCCGGTTGCGCCGGTCGACGTCGGCCTGGGCGGTGGAGGTGGGGTTGGCCAGCATGGACTGGCAGATGCCGAAGAGCGACCAGGCGCTGCGGGCGCTGCCGCTGTCCTTGCCGACGAACCAGAGCCGGTGGATGTCCGGGACGCTGATGAGGAAGACCTTGGCGTTGGGCAGACCCGCCTTGAGCCGGTTGAGCGCGGAGTCGATGTTCGCCCGGAAGGTGGTCACCGAGGTCATCGTCGACTCCGAGCTGGTGCAGGCGTCGTTCGCGCCGATCAGCATCGTGACGTACCCGACGCCCTGGCTGACCGCGGTGCCGGCCTGGCCGTACATGTCGGCGGACTTCGCCCCCGACCGGGCGTCGTTGTGGTTGCGACCGTTGATGTTCGGGTTGACCGAGCGGATGCGCAGGTAGTGACTGTTCACCGTGGAGTAGTCCCCGGTGCTGAATGAGCGGGAGGTGCAGTCGACGTACCACCCGCAGGCGTTGAAGCCGCGGGTGATGGAGTCGCCGAGACTCGCCATCGAGTTCGGTGGCGGGCCAGCGTCGGCGACGGCGGGGGTGGCGGCGAGCAGGACGAGGGCGATGACGCCGGCGAGGGCGGCCAGCGCGCGACGGATGACGGTCATGGGGGCCTCCGGGTCGCGGGTGCCGGGATACGCGGTTACCGGAGCGTATAGATAACGGTCTGTGTCCAC
Organism: Micromonospora sp. NPDC047707; assembly: GCF_040704235.1. NCBI lineage: Bacteria > Bacillati > Actinomycetota > Actinomycetes > Micromonosporales > Micromonosporaceae > Micromonospora > Micromonospora sp. NPDC047707. The sequence continues at coordinate 80,327 of NZ_JBEYSU010000029.1, forward strand.
AATGTTGCCGAGCCGTTACATGTGGCCGTTGGGTGAATTCGGGCAAACGGAGGCCTTGCCTATGATCTTAAATATGTGAATACTTCCCTCAGCTCGGCCGGTTCCCGCAGCTAGCCGGGTTGACCCCCGCGGTCCCGCTGCCCTGGCGTGGGCCGTCCCCCCGTTCACGGAGGTTGTTACATGCGACCCACGAGGTCCACGTTCCGCCGCGCCGCCACCCTCGTCGCGGCCGGAACCCTGGTCGCCGGAGCCCTGATGGGAGCCCCGGCCCAGGCCGCCCCCGCCGCCTCACCGGACGCCGCCGCCACCCTCGCCGAGCGGCTCGGTGACCGCGCTGCCGGTACCTACGCCGGCGCCAACGGCAAGATGGTCGTCGCCGTGACCGATGCCGTCGCCGCCCGCCAGGTCGCCGCCGCCGGCGCCACCCCGAAGATCGTCACGCGCGGCGCCGCCGAGCTGAACCGCGCCACCGCCGAACTGGAGCGCACCGCCAAGATCCCGGGCACCGCCTGGTGGGTCGACCCGGCCACCAACCAGGTCGTCGTCTCCGTAGACAGCACCGTGACCGGCGCCAAGCTGGAGCGGGTGAAGGCCGCCGCGGCGCGGACCAACGGCGCGGTGCGCATCGAGGCCGAGGCCGGCGTGCTGAGCACCCGGATCTCCGGCGGCCAGGCCATCTACGCCGGCGGCGGCGGACGCTGCTCGCTCGGCTTCAACGTGCGCAGCAGCAGCGGCGTGAAGTACTTCATCACCGCCGGCCACTGCACGAACATCTCGTCGAACTGGTACTCGAACTCGTCCCAGACCACGCTGCTGGGCACCCGGGCCGGCTCCAGCTTCCCGGGCAACGACTACGGCATCGTCCGGTACAGCAACCAGACCACCACGCAGCCGGGCAACGTCTACCTGTGGAACGGCAGCTACCGGGACATCACCGGCGCCGCCAACGCGTACGTCGGCCAGTCCGCGCAGCGCTCCGGCAGCACCACCGGCCTGCGCAGCGGCTCGGTCACCGCGCTCAACGCGACGGTGAACTACGCCGAGGGTTCCGTCTCCGGCCTGATCCGCACCAACATCTGCGCCCAGCCCGGTGACAGCGGCGGCTCGCTGTTCAGCGGCTCCACCGCCCTCGGCCTGACCTCGGGCGGCAGCGGCAACTGCAGCACCGGCGGCACCACCTACTTCCAGCCGGTCACCGAGGTGCTGAGCCGCTACGGCGTCAGCGTCTACTGACCGATCCATCCCGAGCGGGCCGCCGGATTCCTCCTCCGGCGGCCCGCCCGCACGTGGCGGTCCGCCCGCATGTAAGGAAGGGCCCCTTCTTAGTGAGCGTTTGAGAAGTGGGGCGGGTCCGTCGGCGTGTCGTGTTGGACGTGAGAGAAGGCCCTCGGTAGGTCCGGTGGTGTCGAGCCAACC